>NZ_CP035282.1:3062500-3403111 GCF_004103715.1 Acidilutibacter cellobiosedens | reverse complement strand
AAATAAAGTATTTAAAAAGGTAATGTTAGACTTTGATATAGGCGAAGAAAATGGAACTAATGCAACTTCCCCTATATATTTTGCTCCATCATCTGTATTTAAAAGTTTTTTAAGAATTTCTTCTCCTTTTCTTGCATGGAAATCTACTACCCTTCCATCTTTGAATGTGAGGTTAAACCCATCAATTACATTTCCACTGTAGTTTAAAGGTTTTGTATTAAATACTATTCCATTTATGCCGGTTTTTAACGGAAGAGTAAATACTTCTTCTGTAGGCATATTCGGAACAAAAAAAGTATTGTCCTTGTTGTAATCACCGCCTCCGCACCACAAGTGATCTTCGTGAAACTCGATAGTTAAATCGGTACCGTTGGAGGAAGTATAATAAAATTTTCGAAGTTTATTTTTGTTCAAGAATTCCATTCTGTTATTTATATTTTTAATATGGTTTTCCCAAGCTTCTATGGGATCTTCTTTATCGACTCTTATCGTTTTAAATATGCTGTCCCATAATTTTTTATATGCTTCTTCCGGAGAGTTGTGAGGAAATACTTTACTTGCCCAGTTTATAGTGGGAATTGAAATTACACACCAAGTAATGAGATCGTTCATTGCATATTCCATATAGGTTTTCATTGCCATGGCGGCGGCTTTATTTCCGGTAGAAATTTTTTCAGGATCTACTCCCTTTAAAAGTTCAGGATCTGAAGAAGATATAGATAGAAATGCAGCTCCTTCTTTTGCTAAGCTTTCCATTGCATCGGCTTTCCATTTGGGAAAGTTTTCAAATACTTCCATAGGAGAATTTATGTATTTCATCCTTGTTAAAAAATCGTCATTCCAATCTACATAAACCTCCTTAGCTTTTTCTTCATAAGCAAATTTGGCTACCTGCCTTACAAAATCTACTCCTTCAATGGGAGCCTTAATAAAAAGGGTTTGTCCATGTTGCAAATTTAATCCTACCTTTACTACAACACGAGCATAATCGCTAAGCATTGTTTCAAAACTTTTCATATTATATTACCCCTCCTTTAACGTATATTTTATATTAAATTACCCTATTTGTAAATGTTTCTACATGTTTTTGGCTTCTGTTAATAAAAAAATATTTTGCGTAGAAAAAATTGAAAAATTAAAGGGAAATAATAAAATAGTGGAGAAATATCTATATAAATATTGCTTAAACAAAGAGCAAAATATAGATAAGATTGGTGAAGTATAAAAATGAAGGAAATAAAATTATCTGTAAGAAACTTAGTTGAGTTTGTATTGAGATCCGGAGATCTGAATTCTACGTTTATAGGCAACAGCAGAGCATTGGAAGGAACTAAAGCCCATAGAACCGTTCAGGGGTCCTATGGTTCGGAATATAATGCTGAAGTTTTTTTGAGATATTCTTTCTCATATAAAGGATTTGCCATAACGTTGGAGGGAAGAGCTGACGGCATATTTGCTGACGGAGAGGTAACGGTTATTGATGAAATAAAGAGTACCCTCAAATCTTTGAAGGATATAGAAGAGGACTATAACCCTCTTCATTGGGCACAGGGCAAGTGTTATGCCTATATGTATGCTATGGAGAATAATATAGATAATATAGATGTAAATCTTACATATTATGAGTTAAGCTCAGGAGAAACAAAGAAATTTAGAAAGAGTTTTACTTTAGAAGAACTAAAAGAGTTTTTTTATAAATTGATTGATGATTATATTATGTGGGCTGAACTAAGTTTGGATGTTGATAGAAGAAGGGACTTTTCGATTAAAAAGTTAGATTTTCCCTTTGGAGAATATAGAAAAGGACAGAGAGAAATGTCTGTAGCAGTATATAATGCCATTGTGGACAGAAAAAATTTGTTTGTTCAGGCCCCCACGGGAATAGGAAAGACCATATCCGTGCTTTTCCCCGGAATAAAAGCTGTTGGAGAGGGTTTGGTTAATAAGATATTTTATCTGACGGCCAAAACTATTACAAGAGAAGCTGCTTTAAATGCCGCAAAGAAAATGAGAAAAAAAGGACTTAATATGAAAACCTTAGTAATAACGGCTAAAGAAAAAATATGTTCTAACGAAGAAATCAAATGTAACCCTGAGGACTGCCCCTATGCAAAAGGTCATTTTAATAGGGTGAATCAAGCTATAATGGAGATTATAAAAAACGAAGACATTATCACCAGGGATATTATAGAGAAATATGCTGAGAAACACATGGTATGTCCTTTTGAATTTTCTTTAGACTTAAGCCTTTTTTGCGATTTAATAATATGTGACTATAATTATGTTTTTGACCCGAGAGTAGCCCTCAAAAGATTTTTTACTGAAATAAAGGAAGATTATTTGTTTCTTGTTGATGAAGCTCATAATCTTGTGGATAGAGGAAGAGAGATGTATTCAACGGAGTTGAAAAAATCTTCCTTTTTAAATCTGAAAAGGCTGTTTAAAGGTAAGGATGAGAAAATTTTCAAGGGGTTCGGTAAACTAAATAGTTTTATGCTGGATTTAAAGAAGCTATGTAATGATAAAGGGTATTATGTTCAGCAAGATGAAATAAGTGATATATATCCTTTAATCAGAGGAGTGATTAAATATCTGGAAAATTGGCTAATTGAAAACAAAGCGGAGGTTTTCTATGAGGAAGTACTTGATATGTATTTTGAGCTTTTAGGATATTTAAGAATAGCGGAATACTATGATGAAAAATTTGTGACCTATGCTGAAAGCAATGAGAAGGATGTGAGCATAAAGATATTTTGTTTGGACCCTTCTCATGTACTGAGTGAGACATTAAAATGGGGAAGAAGTGCCGTATTTTTTTCGGGAACTTTAACTCCTCTAAAATATTTTAAGGAGATTCTCGGAGGAAGAGAAGAGGATTATGCAATGAAGCTTCCTTCACCTTTTGACAGGCAAAACTTATGCTTGGTCATTGCAGGCAATATATCGACGAGATATAAAAACAGAAACAATTCCCTTATTGATATAGTAAAGTATATAGAGGAAGCTACTAAGAGAAAAAGAGGAAATTATTTTATATTTTTTCCTTCCTATGAGTATATGATGATGGTCTATGAGAAATTTATTGAGAGAAACGGTGATATATATGTTTTTATTCAAAAACCTTCTATGAACGAAAAAGAAAGAGAAGAATTTCTACAGGAATTTACTGACGTCGAAGAAACAAAGCTGGCTTTTGCAGTGACGGGAGGAATGTTTTCCGAAGGAATCGATCTGATAGGAAATAAGCTTATAGGAGCTATAAATGTAGGGGTCGGACTTCCTCAGATATGCTTGGAGAGAAATATTATAAAGGATTACTTTCAAGATAAAAATGGCTTGGGATTTGAATATGCATATATGTATCCCGGAATGAATAAGGTTCTTCAAGCGGCAGGAAGGGTTATAAGAACAGAAAAAGACAGAGGAATGGTACTTCTTATTGATGACAGATTCTTAACGCCTGAGTATATGGAGTTATTTCCCCATGAGTGGAAACATTTTAAAAGAGTAAGCAGCAAGGAGAAGTTGAAATTTGTTTTAAACGAGTTCTGGAATTCTGAGAAAATATGATTTATATTTTTCTTGACATGTGATGTGAAAAGTGGTAAAATTTTTTAGTGTTGGATAATAATATTTAAGAAAGGGGAAATGAATCAATGTTGAATTTAATAGATATGGCTTATTTAAGAAAATTTAATGTATTAAATATGATGAATGCCCCTGGGGTTATGTTTATGTAGCTTTTTAAATATTATTTAAAATATATATGTAAAAATGTCACAGTAGAGCTGTGACTTTTTTTGTGCCTAAAAACCGCAGGATTTTTCTGCGGTTTTTTATATATCAAGAAAGGAGGAAAAAAAGTGATAATTCTGAAGAGGATGAACAACATTATTTTTATGTATGGAGGTGTTATTAAATGGAAGTATTTTTTAAATACTTATTAGGAAAGTTAAAATTGGGTAATAAATATTGCCTAAATGAATATTTAAAAATAGAATACAAAAAATATTCAAATATTCCAGCTGAATTTATAAATGAATATTATAGATAGAAGCAAAAAGATTTCCGCATATAATTTTATATTCGGAAATCTTTTTTTAATAATATAATTAATTTTCCAATATAGTATAATATTATTAAAAGTAATAAGGGGATGGTATAATGTTTGAGAAAAAATTGAGAAGCCTGAATATTAGAACTAATGAGCTAAAAGATGATAAGAATTATATCTGTTATAAGTACAATGGAAAAGGGAAAAAGATAAGTGATGAAGAAATAAGGATTACCGGGAGAGAACTAAAGCTCTTATCAGAAATGCGCGGAGAATCAAGAGGAATGATTAAATACAGCAGGGAAATACGATATGATGTAATAGGCGAAGAAAAAATGCATAAGTAATTATAAAAATATACCTTACCCTACTAAAGAAGATAGACAAAGGAGATTTTTTATGTTTGATAAAAACAAATTGTATATAGAAAACAGAAGATATTTGGGGAACAAAAATAAATTGATTCCCTTTATAAATGAAGTTATATATGAAGAATGTGGAAATTTTAATACATTTGCCGATATTTTTGCAGGAACCGGAATAGTAGCTCATTCTTTAAATAAAGCCGATAACAAGATTATTATAAATGATATTCTCTATTCCAATTATCTTGCTTATGTTACCTGGTTGGGGAATGAAGCATATGATAGGAAAAAAATTGAAGGATTAATCAGAGAATTTAATCATATAAAATGCGAGAGAGATAATTATGTATCTCAAAATTTTGGAGGAAATTATTTCTCTGTTGAGGATGCCAAAAAGATAGGTACTATACGTGAAGAAATAGATAATATTTCTTCACGTATAAATTTTAGAGAAAAAGCGATATTGATAACTTCACTTCTGTATGGGATGGACAGGACGGCGAATACCTGCGGACATTATGATACATTCAGAAGGAGTAAATCTATCAATCCTCCGTTATCATTGAAGGTACCTGCTATAAATGATGAAAGAAATAAGAATAATGATATATTTAATATGGATGCAAATTTGTTGGTAAAAAATATAAAGAGCGATATTGTATATGTGGATACACCGTATAATTCCAGACAATATTCGGATACATACCATCTTCTTGAAAACATATCGAAGTGGGACAAGCCAAAGGTTGAAGGTGTGGCCAGAAAAGCTGTAAATAAATTTATGGGAAGAAGCAAATACTGTACTGCAGAAGCGCCGAAAGCTTTCAGAGAGTTAATAAAAGATATTCAAGCAAGATATATCATTGTATCTTATAATAATATGGGGAAGAAAGGTCACAGCAGATCTAATGCAAAAATTTCGGATGAAGAGATACTGGAGATATTAAATGAAAAAGGACAGGTTTCCATCAAAGAAAAGAATTTTAAATATTATACAAGCGGTAAAAGAAGAATAGAAAATCATAAGGAAAGACTTTTTATTGTTAAATGTAAGTGATATCATTTTTATAATGCTGTTAGGATTTCTTCACATGACTGATGACAATGTTTCTGATTTCATAATACCTGATAATAATGCCAAGTGATATGAGGGGGTAAATATTGTGAATTTAATAAAATATAAGGAACAATTACTTTCTTTTTTAGATGTACCAAAAGTAAAACGAATTAGAAAAAGTGAAGAGTTTTATTTTGAGAAGGCAATTGATAAATATAATGAATACATAAATCTTGAAATAAATAAGTCTATTTTGAATATATTAATAAATAAAACAAAAAGTAAACCTTTTTCTTATAAAAAATTATTGAAAGAATATAATATAGATTCAATAGAACACAAAGTATTATTAATAATTGGTGAGTTAATTAGTTATATTGATCAAAATGCTGCTATGAAAAACGAATTAAATCAATACGAGGATAAACGTACAATGGCATTAACCTTTGTTAGGCAAAATGTTTGGGTACAAAATTTATTAAGCCATAAATTGGATAACTCGTTAGAAAATTTACCGGAAATGATAAGAAATGCGTTCAAATATATTCAAAATCCTTTAAGAGAACTGACTACTTTTAAGGAAGCACACAGACAAGCTATTTCTCGAACATTTTTTGACGGTCAATATGAAAGCATTATTGATAGCATGAGAGATATTGGGATAAGGTGCAAGAACTCTATGAATGATGGATTCCTATATTCTGAAATTTTTTATCAAAAAGGCATCAGGGAAATTTGGGATTCAACTATAACTACAGAGAGAACAAGCGGACAAAAAATTTGGTCTTATACTCCTGGTAAAAATGGCTATAAATGGGATGAATTTAGAATACAAGGCATTATGGCTATTGGATGGGATGAAATGGGAGATTTACGAAAATACAAAACAAAAATCGACATTATCGATCAATTAAATAAATTATATGAACCTGATAATAGACCTACAAATGATGGCCTTGCATTATGGCAATTCTGCCATGAAATACAGGTAGGAGATAGGATATTTGCTAAAGCGGGAAGTAAAACGCTTTTAGGTGTTGGAGAAGTAATTTCAGATTATGAATATGATGATCGTGATGAATATAAACATATTAGAAAAGTAAAATGGATAAAAGCTGGGAAATGGATATTAGAAAATGAATTTGCAACCAAGACATTGACAAATATCACTGACTTTGATGATTTTTGTTATGAATTATATGAGATAATAAATGAAGACGGTTCTGTACCAGATGAAACAATCCGGGAATCTTATACAAAACAAGATTTTTTATCGGATGTATTTATTAGTGAAGAAAAATATGAAACAATAAAATCATTACTAATGAGAAAAAAGAATTTAATTTTACAAGGTCCCCCGGGGGTAGGTAAAACATATGCAGCCAAGAGATTAGCCTATTCTTTGATAGGAGAAAAAGATGAATCAAGAATAAAAATACTCCAGTTTCATCAAAGTTATGCATATGAAGATTTTATTATGGGATACAAGCCTAATGGTACAGGATTTGAACTAAAAAAGGGACCGTTCTATCAATTCTGTAAATTGGCATCAGAGAATCCGGATAATGATTATTATTTCATTATTGATGAGATTAACCGTGGTAATATGAGTAAAATTTTTGGAGAATTAATGATGTTAATAGAAAGCGATAAACGTGGAGAGGAGATAATACTCACCTATTCAAATGAGTCTTTTTATGTGCCGGAAAATATATATATTATTGGTACGATGAATACTGCTGATAGAAGCTTAGCAATAATAGATTATGCCTTAAGAAGGAGATTCTGTTTTGTTGAATTAGAACCTGCATTTGAAACAGAAGCATTTAAAAACTGTCTCCTGTCACAAGGAGCTAGTGAAGAATTAATAAATAAAATAAAGATGAGAATGGGAAGTCTTAATTTAGAGATTAAAAAGGATACCAATTTGGGTAAAGATTTTAAAATTGGGCATAGCTATTTCTGTGATTATATAGATACAGATAAATGGTATGAAGAGATAATAAAATATGAAATTGAACCACTTATTAAAGAATATTGGTTTGACGAAGAAGAAAAAACTAAAAACTATGTTAAAGAGCTATTAAGGTGATTGATATGAACGGTAGCCCTAAAATACCAATAAAAAACATATATTATATGCTATGTTATGCATGGAATGTGCTTGAACAATCAGATAATATTTTTTTAGGCAGTGAAAAATTTGATAATATATATAACTTATTTGCAAGAATCTATATTAAT
The DNA here is from genome assembly GCF_004103715.1 of Acidilutibacter cellobiosedens. Taxonomy (NCBI): domain Bacteria; kingdom Bacillati; phylum Bacillota; class Tissierellia; order Tissierellales; family Acidilutibacteraceae; genus Acidilutibacter; species Acidilutibacter cellobiosedens. The sequence continues at coordinate 3,395,391 of NZ_CP035282.1, read as the reverse complement.
GGGACAAGCAGTTTGATTAAGAGAGGATTTAGTCGATACTATATACATGAAAACGAAGTAACATCAACACTTAAAGGGAAGATAAATATATCAGATTCGATAAAAACACATATTTTTTACAATGGAAGTATGATATGTCAGTTTGATGATTTTTCAGAGGATATTAAGTTAAATCAGATTATAAAAGCTACAATTAATATATTAATAAAATCACCCCAGTTAGACGTTAATTTAAGAAAAAAACTATTAAAAACAAGATTACATTTTTCGGATATTCGGGATATTAAACTTTCTAAGGCGCTCTTTTCTTCCCTTAGATATAATAGAAATAATTATCACTACCGAATGTTAATAAATATTAGTGAATTAATCTATTACGGTTTAATTACTAATGAGGATGATAATGAATTTTCATTTTCGGATTTTATAAGGGACAATCAGATGGCAAAACTTTATGAAAGATTTGTATTAAATTTTTATAGGGTTCATTTGGATGGAACAATTTATAATGTTCATTCTCCTAAATTAAAATGGAATTTAGACGAGAAAATTAATGAAAAAGATTTATCACTGCTTCCGGAAATGAGAACTGATATAGTAATTGAAAACAAGTTTAAAAACACCCAGTTAATAATTGATACCAAATATTATTCACAGACACTGGTTTCGAGTAACTGGACAGAGATTGAAAAGGTTCGCACTGCCCATTTGTTTCAAATATTAGCATATGTAAACAATAGCAATTTTACAGGTGATATAAAAGGAATGTTATTATATCCAACCATAGAGAAAGAGATTAATGCAAATTTTCCGATACTGGGAAAAAGGATAGAAATAAGAACACTAAATCTTAATACAGAATGGAAAGATATATCAGATAGATTACTATCGTTGGTATTATAAATTATGAAACTCTTTGCTAAAACAGTAATTTAAGATTTCAATAATTCCTACATAAGCTAATTTTATTATAAAAGGAGGATATCAAAATTATGAATAAGAATCCATATGAACAATTTCCTCATATTGTATCAAATGAAGTTACACTTAGGAAAATTGTCGAGTCTGACCTTGACAACCTTTATGCAATATACAGTAACGAAAAACTGTTTCAATATTCGCCTGTGATGTTGAAAAAGAATAAAAATACGGTTGCAAATATGATAGGGCATTTTGAAAGGGATTTTCTTAAAAGAAAAGCAATATTTCTTGGAATATGCTTAAATAGTAATCTTAATAATATTGTAGGCGTAGCTGAAATATTTGACTACCATCGGGATGTAAATATGATAACAATAGGATATAGATTAAACGATCAATTTTGGGGTAAAGGAATTGCTACAAAAACAGTTAGGGCTATGACTGAGTATTTATTTTCCAATATCGGTATTAACCGGATACAAGCTCTTGTTATGCCAGAAAACATCAAATCCCAAAATGTATTGATAAGAAATAACTATATAAAAGAAGGAACCATTCGGCAGGGTTATATTTGGAAAGGAAAAGGCCTTGTTGATTTAATCTTATTTTCGAGGTTAAGGTCGGACGTCGAAATTGCATAAGTATAATATGTTTGTGGTTATCTAAAATTTATTAATGTTTTAAGATAGGTTTCCGATTAATAATCGTATAAAGTGATTTTATAACTTAAAAATGGAGGAGGGGTTGTATGCTCGATAAAGCAATTTTAGTAGCTTCAACAGCACATCAAGGTCAGATAGATAAGGCAGGTGAACCATATATTTTGCATCCTCTTAGAGTAATGTTTACAAGAAGAACTGAAACAGAAAGAATCTGTGCAGTACTTCATGATGTAATTGAAGATACTAATATTACATTAGATTACTTAAAAAATGAAGGCTTTTCTGAAGATATATTATCTGCTTTGGATGCACTAACAAGGAGAGAGAATGAAACTTATGATGAATTTATTGATAGGATTTTGAGAAATAAGATAGCTTGTTATGTTAAGTTAGCTGATTTGTCCGATAATATGGATTTAACTAGAATTGCAAATCCTACTAAAAAGGATTATAAAAGAATAGAAAAATATCGTAAAGCGGCAGATAGGATACTTGAAACACTTGGATAAGAAGGAAATAATGAGTTTAATAATGTTAGAGAAATTGAAATAAATGGTTGTGTTTCTGTTATATTTTACATTGGCTCCATAAATACCAGCTAAATCTCCACGTTTAGATTGGCCTATATAAAGATTTTCACTTAATTTTAATAATGTCGTTTTGTAGATATTTTTTAAAAGTTTTTCACCCGCTGCAATAGTTATGTATATTGGTAGCAGCCTTTTTTAATGTTCTTACTTTGTTATTACCTGAATATCCTTAAAAGACGAGATCTTTTAGTATTTCAGCAGAAAACTCAATAAAAAATATTATTTGATAGTATCAAGAACTCCACTTATTTTTAACTTGATATAAAATTTTTATAATTATATAATAATTTTATACATAATAGACTTAAATACAGAAGAGTTTTATACTTTGGAGGATTTATTCAAACCGAATTCTAATTATAAAGAAAGGCTTATGAAAATTATTAAGATCAGAATTCTACATTATGTTGGATACTTCATACTAAAAAGAATTATTAGAACGGGTGGTAAAGTGAAAAGAAAAAAAGAGATTATAGAGATAAATATAGATAAAGTTATATTTCCCAATAAAGGGATAGGAAATTATAACGGGAGAAAAGTAGTTGTTAAGGGCGGAATAGAAGGCCAGCAGGTAAGAGTACTGGTTAAACGAAAGAGAAAAAGCCATATTGATGGGAATATATTGGGGGTAGTTGAAAGGGCCCCAATTGAAAAGGAAGCCAAATGTCCTCATTTTAAGGAATGTGGAGGCTGCTACTATCAAACTCTAAGCTATGAGGATGAACTTAAGATAAAGACTGAAGGAGTCAAGGATTTGTTTGATTCTTCCAATATTGAAATGGGAGAATTTCTTGGAATAGAAGAAAGCCCTCAAATAAAGGGATATAAAAACAAAATGGAGTATACCTTTGGCGATGCTTTTAAAGATGGGGATTTGGTTTTGGGCCTCCATAAAAGAGGAAGGTTTTATGAAATATCGGAAGTGGAGAATTGTACTATTGCCGATAAAGATTTCACTACAATTCTTCAAGAAACATCGAAATATTTCAGAGAAATGAATATTCCCCATTATAAGAAGAAAAACCATATTGGAGTATTAAGACATCTTGCAATCAGAAAAGCTCTTTCTACAGGAGAGATATTGGTGAACTTGGTGACCAGTTCTCAACAGGAATTGGAATTGAACGGCTTTGCAGAAAAATTGAAAAATATAAAGCTGGATGGCCATATAGTGGGATTTCTTCACACGACTAATGACCGTGTTTCTGATTCCATAATTCCGGAGAAGGTAGAAATCATATATGGAAGAGATTATATAACAGAAGAACTTTTAGGATATAAATTTAAAATATCTCCTTTTTCTTTTTTTCAGACCAATACTTTTGGTGCAGAAAGGCTTTATACAACGGCAAGAGAATTTGCGGGAGACTTAAGAGATAAGACAATATTTGATCTATATTGTGGAACAGGAACTATTTCCATCATTATGTCTTCTTCAGCAAAAAAGGTTGTAGGAATTGAAATAGAAGAAGAAGCCGTAGAAATGGCAAAAGAAAATTTGATGCTAAATGAAATAAATAATACGGAATTTATTTGTGGGGACGTATTGAACCAGGTAGATAATCTTAATGAGAGGCCGAATTTAATAATAATAGATCCTCCGAGACAGGGAATACACCCTAAGGCTATTAACAAGATAATAGACTTTAATCCCGAAGAATTTATATACATATCCTGTAATCCCGTGACCTTAGTAAGAGATTTGAGAATATTTGAAGACAGGAACTATAGGGTAAAGAAAGTTAAGATTATAGACATGTTCCCGAGAGCGGGGCACGTTGAGACGGTTGTATTGATGTCTAGAAAGTGATGTCCGGAAAGCCTTGAGAATACTGAGTTTTATAAAATGAAAGTAAATCTGTCTACTCGACTTAAGCCCTCGATATGTGTACGTGGAAACATATCGAGGGTGTTTTTTTGTGGTAAAAATGAGTCTGAAATTAGATAGGGGTGAGTGGACAGAATAGATAAATTAGTAGGGTTGAGGAGACAGGATGGATGTAACATTCTATACACCTGACAATATAGGATAGGATATAGGATAGGATATAGGATAGGATTTAGAAGGATTTGGAATAAGAATTATTGAATACAAATCAAAAATCATGCGGACGTAAAGAAAATGTTTGCAATATAATGATGCTAATGATATCATGTACTTATACATACATAGAGGTGATTAGAATGGCAATTAGTTATAAAAAGCTTTGGAAGCTTCTTATTGATAGAGACATGAAAAAGAAAGACCTGCAAAAGCTCGCGGGCATTAGTTCTGCTACGATCACAAAGCTTGGTAAAAACGAAAATGTTAGTACAGAAATAATACAAAAAATCTGTATAGCGTTGGAATGTGACGTCTGTGATATCATGGAAATGGATACCAAACGGAATTAGTATTTATTATTGTGAAATATCAATCAAATGGAGGCTTGTTTAATGATAAATATAAGAAAATTAGAATCAGAATTATGGGAATCAGCAGATCTCTTACGTCAAGGTTCTAAATTAAGTTCTCAAGAATATTGCATGCCGGTTCTTGGTTTAATCTTTTTGCGTTATGCATATAGTCGGTTTAAATACGTGGAAGCTGAAATTCTAAAAGACCGTCCTGTACGTAATGGTCGCGTACTTCCTGTTGAGTCAAGTGATTTTAAGCAGAAAAGTGCTATCTTTTTACCTGAGAAGGCACGATATGATTATCTGCTCAATTTGCCAGACGATGCTGATTGTGGGAAGGCAGTCAATGAGGCTATGGAGTTAATTGAGGCAGAGAGTACTCAATTGAAAGGAATATTACCTAAAACATATACTTCTTTTAGAAATGATTTGTTGAAAGAATTATTGCGTATTTTTAACAATAGTGCATTAAACGAAATCAACGATGATATCCTCGGTCGTATTTATGAGTATTTCTTAAATAAGTTTGCTTCAGCTATCGCATCGGATGATGGAGTTTTCTTTACACCTAAATCTTTAGTAAAGATGATTGTGAATATAATTGAGCCAACTCAAGGGATAGTATTGGATATAATCTTACAGAGATTGATACAATTTAATTACCCTAAAAGTTATTGTGCCTAGGGGTGTGCAAACTTAAAAAGGGGTGTGCAGGGCAGAAGTCGAGAAAATCTCGGCTATTTTTTATTTAAGGGTGGTTTTACATATCCTTTATAAGGTATAATTTAAACAGACAAATAAGAATTTTTATCTTCATATCCAGGAGAGGGGGAATTTGATGCAGAGTAGTTTAATTGTTGGGCTAGTAGATGGGAATGGTAATCTGATATCATCGCAACCTTATAATGAATTTCAATATGGACGCCGTTCTACAGATATTCTTATTCCTGTGCGAGGTGGGGGATTAATACAGATTTTACAGGATGATATTGGAAATATTTCATACCAAAATAATCGTTTAGTTTTAAAACAGATCTTCGTTTCCAATGTAAATATTACAGCCATGACTTTGCTTGGAAAAATTGCAGAGGCTGTCCTTGTAAGACGTTGCCAAGAAGATGAACATCTGAATAGACAGTTGTTTCAACTTTCGAGGCGTAAAAATGCATGGGGAGTTACTGCCAGACGATTCAAGGCGATTGGTACTGGTTTAAAAACTACACAGAGAATTTTCCCCAAAAGATATAATCCTTCGGATACACAGCGAGATATTATTTGGGTTGACGATGAAGGAATTCCTGCTTTAATGTCTGGTAGTTCTGCAATGGCTGGTATAGAAGCTGGGCTTCAAGTAAAAGTTAGCCTGTATGGGATTGGATATATGGTTAACGATTTGACTAGTAATAGATACGAAGTTCCAATGGTGTACTTCCCAATCAATAATGATTTCGAGCAAGTAATTGATCGGCTTGTAAAAGACCAGAGAGCTTATGTTCTTGATACTGAAACTGGTGATTATCGAGGCATTCGTGTAGGAGAAGATCTGGTGGATATTAGAGCATATGATTATGATGCTTTTGAAGAGGTAAAAGACTATTACCCTATTGTTTATGGTCTGATAAATGGAGACATCGATCTTGTGGATTTAGTTGATATAGCAAAAGGGAATGGAACACTTGAAAACACAGTATTGCTTACTGCGTTGAGTGCCTCTAATGTGGAAACCATTGTTTTGGAATAGCATTTAAAATAGTTTTATTTATTCCCTATATTTTTTGAGTAGAAAGGAATAAGTGACAAATTTCAATCTGTAATTAACAAAAGGGGTCATAAAGGGGTGTGCAAGTCAGAAGTCGAGGAAACTCGGTTATTTTGAATTATAAGGAGGAAATCATATGAGATGTGTTGATGATACATATGAAACAGAGTTGAATTTTGTGGACCAATTTGAACTATCAAGAAATGGTATGGTTAAAGAAATTAAAACAGAGTTCGATATAGTTAGATATTGTTTGGCAGAACAAAATAAATCACAAGAACAATACGCACCTGTGTTTGATAGAATTATAATAATGCCAATAAGAAAATTGCTTTGTGAAAAAAATTCTGTGCTAATAAAAATTTGTCCAGACTTTTTAATGCCAAAATTAATAGGTGTTGAATCGGAATTGTCTGAAGGACATAAAGTTATTTTGCCACCATATAAAATTTCATCGATGCAGGATTGGATGCCTGTTAAAGAATGGTTAGAACAGAGTATATCTAGCTTTAACAGAACACCTGAAACCATAGGCAAAATGTTTCCTGATTTCACATATGAATATATAAAAAATAAACTAGATAGGAAAAATAGGGCAAAATTAGATTCATTTTATCAAAAAGAAGAAGTGCAATTTAAGGGTGAGAAGATAATTATTTATACTAAAAAGGATCCAGATAACAGTTTAATAAATATAGAAATATTTGAGATGTTAGATAAAATTGGGTACAACTCCTTAAATCTATATAATTTTATTAAACATATGTCCGATAAACGAGGGGCTCATATTGATGTCGCTCATTCAATTCTTATTGAAACACTTAATAATAGGGATGGATTAGGCTTAACCCCAGTAACATATTTTGCTATCCAAATGATATATGCTGCTAAAAAACAGATTTTAGAATTAAGTGATTATTGGGAAGATATGCCTGAGTTGATGGTTTAATTAAGTATTTAAGAAAACATTAGAATAATAAGAGAACAGGCAAATTGTATAAATGACGTTATATGATAGGGGAAAGGGGGTAATAAGTTATGAACCATATAAAACTAAATGATATTCTAGGTTTAAACACTGAAGAGATTAATAATAGCAAAATAGAACTTAATATGCAAGCTGGAGTAGGTGGAGAGGCATATATTGATCTTTGGCTCTGTTGTGATGAAATGGATAAAAGAAATGGGACCTGCCCTGAATGTGGTTATTGGGGATGGTATGGTAATCAAAGAAATTTTAGACCAGGTCAATGGGTATTTAGCTTTGTAAGATTAAGAGATGATGAATGGCTCTTTACTTCAGCAGCAGAGATTATTGAAGTACCAGAAAATACATTTGCAAAAGTAAAAATCATTGATAAGTATAAGCCTTATTTTGGGAGGTTAGTTATTCAACTTGTTAAGGGGAACACTTTTGCTCGGTATACTTTTAATCTTTCGAAGTATATAGAAGACAGTAGCATAAAAACAATTTTACCAGATTTATACGGCGGTGAAGACTTTCCTGGATATGATAAGGTTAGATTATCATATAAGCAATTGGAAACCATAATTAAATACGGAAAAAATGATTGGATCGCAGCCCTAGAAAATCAAAAGGCAGTATACTTATTGACAGATAAGACTAATGGGAAGATGTATGTTGGTTCCGCCACAAGTGATTATGGAATGCTACTACAGCGATGGAGAAGCTATATTGAAAATGGTCATGGTGGAAACAAAGAGTTAGTAGAATTAGTAAATATGAAAGGTTTTGATTATATAAAAGTAAACTTCCATTATTCTATTCTTGAAAATTATAATGCAAAGGTAGATGATCTTGTTATATTAGAAAGAGAATCTTGGTGGAAAGAAATATTGCAGACTAGAATATTTGGATATAACAAGAACTAGGATTAGGGGGTAGGTCAATGATCAATGCAGAAAAGAAAAAAGCATTACTTGAATTGTTAAAGACGAATACAGGGTTAGTGGAAAGCTATTATTTTACTTTAGAACAAATAGGTGATCTTAAAACTAATTATATAGATTATATGACAACCGCACCTATAGATGTTAATACCGAATTAAAGCGTCTAGTAGGAGCTAATTATGATTTATGTACAGCATTATTAACTATGCTTTTAAGAGAGGATCACTTCTCCAATGGAGAATTTGAAATAAGGTATGAGCAAGGACAAGTCACACCTATTATAAAAAAAATGCTTGAATTACTCTAAAAACTTACTATTTTGAAAGGAGAAAGTATGGATAAGAAAAAATGGGAATTTTCAAAACCGCTTGAGTATGATATACTATCTCATACTCAAAATTTTGTAACAGGTTTCCAAGTTAAAGCGCCAGAACAAAATAAAGAATTAGAAAAAGCATTAGCGAAGAACTATGAGAATAGACAAAAGACGCAGGAAGCAATTGAACAAACAGCAATAAATACTAGTGAAACCAATGTGCATTTACAAAATGTTATAGTAAACCAAAATGATTATATAACAATATTAAAAGAACAAATTGATTTACAAAACAAGCAGCTAGAATTAAATGAACAGCAATTAGCAATTCTTAAAAATATTTTTTCATCTACAGAAGATGGTGTCGCTGTTGAACAGGAAATTTTGAAACTTATCCAAGAACAAATCGATTCAAATCATCCGCTATGGGACTTTCTAAAAGATAAAGGAGGAGATGTGGCTGTAGCGGGTATTACCGCAGGAGCACCAGTTATATACAATGCAATTAGGATGTTTTTATTATCAAAGGGTATAAATTTACCATAGCATTGATTTTGGGGATTTGTCTTATAAAAAAAACACCCGCAGTTTGGACTGAGGTGCACCCTGTCAAGTTGACAGATGAAATAAAAAATAATTTTATTCCAGCTAGGCTAATGTCTAGCTGGTTTTTTTCGTTTGACGGGCATGTCATATGTCTAAGGTGAAAGTCCTAAGGGGCGTAGTTACCGACGAACCCGATAGCAACTTGCAAGTTTCACATCGTGAGGTGTGGGAGAGAGGAAGCAATAGCGAAATCGTGGCTTGACGAACAGAAACAGGATACAAGGCGAGTTAGGTGGATAAGTTGGCTAAAGACAACGAAGTCCAAAAGGTAATCGTAATCCTAATGCGTAAATCCTGCAAGTAAACGAGGAAAGATATATGGCTTAACCCGTGAGGTCTCATGAGCGCTACAATAGTAACAACTAATCATGAGAAGTCAGCAGAGGTCATAGTAGCTAAGTTTTTTTTTAGTGAAGGACTGAACAATTAAAGAGCACAATACAAAATGGATGTAGCTTGAATAGTCTGATTGATACAGGTGAAAACGTAAAAGGAGCCCAAGGTCACGAAATTAAGATATTTCCAAGTAAGCGAAAAGGAGTAGAATGCACATTATGACAAAATTACTAGACAAAATTCTAGACCGACAAAATATGTATCAAGCACTTAAAAGCGTAAGCTCAAATAAAGGGGCAAGTGGAATTGATGGGATAACCATCGATGGAATTGATGGATACATTAGAGAAAGTTGGTCAAGGATTAAAGTTGAGATAGAAGAAAGAAGTTACAAACCACAACCAGTCTTAAGAGTAGAAATTCCAAAACCTAATGGTGGCACTAGAAAGCTAGGAATACCTACAGTCATGGATAGAATAATACAACAGGCAATAGTACAGGTATTAAGCCCTATAGTAGATAAGGAATTCTCAGAATTCAGCTATGGATTTAGACCGAGTAGAAACTGTGAAATGGCTGTAGTAAAACTACTGGAATATTTTAATGATGGATACCTCTGGGTTGTAGACATTGATTTGGAAAAGTTCTTTGATACAGTTCCACAAGACAAACTAATGAGTCTAGTACACAGTATCATAGACGACCCCGATACCGAGTCACTAATTCGAAAGTTCCTTCAAGCGGGAATAATGGATAAAGGTGAATATCAGCCATCAAAAAGAGGAACACCACAGGGAGGAAATTTATCACCCCTTCTTAGCAACATTATGCTAAATGAACTTGATAAAGAACTAGAAAGCCGTGGACTAAACTTTGTCCGTTACGCAGATGATTGTATCATAACAGTAAAAAGCAAGGCATCAGCAAAAAGAGTAATGGATTCTGTTACCAGTTGGATTGAAAGAAAATTAGGTCTAAAAGTTAATTCATCAAAAAGTAGAATAACAAGACCAACTAATCTGAAATATCTAGGCTTTGGATTTTGGAAAGATGGAAGAGTTAAGCAATGGAAAGCACGACCTCATCAAGATTCCATTAAAAGTTTTAAAAATAAACTTAAAAATCTGACGCAAAGGAAATGGTCTATTAGCTTTACAGAACGACTAAAGAAATTAAATCAAGTGATAAGAGGATGGATAAACTATTTCCTGATAGGTTCCATGAAAGGGACACTTACAGAAATAGACTCAAGACTTAGAACAAGACTTAGAATGATAATCTGGAAGATGTGGAAAGTACCATCAAAAAGACAATGGGGATTACAAAAGTTAGGGATTAGTAAAGACTTAGCAAGATTGACCTCATACTGTGGAGATAGGTACTATTTTGTAGCGACAAAAACCTGTGTATCAAGAGCAATCTCAAAGGAGATTTTAACCAAAAGAGGTTTAGTAAGTCCTTTAGACTACTATGAACACAGGCGTAATGTTAGATTTAATTGAACCGCCGTATACGGAACCGTACGTACGGTGGTGTGAGAGGGGAAATTAAATTTCCCCTACTCGATTTTACTAACCTACTTTCATAGAACATTACATTAGATTATAATCTAATAAGTCTTAGACTGTTGCATTCACAAGATTTTTTTACATACCGTGTTAATGCTAGCAATCTGAGTTAAATAAACTTACATAATGAAATACTTTTATTAGGTTTTAGGCAGCTAGTAAGTAGTATTCTTGAGGAGTTGCTCCTTCCAGACCCTTTTGTGGTCGTTCATTATTGTAAAATCTAATATATCTATCAATATCATCTATTAATTCTTGCCTTGTTTTATATACAGCTTTTTTTCTATGAAGATGGTACCGTTCAGATTTTATCTTGCCCCAAAAACCTTCCATAGGGCCATTATCTATGCATTTACCTACGCGACTCATACTTTGAGTAAGTCCTCTGGATTCTATTATCTTTCTGAAACCATAGGAAGTATATTGGTAGCCACGATCGCTATGAATCATCGGTGTTACGTATGGGTTCTCTTCTAAGGCTTCTCTTAAATTACTAAAGACAAGCTGATTGTTGTTGCTGGCACCAAACTTCCAAGAGACTACTCGATTGCTATGTAAATCAAAGAAGGCACTGAGATAGACTTTTCCTTCATTAGTTTTAAATTCAGTGACATCGGTGAGCCATTTTTGGTTTGGCTTCTTAGCTATGAATTCTCTATTCAAAATATTTTCAGCGACATGGTCAGCTGGTATCTTTTTATAGGTATTTTTCTTGATGCGGGTGACGGATTTTAGCCCCATTATTCGCATCCAGCGATAAATGCGTTTATGATTATATCTAGTTTTATGCTTTCTGTTCATGGCTAATGTCATTTGCCGGTAACCATAAATACCTTCGACATCGTCATAAATTCTAGCAATTTGTTTGCAGATTTCTTCATCTGTCTGTTGTTGTGCTGTGTGATCTACTTTCATATACTGATAATGGGCTTGTCTAGATATTCCTGCTGTTCTGCATAGAGACGAGATAGAATGGCCTTCTTTGCGCAGTTCTTCAATAGCAGTGTGAAGTACGAAGGATGGAACTAGGCCTAGCGATATCGCTTCTCGAGTTCCTCCAATTTTTTTAACAGTTCATTCTCCGTTTCTAGCTCTTCATTAATTTTTTTCAGTTTACGATTTTCAATCTTTAGTTTATCCAATTCAGTCAGTTGATTCTCTTCTTTTGCCTTCCCTCTGCGGTCAATAAGTGCTTTTTCTCCACCATTTTCAAACTTTTTGACCCAAGAATATACTTGTTGATAACTGACACCATAAATTTCCGCCGTTTCCCGGTAATTTGTTTTAGTATTTAGACAATGATTTACGATTTCTATTCTTTCTTCGAAGGTAGTTTTTCTTCCCTTATCCACTCTTAAAGTACCTCCTGGCGTATTATTTAAACTCTTACCAGTATTATACCTTATTATCCAAGAACGTAGAGTCTTAGTATCTCTTAAACCATATTTCATGCAGATATCCCGATGGGATCCTTCGTGGTTTAAGTAGGATTCAACAGCCATTTTTTTTAACTCTGATGTGTAGTGGCTCAGACTTCGAGATTCTTCTAAACCATCAATTCCTAGACTTTCATATTTTAATGCCCAATCTCTAATAGTTGACTCATTAATATCGTACTTTTCTGAGGCATTATTTAAGCTAATACCTCCATTTTCCACTTCTTGCAAGATCAGAAGCTTTTGTTCACCAGTATATTTTGACCTTTTTGACATAGAAAACTCCCCCTAAGATTAACAGTTTTATTATTTCAACTGTCAACCTTAAGGGGAGCATATCAGACAAGGCGAGTGTTTTTTTTGGATTTCATCCTACTTATATTTTTATACCATTCTTAAAACTCACTTGAATTTTATCTTTCTCATAAACTGTCAAGTAATCTACTAGACTATTCCATAAAAGTGGGTCAAATTCTGAAATTAATCCATCTTGTTTTTGCAACTCATCTAGGAAGATTTCCAAGTTTTTATGCCTAGTTATTTTATCCTTAATCTGCTCAGTTGTAAGCTCTAGGTTAGCCTTAGTGGTATCAAACTTTTCTACGAGGCTTTCGTATCTCCTTTTATATTCTTCTTGGTCTAAAGCTGTATGGGCATTCTGATTAATAATATCTTGAATCATTTCAGCTGCAATTTCTAGTTCGTTTTGAAGCTCAGTCTTTTTGTTTTCCAAATCTTTAGTATCAAATAAGGTTGCTTTAATAGTTTCAAAGTTTGCTATAATCTCATCCTTATTGGCTAGTAATTCATTTGTAGCTTTTATAAATATATCTTTAATTGTATCTTCATCAAGGTGGGATGTTTTGCATTTTTCATCTCCATCAAATTTATGGTTGCATTGCCAAATTGTGCGGCGGTATTTGCTGTTAGAGTGCCAGACTTTAGGGCCATACCAACTCCCGCATTCACCGCATTTAATCTTTCCTGCAAATATATGTGTTCCACTATGCCTATTTTTACCTGCTTGTCTAGCCTCAAGTTCTCGTTGCACCATGTCAAATACTGCAGGGTCAATAATAGCTTCGTGGTTATTTTCTACATAGTATTGAGGAATTTCTCCCTCATTTACTTTCTTTTTCTTAGTTAGAAAATCTACTGTATAGCTCTTTTGTAGGAGAGCATCGCCTTTATATTTTTCATTCATTAGTATACTTTTTACTGTACCAGCACTCCATTTTTCCTTTTTGCCTGGAGTGAGGATGCCATCTTTAGTTAATTCTTTTGCAATTCCATAAGGGGTCATGCCTTGTAGAAACATTCCATATATTCGCTTTACTATGATAGCTTCTTTTTCATTTAATACTAGGTTGCCATCTTCACCTTTGTCATAGCCTAAAAACCTTCTAAAAGGTACGGTAACTTTACCATCTGCAAATCTCTTTCTTTGTCCCCAAGTAACATTCTCTGAAATGCTACGGCTTTCTTCTTGAGCAAGGGAGGACATAATGGTAATTAATAATTCACCCTTGGAATCTAATGTCCAGATATTTTCTTTTTCAAAGTATATTTCAATTCCTTTTTCCTTAAGCTGTCTAACCGTTGTAAGGCTATCTACTGTATTTCTAGCAAACCTACTGACGGATTTAGTAACTATTAAATCTATTTTACCGTCAAGAGCATCAGCAATCATTCGTTTAAAGCCTTCACGATGTTTTGTATTGGTGGCAGAAATACCATCATCAGTGTAGACATCTACAAATTCCCAATCATCTCTGCTTTTGATGTAGCTAGTATAATAATCAACTTGAGCCTCATAGCTTGTAGCTTGTTCTTCGCTGTCGGTAGAAACACGGGCATAAGCAGCAGTTCTTCTTTTTCTTTGCTCATTAATAGGGGTAGATGTGAACCTGCTAATAGTAGCGGGTATGGTTGTTACATTTCTAACTGTCCTTGTCATTTTTATGCCACCTACCTTTATGCCCAGCAGCATGGTTATTGCCTTTTTGGTATTCAGCCCAAGCTTCACGTCTTTCTTCGGTCCATGCATCAGTTCTGGCAGTTGATTCCCATTTTTGATGAACTATCTGTCCATCGTAAAAATGAAATATTAATTCATCTTGACCTTTAACTACGATTTTTTCTATTTCTTCTAGGAATATATCTTCATCAAATTCTTCAAGTCCAAGAACCATAGCAGAATATTTTTCAAGAACTTTTTCTGGTACATCTTTAGCATGGCAGTGGGAGATCCCCTTTTCACTTTTAGTTATGCAAATTCTAATATAATAGATTTCGTTAGGGTCTTTTCTTTGCCTTTTGCCACTTCGTCTATAATTTTTGCCACAATTATCGCACTGAATTTTACTTGTGAAACAGGTGGTCTTTATAGCCTTATTAGCAAATACTCCAAGCTCACGCCTTCTTGCTATTTCAGTTTGAACTTTATCAAAGATTTCTTTTTCAATAATAACAGGGTGGGTATCTTCAGCATAATACGTAGGAAGCTCACCTTTGTTTAACTTTGTCTTTTGTGTTATATGATTTTCAACATAAGTTTTTTGAAGGAGGGAGTTCCCAGTATATTTTTCCTGCCTTAGGATGGCCCTTATAGAAGTATTTGAAAAGTGTCCACCAGTATAAGATTTAATGCCCATTTCTTTGAGTTGCTTTTCTGTTTGCTCAGCGGAGAGACCATTAAGGAAATTATCAAAAATAAGTTTTATTACTTCAGCTTCCTCTGGAACAATATTAAACTTTTCACCATCCCACCTATATCCATAGATGCAGAAAGAATTTACTATTCCTTTTTGAAATCCTTTACGAATACCCCATTTGACATTTTCACTAATTGAGCGACTTTCCTCTTGAGCAAAAGAGGCTAGAAGGGTCAGCATAAGTTCCCCATCATCGCTTAGGGAGCTAATATTCTCGCTTTCAAATCGAACTTCAATTCCAAGATCTTTTAAATATCTTACAGTTTCCAATAAGTCTATGGTGTTACGAGCAAATCTTGAAATTGATTTAGTTAAGATAATGTCGATTTTACCTTTTTTACAATCCTCAATCATTCTTTGAAATGCAGCTCGATTGTCTGTTGTTCCTGAAATACCTTCATCTGCATAAACTCCTGCATATATCCATTCTTTATTTTTTTGGATGTAGGAACTATAGTGGCTTATCTGTGCAGACATAGAGTGGAAGGTACGACCTTTTTCTTCTGAAACTCTAGCATAAGCAGCTACCTTTTTTCTTTTTGGAAGATTAGGTAGAGTGGCCTCTATCTTCCTAATAGTCTTCATTTAATCACTTCCTTTCCTTACTATACATCACTTATAAAGCCCATAAAGTCAAGGAAGTATAGCAAATAAAGAAGCTAATTTAGGCTTGTATTTTTGCATCATTTCTTCATTAAATTGGTCATATTCACTAATTGTAATTAGACCTTTTTCTAGCATAGACTTGGCGATAGCCATAGTGATTCCATAGTCTTTTTCGGTATTAAACATTTCTTCACTCATGAATATCACCTCCAAATCTATGGTTGATATAGCAGGAGTGGGAGCAGTATTTTCTTTTGGAATTACCGTATGCAGTAAAAGGCTCGCCGCAGTGGGTACATATAAAGGAATAAATGGCTTTTCTATTTACAAGCTCTGGATGAGCATTCCACCATTTAACACGACATTTGTCACTACAAAACTTTAATGGTTTTTTACCTGGAGTTTGTTTTAGTTCTTTTCCACATTCTTTGCAAAATGTTTTATTAATTTGTTTACTTTCTTTGCCAATATGACCACTTAAATTATTTCTTCTACAGAAAGATTTAATAGTATTTATTGAAATACCTAGAGCATCGGCAATTTTTGAATAACTAATACCTTGGTTTCTAAGTTCTATAATTTGTTGCTTTTGTAATTCATTCATGGTTTACCTCCCCCTAAGAGGCAAAAGAAAAACCCCTCACTATCTAAAGGACAGTGAGGGGAGAAATCCGTAGTAAATTTTAATTAATCGTATTTTATAAAGGCATCAGTAAAACCAGCTGCCTTAACTTTTTTGAGCATTGCATCTGCATTAGCTTTTACAGAATAGGCACCTACTTGAACTCTATATAATTTATTAGTGGTTTGAGGTGGGGTAGGGGAGAGTGGGGGAGAGGTGAGAGCCTTTTTTACATCTGCTCTAAAGGTATCCATGCTTTTCTGATGCCTTAGAAACCAGTTTCTAGGATCGCCATGATTACTAGCTATTCCTAGTTTATAGCCCTCATAATGGCCAATAATATTTTTTTCAGTAAGATTATAAGTTTTACAAAGGTGAATACAAAGCTCTACAGCCTCATTATAAACTTTATTGAAATAGGGGGTATCCCTAAGATTATCTTCACAGATTTCAAAGCCTATATGGGTATCATTTGCTTTTCCACCAGCGTGCCAACCCCTATGATTCCAAGGTAGAGTTTGGTAGGTAGCAATAGACCCATCAGCAAGTTTTCCTATAAAAGCATGGACACAAGTCCGCCTACCATCTGGACAGGGCTGATTCCAATGGTTGTTATATTGATTCTTTCCAAGGAGTCCATCATCTGGACCTACATATCTTTTAAGGTTAGGGTTATTAGCACCAGTAGAGTGAACCATAATCCCTTTAGGAACTATGGTCTTTCCAGTTTTATAGCATTCATTATTTACAAGTATCAATTTCTGTAAATTCATTATTCATCACCATCTTTTAATTGAATCAACACATCCTTTAACTTTTCAGGAATAGGCAGTCCAATATTAGCAGAGTTTTCTAAGATACTTATTCCTTCATTTGATATATAGAAAAATATTACCGCTGTTCTTATTGCTCCACCGTTTTTTATTAAATATGCATCTACGGTATGTCCTATGGCTACCATTAAAAATATCATTACTTTTTTAAATATTCCCTTGAAACCAATTTCACTCGAAACTTCCTTTTTAATTATTGCAAGCATTACACCTGTTAAATAGTCAATAACCACAAAGGCTATAAGGGCATATAAAAAGCTATCGTGTCCACCTAGTACATAGCCTAAGTATCCTCCGATAGCTGTGAAAATTCCCTTTATTAAGTTTAATATATCTTTCAATCAAATCCCTCCCATTTAATAATAATCTTCTCCATAATTAACTAAGTCTATTTCAAACATATATTGTATTTTCATTGTATTTGCTTCTGTTTTCTCAACTGGCTGTGCAAGTTTTGTATGTGCTCCTATAGGCTTACTAGTAAGAAGTGCTTGTATCAATAAACTATTACTACTTGACCCATAATACCTACTTATCCATCTGTCTGTACCAAGTATGTTATAATAACCATAATAACTACTATTTATAGAAAAATTCTTCTTATACGGTTCTAATAAATTCCCTTGCTTATTTATTACTTGATAAAAGCTAGTTCCCCCTTGAGTGTTTGTATAGTATAAATATATTCGATTTGCACTTCTATAAAAATCGTAAACATAACATCTTCTTTCAATATTTCCACTATCAAGCCCCCTTGTTTCAAACCAAGTTGAGTTCCCTATTTTAGGTTTAATATTCATATCTTGAACTTTATTACCTAAAGCATCAACCCTTAGCCATCTACTAGTATATACTTTTTCATTAAATTGGTCATCCATTCTTGTAGTATAGCCTATAATATCAATACAGCCATCAAGAAATACTCCATCAGTATTTATTTGCTTATAATTAAATGATACATTATAATCTTTATCCTTAAAATCTTGGCTCATGTTTATGTCTACAAAACTTAGTTGTACTCCTACTTTACTCCATTTATAAATTCTTAAATAATTATCTCCTGAATACGAATAATTATAAAATCCTATAAAAACCATTTCACCATCTGGTTGTATATATGGGCAAGCTTGATATAGCCCATCATATTTCTTAATAGCATGACTACTATCTGATACAAGAGCATTTCCCTCATAGTTTAATAATCTTGTTACTTGATCCCATATAATTATGTCATTAGTATTAATATCGAAAGGTATCATTAGCCAATGTCCTTTAAGGCTCTCTGGAAATTGTAAATAACTTGATTGAGTTATACTTGTATTCTTCCCATCTGCTAAAAGCCATCCTTTTGTAGGACTTATGAATTTTATAGTTTTTGCATAGGAAAACAACCTATTAATTGCATAATATCTTCTTGGATTGATTTCACTATTAATATAATAACTATTATCCTCATATTCTCTCCCATACAATGCAGCACCTCTATAAAAATAATCCTTATTTTCAGGGTCACTATCTGCCCAATAAATACTTTCTATTCTTCCATTTGCAGCATGAGTTGGAAAGTCAAATACAAAGTTAATCTTTATTTTATTATCTGTTACCTCAAATTTAGTCTCAGACCTATTGACAGTTCCTCTTATTGGATCATTGCCTGAATAGGGTTCGTTTCTCCCTGCAAAACCGATAACATTTCCCATAACCCTTTGTTCATTTATATTCTCAGGTTTGTCGCTGTCGGTTAAGTAAAGATAATTAAACCATGTATAATTTTCACATCTTCTTGTATTCCCAGCACCCATAATTCCTTGTACAAAAAGTTCTAAGAATGTATCTTTGAAGTATAGGTCTGGAATTAAATTTTCAGTATATGCTTCTTTTAATTTTTTGTTAGTTTTTGCATCAAAGAGTTCTAGAAGCACCTTTCCTTTAATACCTTGATTTTCTTTATATTTTTTACTAGTAATAATACTCCCATTTATGAAATCTTTATTATATGAAATACATTCCCTTAAATTTTCATCTACCATATAAACACCTCAACTATAGAAAATTTTAAGTTTCTTAATCTTACATACATCTGAAAGAGTAGGTTTTTCTAATATATAGGCAAATCTAATCTTTCTATTTAGTTCTATCAGTTCATTTAATCTTTCATAATTTATTAAGTTTAGGTTTTCTGGATTTATTCCCTTATCTAGAAATTCTAAAGAATTCTTAATATCTACTTCCCTATAATCATTTTCATTTATATTAAAGGTAAGATAAGTCTCTCCACTGTCCACACTAAAAGCTATCCTTACTATTCCATTGGTCTTAGTTATATTTCCACTATTATTTATTATATCTGTAGATACTTCTGCTATTATATTTGATATCAACTTCTCACTAGGAATAAAAAAATCTTCCTTTTGTTCTATGACTTTAGGAAGACTTGTTGCTATTATTTTTATTCTAAATTTAAATTTTTCTTGTCTTTCTACTACATCGGGGTTATCTGTATAATAATAAACCTTTGGTGAATCTCCTACTATACCTTCCAAAGATGAAGGTAAAATATCATTCCCATAATTTAATAATATTTCTTCAGTTATTGGCATATCAGAAACCTTAACCCATTTAGGAATACTTTCCACTTCTTGAAAGTTCTTTATTCCTTCATCATCAATTATTAAAAATCTTTCTTTATCGGGAAAATATAAGCCTTCTGTTACCTTATAGTTCTTCCCATCTTTACTATCAGAAATTAAGACATAGGATTTGCCAGTTTCTAATGTTATACTTTGAGTTCCTATTCCAGGATTTACAAAGCTATCTGTGCCAGTATTCGGAGTCTTTTCTATAACTATTTGAATAACACCTGTTTCATAAAAAGAAACTTCCCAAACTAAATTATTATTTCCCCAGCCATTATAGGTACTATTTCCTTCAAACCTTACCCTAAATAATTTATATCCATTTTCCTCTTCTGATGAGTAATATAAATTATTATAACTTGTATCCCTTCTATTAATTTTAATATGCTCTGAAGATGAACCAATACCTATCCACGAGTTACCACTTGTATAAATTGTTCTAATTAAATCTCCATTGTACATAAAGTCAAATCCCATGTCAGGTAAAGTTACTGTAGAATCATCATTTCTTGTACCATAAAGAGTCATTCCAGAACTTCCTTTTGGGTTTGCCATTATAGGTCTTACTCCCATATCATATCTCCTCCAATTCCCAGCTGATAGATAGTAAGTTATTGTATAAGTTTCTATTAGGTAATGTAGCCGTATATAAAACTCCTTTTTCTAATCTTGAGTCAAATGCTCCTTCTTCTATTAGTTTAGGCTCTGATATGCTGACTTTATTATAATAATCATAAGTTCCGTCTTTGTTTTTATCAAAATCAGCACTCCATGCTATCCACTCATTATCATACAAATATTTACTACTGTTATCTGGTGAAAACCCTTCAATTATTCCTACTACTTCTATATCAATATTTAAGTCCATAGTTCTTGTATAGCTATTAAAGATTTGACTAAAATCATCTTCAGTGTAGCTTATTATAAAATCTTTTTTATCTGGCTCTAAACTTTTAAATAAATAGTTTTCATTATACTTATATTTAGAAAACTTTATATAAAACAAATTATATAAGAAACTATAAATTACTTCTGCTCTAGGAATACTAGCACTAAGTCCACCTTCTAAGTCTCTACCTTCAACAGTTACTTGAAGATTTCCCTTTTCAATAACAAAACTTCCATTAGTTACTTCTAACTCCACCATAAAGGTATGATCTCCTGCAGTAACCTGTGGCATAGGAAGGGGAAGTCCTATAACATTGTCACCCTTAGCTAATTTTTGAATAGGCTTAAAATCATAATATACTCCATCAAGAGAAAATAATATCTTTATGGAGCAATCCTCACTTGCCTTGCCTGTCATAGTAATATTACAGTTTAAATTTGTATCTGCTTTTGCAGTAATTCCAAACACCATGGCAGCAAATTTAGTTGTAGTAACATTTATAACTTCAGTATTTTTCTTAATTATCATGCTGCTTAAGGTTCCAGTTATGGCACTATTAATTTCATCTAATAGTCTAGATGTATCTATTTTTTCTATTATAGTATTTAGTGGGTCTCCTAATTCTATTTTAGTGTTTATAGGATTTATTAAATCTACTTTCTTTTTTATTACTCTAAGTTCTGTAGTAAATCCTAGCCTTTCGTTTTTTACCTTTACAATATCTCCAACATCTACTTCTGTAAGGCACTTAAAATCCTTATATTCTTCTATCTTACTTAATTCTAAAAAATCAATAGTAATAAATATCTTAGGAAGAGATACTTTTTCAGCATATTCCTTTGCTTTAACTCTTAGTGTGTCAACATCCTTACATTCTTTAAATTCAACTTTCTTAACTATAGGAAAAGGTAAAATATCAGCCTTATCTCCTGAAACTTCAATATATCTTTCAGAAAGTAATAGCCCATTTGCACCAACTGGATATATTTTTGTAGCCATTTCACTGGTATCTTCTATGACCTTCATTCCTCTAATGTTTTTACCATATTTAATTAATATTCCTTTATCAGTGCCTACCTTATCTTTAATATGTGCCTTATAATTATCTCTGTATATCTCGCCACCATAAACTTCAATTAGCCTATACATTGCATCTGCTGCATTAATTTCCTTTGCAATAAAAGGTGCAATACCACCTTCAGGTGCTGTAAAGTCATATACAGCTTGAAGTTCAGGGGGGATTGTTCCTTCTAAAGCTTCCTTAGTATTAGCATTTAATATCCTTACAGATTCTATAAAATAATAGGCAAGATCATAAAAAATATGTCTTGCCCACACTTTAATTTTACTTATCTTATCTTGAATTCTTTCAACCTTATATATTCTAAAAAGCTGGCCATCAGCTTTAATAATATTTAATTCCTCCAAGTATTGAGCCTTATGAGACACTACTGGATACTCAATTTCCAAACTGTATTCTCCATTTAATTCATGAGTAATTTCAGCCATTATGCATTCATCTAAAACACAAAGTCCGTTATTTTCAAAGTTTCCTTTCCCTGTTTTCTTATCATAAATAGTAATCATTATAGCCACCTCCAGTTTGGGAGGATTTCAATTTTACTTACGTTACCAGTCCATTCAACCCTATTAGAGCCAGGATTTAGATATATAAATTCACCTTTTACTTCATTATTTAAATTCTCTCCTAAATCATTATAAGAGTCTTGAATTACTGAATTAAGTATAATCTTATCTTTTATATTAATTAAATTAACCTTAGTTTCATTTACTGTTAATTCAATATTCCCTTCACCATATACCGATATTATAGGCTCACTTTTTATACTTCCTACATTTATTATGGATGAGCCTGACTCTACAATTGTAAATATATTATTATAAGTTGCATATTTAAAGGGCCTACAATTAAATATTATTATAAATTCCGAGAAAATCTTAACTACCTGAGAAAAATCAATACTATTAACCACTTGTGCTCTATACTTTTTATCATCTTGGGAGCTAAATATTAAGTCACTCTCTCCCGCTGAAAATAGCCATGCTTTAATATCATCTATTTTATCTATCAAATTACCATCTTTGATTTTACACTCTACTCCTATGGTTATATTCTCATAAGTTTCCTCATCATAAACTAAACTTGAATCTCTTCCTGGAATGTCTATATATGAAGTTCTTCTTTTCGGTGAGGGGAGATTTGGTCTTTTAGATATTATTATTCCATAGTCTTTATAACTATCCTTTCCTGCAAAGTTAAAGCTAATCACTAAATACCACCCCTTCCCATAGCAACTCTTTGTCTGTAGAATTCTAATTCATAAGCAAGTTGTTCTATATCCTTATCTGTATTATTGTTAAAGTTATCTATGTGGATTGTTAGGTTTGAGTTATTGGTATTTGTTTGCCCTTTGCCTTTTATCATTTCCATTAATTTCTCATTGCTTAAAACTTTAGAACCTCGTGGGAGATTTACTAATTCTGGTCCTCTTTCACCTACCCAAGTAAGTCCACCTCTCCAATAATCTGTACCTTGAGCATTTCTTCCTATGTTCTTTACTTTATTTCCAACGGTTTCAAATACTTCTCTTATCCTAGTAGTGAATGTCGCTTCTTTATTTTCTACTCTTTGATTATTCCAATCCTTAATTTTATCTAATCCACTTTGGATGCCTTCTTTTATCCTATTAAAAGCTCCTTTAACTTTCTCTGCCATATCATTAAACTTACCGCCTGTAATAGTGTTCATTGCATTTAAACCAGTTTCCCACACTAATTTATATCCATCCATGTAAGTTCCAAGAATACCTTTAATTCCACCACCATGCTCATCAATCTTATCCTTTATGAAACCCCAAGAGGTGGAAGTATCAGTTTTTAAGTTCTCCCAGGTTTCTGAAGTTTTGGTCTTTACACTATCCCACTTTTCAGAAATACTTGAGTTAATGTTATTTAGTGTATCTGATGTGTTGGTTTTAATAGTTTCCCATTTATCTGAAATAGTAGTTTTTATATTATCCCAGGACTCAGATGTATTAGTTTTTATAGTGTCCCAAGTTTCTGATGTATTAGTCTTTATATTTTCCCAACCTTCAGAAACACCAGTTTTAATATTTGTAAGAGTCTCGCTGGTATTAGTCTTAACATCATCCCATTTTTCAGATACAGTAATCTTTACATTCTCCCAAGCTTCAGATGTGTTTTCTTTTATATCATTCCATTTTTCGGAGATAGTTTCTTTTAACAATCCTGCTTTTTCTTTGATGGTATCCCAATTCATATAAAGTGTGACACCAATCCCAATGATAGCTGTAATAGCTGCAATGGCAATTCCAATAGGGCCTGTTAAAGCTGCTATAGCACCACCTGCACCTGCAACAGCTGTTGATATGGTGGAAAAGGCAGTTATTGCACTACCTACTACAGTTATTATCTTCCCGAAGATAAGAAGGGCTGGGCCAATTGCAGCAACAAGTAATCCAAGCTTAACTATAGTTTCTTGTTGAGCAGGGGAGAGGCTATTAAGTTTATCAATAAAACCTTGAATAGCTTCTATAATATTAGCTATAGAAGGTTTTAAAACATCATAGATTTTAAGCCCTAATTCTTCTATGGCAGATTTAAGAGCTGTTAAAGATCCTTTATTATTATCCTGCATAGTTTTTGCAACATCTTCTAGGGCTCCATCGGACTCTTTAATACTAGCGGTTAAATCATCATAACTATCATCTAACCCATTAAGAAGTGCATTTAAATCTTTAACATGTTCTTTTCCACCAATCATAGCAAGATAGGTGTTTCTTTGCTCCTCTGTCATTCCAGCTAATTTATCTTTTAAATCAAATAACACATTTTCTAATCCCTTAAAGTTTCCTTCACTATCAAAGGCAGAAAAAGAAAGTTCTTCAAGTGCCTGTTTTGCCCGACCAGTTGGTGCTGTAAGGTTTGTCATTACAGCATTAAGTGCCGTTCCAGCTTCCGAGCCTTTGATACCAGAGTTGGCTAATAGTCCAAGAGCCAAGGCAGACTCCTCAAGAGGAACTCCAAGGCCTCTTAAAGTACCTCCAACTTTTAGATATGCTTCAGCCATTTGGTCTATATCTGTATTACTAGACCTTGCAGTTTGTGCTACAATATTTAAGTATCCAGGTAATTCCTGTGTAGTAAGACCCATAGCAGACATGGAATCTGTTACTAAGCTAGATGCCTTTGCAAGATCTATATTTCCTGCTTCAGATAAACGAAGAACTGGCATTAATGCCTCCATAGAAGTAGTAGAGTCCCATCCTGCTAGAGCCATAAAGCCTAAAGCATCAGCAGCATCCTTTGCAGATTTAGATGTACTTGCCCCAGCATCTCTTGCAGCTTGTTCAAGTAAAACCATTTCTTCACCTGTTGCTCCAGACATTGCCTTAACCTTGCTCATAGATTCTTCAAAATCCATGCCAATTTTTATAGCTGCAGCTCCAATTCCTGCAATTGGCAAGGTGACAGTTTTGGTTAAATCTTTACCTACACTTTCCATTCCTTTACCAATATCCTGCATCTTATTTCCTATAGGCTCTAAAGCTTGACCTAGTTTATACCAAGAGCTAGATTGGGTTTCTATTTCTTTATTTACATTCTTTAAATCCTGCTCCATGGAGCTTAACTTTGCCTTTGCATTATTAAGTTTAATTTCCAAGTCTTTAGTTGCCTTTGCATCTTGACCCTTTGTTTCTACTGATTTTTTATGGGCAGCATCCAAGGCTTCAACTCTTTGTTTTTGTATATCAGTTTGCTTAGTTAAACTATCTGACTTTAACTTAAGTCCCTCTAATCCTTTACCATGTTCTCCAAGGGCAGCAGTAGATGCTTTGAACTGGGAGTATAAAACTCTCATTTCTCTATTTAAACTTGCTATTCCATTTTGGAAACCACTGCTATCTAGGCCTATCTTTACATTTAAACTTCCTATTTCCCTTGCCAATTTTTCACCTCCTGGCATAAAAAATACACCTATTATAGGTGTTATAAAATATCATCTATATATTTTCTTTCTTTTTGAACTTTCTTATCTAGTAGCTTTAAATAATAAATTATATCCATGGAATCTATATCATTAAGTGTCCAATTATTCTCAAGAAGGGAAATGTAGATACTGTCGATAAATTCTTCTGGGTCTACTGAATTTCCCTTACTTCGTTTTTTTCATCTACCCCAGTAGCAACAGCTACTTCACCTACAATTTCATTTATACATTTTGTTATTGTAGGTATTAATTCTTTAGAGGCTACGCCATCATATACATCATCACGAGTAAATTGACCCTTAAATATTTCTACAATAAAATCAACCATAGTGTCTAATTCTTCAGGGGACATATCATTAAAATTTACTTTCTTTGATATTTCAAGAGTTCTTCTTAGCATTCGAGCTGAGATAAAATTAGAAACAAAGGTTTTTTCTTTATCGTTTATTAAAAGTTTAATCTCCATAAAAATTCTCCTTTTATTCTAGTATTTTTGTACCTTGAAATGTAAGAAGGGCAAGGGATAAATTTACCTTAGCCTTATCCACATCTCTTTGAGTAGCATTATTATTATTTGCTACTATTTGTGCATCATCTATTGCATTACTAAAGACTTCATAAGCTTCTTCTGGATATTTTCCAATTTCAGTTCCAATATTTGCTGTTTCCAATACATTTTGTGCAACTCCTATTGCTGATAATAGTTCGGATTTATCAGCAGGGGAGAGGGGAGGGCTATCAATTGGAACTTCACTAAACCATGAATTTGCTCCTGTAAATTCTAAACTATCTTCATCTGCAGTCCTTTTCCAATCCCCATCATAATTTCTAGGCATAAAGGTAAACTTAATAACAGGTGTTTTATGTTCCACATTATCCTTTTTTGTAGTAAAATCTTCACCCATGGGTTGTGCTACACCTTTAAGTAGCCACACATATCTGTATTTTCCACCTTTTCTAAGGGATTTAAATCCAAGTGCAAGGTAGGGAGGAGTATCATCTTTATTCTCGATCAAGATTCCATTCTCATATTTATTTCCAAGTACCTTGGCCCTAGTTTTAAGTGGAAGATCTGCTGTTTCAATTTCAACTTCTATTTTCCCAAGGGCAGATATTGACTCCCATAATTGATCATCAGCATATAATTCCTGTGTATTAACATTTGGGTTTATCTTTGCATTAATTGCACCTAAAATTTCTTCAACATCATAGTAACTAACCTCAGATTTAGTATCTCTTTCAAGTATTGCAAAATGTATATCTTTTAATCCATATTGGCTCATTTTTCGACCTCCTTTAAAAATCTCATTACTTTATGGTAAACCTTAGTATCTTTTTCATATAAATCAAAGTATCTTTGTTTTATAAAATTGGCTGCTAGCATACTTTGGTGTACTTCTTTTGCTAAATTAGTATAGTCTGTTTTAGACCATATATCTATTTGAATAAAATATCCTGTGATAATCTCCTTATCATCAGAGTGGAGAGTAGGCCTATCTAAATATGTGAAAAAGGTGATATAAGGGTATTTTTCAGACTTTGATGTTTGAAAGGATACTGGTACTTTAATTCCATTAAGTGCAGTTATTATTTCATTATTTATGTTCATAGTCCTAATCCTTTCTTGATTTCTTCTACAATTACTTTTTCAGCTTCTTCTCTTGAATTTTCATAACCTCTACTTATAAATGGATTTGCATCCATATTAGTAGTTCCAAATTCTAAGAAAGCAGCATAATACTCATCTTTACCTGGTCCAACTTCTACTTTTTTTACACCATCTTTAGTTTTCACCCTAGATACAGTAATATTTTCCTTTAACTTTCCTGTTCTTACGGGTACTTCGTTTACTATGGATTCTTTAACTATATTTCCAGCTTCCTTTAAGGCTGTGTTTTCAATCCTAGATCCTTTTTGTCCTAATTTATCTAACTCATTTAGTAAATTTTCCATTCCATCTACTTCAAGCTTAGCCACTTAAATCAACCTCCATAGCTTTTATTTCAATAAATTTATTTCTGTATTTAATATTGTCTATGGATGTAATATTGTAATATTTATCTTTAAATGATATTCTCATAGCTGTGTCAATTCCAGGAAGATACCTAATAGTGAACTTAACTGTATTTTCCATTTGGATAGCTGCAGCATCAAAATATTCTCTTCCATGAAGATTAGAAACCCCTGCCCATACTGTTTTAAAAGGGATCCATTCTTCAACTTCAAAGCCATTTTCATTAACAGTTAACTTTAATTCTTGAAGGGTTATTCTCTTGTTTAAAGAACCTATTTCCATAGAATCACCAGCTTTCCTTACGAAGATTACCAAGAATTAGTTTCATAATCTCAATGGTTTCAGAAATATTACCACTTTCATTTTTCATATAGTAGTAGGAGCCTTCTCTTTTCTCATACATATTAGCAACGCAGTAGAGGATAGCTTGTTTTACCAATTTTGGTGTTTCTTCAAATTCAGATAGGGGAAACCTTAGTATTTCCTCACAGATTTCCTCTGCTGTAAGAATAAAAGAAGTGATGAGTGTATCTTCCTCATCACTATCTATTTTTAAATATAGTTTTGCTTCATCTAAAGTTATTACCATACACCCATCACCTTGCCATTATTTTATTTCCATTAATCCTGCGTACTTAAGCTTTTCTAGTAAAGAATTAAAGTCAGCCTTTAAATCGGCAATGGTAGTAGCTGTACTTTCCTCTTGAAATTCTGCCCTAATTAAGGGTTTGCCATTTAAAAGAAGTACTCCTTCTTCAGTTATTTCAAGTATTCCATTAACAACCCATTTTTCACTGCCTTGTTCTTTGTAGTTTTTTACATTACTCATATTCATCACCTAGGCTTTCATTTGTAATACTTTTATAGCTTCAGGAAGGATTAACTTTCCATCAACTCTCTGGCTTGCTTTAAATCCAATTTGTCCTGTTACAGCATAAAGCTCATTAAGTCTTTGGAAAGATCTGCCTTGTCTATCAGCTATCCAGTAATATGAAAAGTCTCCAAAAGCTATAGGCTTTGCACCTGCTGCTAAACCAGGAACATAAGAGGAAGTTTTAACTGGTCTATTAAGAATTGTATCTGGTTCGCCTGCAGTGATAGAAGGTTGCCAGATATATTGACCATTTCCATCTTTAAGCTTTCTAATTTCCTTCACAGTAGAATCATTCATTATAAAAGTAGCTTTTTTCCTATATGGAGATTTTAAGGAATAGAATAAATCTATTATCTCATCAATTTTAATGGTTGATTGAGTGGATGCTGTTGTTCCTACACCTGCACCACCTGTATTATTGAATATTCCAGTAGGTCTACCTGTTCCATTTCCAATTAAAAATGCTTCTTCTTCAGCTGAACCAATCCTTCTAGCGAACTCTTTAGCAATGTATGATTCTAAATTAAATACACTGTCATTTAGAAGTTCTTCTGATATTTTAATTATTGTTGCTAATTTAAAAGCACCTATTGAAATTTGTCCAAAACTATCGTCAGACTCTGGAATTGGTGCTTCTTCATCTACCCACGATGCATTACCTTTTGAAGCTACTACTGGAATTTTCCTATCTCCTGAGGATGTGTTAATTATTGTAGCTAGTGTCCTAAATATATTTTCTTCTAATAAGCCTTCAACTAAAGTTTTTTCAAATTCATCTGGTACTAAATATCCACCTTCGCTATCTGTTCCAATTTTAAGAGAATTTCTTATCTCAGGTGTAGGGTTATTTCTCATGGTGTTCCAGAAAGCTTTTTTATACTCATCAGAAGCTCGGCCTTTCTTTTCTTCTCCAATATTGTTATTAGGGGTGTTGAAGAGTGGGGAAGAGGTAGGCTTTGAAAGTTCTAAATCAAGTACCGCTTGTCTTTCAAGTCTTTCTATTTCCTTACCTAAATCTACCACATCTTGTTCCATTCTTTCATAGGTAGCTGTATCTTCAGCTGAAAGAAGGCCATTTTCATTTCTTCTTGAATCTAAAAAAGCCTTGGTAGATTCCCAAAGCTTCGCTCTTTTTTCTCTTAGTTCTATTATTTTATTCAAATTAATCCCTCCATTTATTTTATTAGATTTAATCTTTTACTTAATTCTTCATAAGAAGTACCATTACTAATTGGTGGATCTTCCTTTTTAGGAAACTTATTAATTAGTGTGTTTATTACCGTTACTTTATCGAAGATAAAACCATCTTCTATTAGATTATTAGAAGGGTATTCTTCATATAAAACCTTATCTGCAAAGCCAAGTTCAACAGCTTTATTTGAACTCATCCAGGTTTCATTATCCATCATTTTAGAGATCTTATTTCTTGGTAGATTTGTTTTTACTTCATAGGCATTTATAATACTTTCCTTAACCTCAGATAGCATTTCTTTAGCCTTTACCATATCTGTTTCTTCGCCCCAAATAAGGGTAGAGGGGTTATGAATCATAAGCATGGCGACAGGGGACATTAAAATTTCATCTCCTGCCATGGCAATAACTGAAGCAGCAGAGGCAGCTAAACCATCAATCTTTACAGTAACTTTTCCCTTGTATTCTTTTAGCATATTGTAGATTTGGCTGGCAGCAAACACATCGCCACCTGGGGAGTTAATCCATACTGAAATGTCTCCATCTGATTCCATTAATTCAGCTTTAAATTTTTTAGGAGTTATATCATCATCAAACCAACTATCTTGTGCAATATATCCATCGAAATATAGGGTTCTTTCTCCTTCTTCATTTTTAATCCAGTTCCAAAACTTCTTTATTTTCATCACCTCCAGTATTTTCTTTTACAAATGCACCGACATCTTTAAGTTTAAGCATATTACCATTAACCATATATGTGTTTCCGCCTTCTTCAGAAGGGATAGGATTCAAGTTTTCTAATCTTCTAATATCATTTGGAGACATGAAACCATTCTGTATTCCTATAGAATAACCCCTCATTCTTGATTCATAATCTCCACGTAGAAGACCCTCAACTACAAAGCTTACAAAGTATTTCTGTTTTTCTTTATCTGTAAATAAAGACTTATTAATAGATTGCTCAATTCTAACCAGCCAAGGTCTAATTGTATGAACTACAAAGCTTATAGATTGATGTTCAATATTTGAAAATGTAGCCCTTTCTAAATCACCAACCAAGTGAGGGGGGACTCTAAATATCCTACATATTTCTTCTGTTTGGTATTTTCTTGTTTCTAAAAACTGTGCTTGCTCTGGTGGAATACCAATAGGGGAGAACTTCATACCTTCTTCTAAAACTGCGACTCTATGGGCATTGGATGTTCCTTGATATACAGAGTTCCAACTATCCCTAATCCTCTGTGGGTCTTTTACAATTCCAGGATGCTCTAGCACTCCACCTGGATTTGCTCCGTTAGCAAAGAACTTAGCACCATATTCTTCAGTAGCTATTGCCATTCCTATTGCATTCTTAGCCATAGCAATTGGTGAGTAGCCAATAAGGCCATCAAAGCCTAGTCCTGGAATGTGAAGGACTTCTTCTTTTCTCAAAATATAGTCATGGCCTTCTTTGTTATATACATAGTAGATTTCCCCTTTTTCACTTCTACTTACAGTCATTTTATCTGGAAGCAGGGGATAGATAGCTATGATTTTTCCTCTACCATCTCTAATTATTTGTGAATAGGAATTTCCCCATAATAAAAGATGACCCATGAGTGTTTCTCTAAACACAAATGAAGTCATCTCAGGATTAGGAGAAGAAGATAGCAGGGGATAGAGTGGATGATCCATTGCTTTTTCCTTTCCATTTTCAGTATTAATATAGGTGTGTAGTGGGAGGGAGGCTATGGTTTCAGCCAGTATCCTAACACAGGCATAAACTGCTGTTGTTTGCATAGCTGTTCTTTCGTTTACTGTTTTTCCACTGGGAGTTGAACCAAAGAAGAAGCTATAGGTAGAACCAAAGAAGGAGTTTTTTGGCCTAGCTTCCCTTTTAAATACTCTTGAAAAAATGCTAATACAATCACCTCCTTAAAATGAGCATGAAAAAGCACCTTCAAGGTGAGGGTGCTTAAAAATATCTATTTTGTGTATATAAAAGCATTAACATTTAACGTTTTATAATTTCCAGTGTTCCTTCAGTTCACATTGCACGAGGGTTATGTCAACTTTAATTATTAGATAATAGAAGAGTTTCAATCTCATTTTTGATATCTTCAAAATTATAATCAGGATAAACGTATATTAAGCTACAATTATTCTTATCACATAACATTTTTTTCTTGTTATCTCTTTTTTGTTGTTTCTTAAAAGCTTCTATTCCACCAAAATATTCAATAGGTTCGTTATGTTGTTGTCCTTGATATTCGATACCAATATTTTTCTCTGGAAAATATATATCCAAATGCTGTTTACCTAACCAAGGTGGTCTTCCATGATGGATTACCTTTTCATCAGGGAAGGCTTCTATAACTTGTTTATATAAAATAGTTTCACTTATCCAACCTTCCCCAATTTTTGGGATACCTCTTTCTTCTCTTAACAAGTTTTCACATTCTTTTGCAATTCTACTCTCTTTTTCAATAAAAGCTTCTTCTAAAATTTGAGGAATTTCTTTTTTGATAATGTAACAATCATCACTTAAAAAATCCTTTGGTACTCCACCAAATAAATATGACTTCCTGTATTTCATATAAAATAATTTTTCTTTTGCATATTCTACTTGTTCTTCAAGATAATCACGATAACTCTTATCATCATCAAAATAATTTCTTTTTTCATATGAGTATTTCTCTGGATTCTTTATTATTTTATTTAAATCTTTAATCTCTGATCTTTTATATTTTGAAATTTTTTCATGGTTCGCTTTTAGTATATGGAACCATTCTGATTTTGTTTTATAATTTTTATCTTGATATACTTTAAAGTTATCACCGGCTATATATTCTTCTAACTCCTTATAATCTTTTTCAGATAGGTTCCAAATATCAAATTTATTATAAAAATAATCTCGTATATACATTCCTTTTTCTACCTTAAAGTCCGTTAGATACATTTTAGCAGATTCTATCATCCCCTCTAAATTATTTAATCCATAATTTGTGAGAGATTTTGTATTTTTCATAACTAGAAAGAATGACTCATTTATTAAGTCTATATCATTTGATGTATTTACTTCATCGATAATTTTATCAAGACTAATCGAACTATTTAGAGTATTATCTGTTCTTAAAAAGTTTTTGATCTTGTATTCTAAGTACTTTCTATCATCTCCTACCCACAAGTAGGCATCCATCCACCAGGAAGATAAGTATGCTCTTATAGATTCATAATGGCCGTAATTTTTATACATTTTTTCAAATTCATTATTTAATTTAGTTATGTCCTTGGTTTTAATGAAATCGGCAATAATAGTATATATATAAAAAAATAAATAACTCAAAACTCCGTTTACTTCAATAAAAACATTTTTTCCATAATTACTAAGCCAATAATTATAAAACTGAATATGTTCTTTTGTGGCTTCATCGATAGTCCAGGGGAAACCTTCCCACATAGGTACATCTTTCATTATTTTATTTATGTCTAAAGAAATTTCATTCATCATGCTATCTTGATGAAATACTAATAAGTTATTTATACTATTTAAATATCTTTCTATTACTCTATCACTTGTAGTATTAACTAATCTACATATATAATTATCAATCTGTTTCTGATTCAATTCAGTTAATTTAGTACTATTAATTTCGTTATCTAATAAAAATTGAAATAGATAATTTCGGCTTATTTTATATTGTTGTAAAGTAGACTTTAAATTACCTTGCACACATTTATCAATATATTTTTCAAAATCTTCATCGGTGCTAAAATTATGTCTTTTAAGTGGTGTTAAACTGGTTTCTGCATCCTTTATATCATTTTTTGCATTAATATAATATAAACTATATATATCATCGTATTTAGGAAGGTTAGAAACATTATATTTGTGAAAATCAATAAATAAAATCCTGTTATCCTCATTAACCTCTTTCAATAGTTTTAAGTATTTAGGGCCTGTAATACCAGTACCGTAGTATTTTTCATTTTTCAAATAATCATATATTTTTTCCCAGTCAATTGTTCTCTCCCCCTTTAATTAAATATCGACATTTATTTAATTAAAGTATATCATAACTATATTATATTATTATAGAATGAGTATCCCTCTATCATCATAAACACTGCTGCCAGTATTGCCATCATTTCTTAAAGCCCTATCAAGAGCCATTATAGTAGCAACAGCACCATCAATTTTCTCACTAGACTTTTCTTTATCAGGCTTTATATTTCCAGCAGGATCAGTTCTAACAAAGATATTATCCATCATCCAGCGAAGGACAGGATGGCCACTATGAGCTAGTTTTTCTTCTAAAGTAAGTTTCATTAATTCTTTAGTAGGAGGGCTCATATCTTTAAAACCTTGACCGAATGGTACTACTGTAAAACCCATACCCTCAAGGTTCTGTGTCATTTGAATAGCTCCCCAGCGGTCAAAGGCGATTTCTCTTATATTATATTCCATACCTAATTCTTCAATAAAATTCTCTATAAATCCATAATGAACAACATTACCCTCAGTAGTTTTTATAAAACCTTGCCTTTCCCATAAATCATAATTTACATGATCTCGTCTTACTCTAAGGTCAATATTTTCTTCTGGTATCCAAAAGTAGGGGAGGATGCTATATTTATCATCTTCATCAATAGGTGGAAAGACCAAAACAAAGGCTGTAATATCAGTAGAAGAAGAAAGGTCAAGTCCACCATAGCAAACCCTACCTTTTAAATCTTCTGGGTCTACTTTAAAAGCACAGGCATCCCACTTATCCATAGGCATCCATCTAATTGCCTGTTTTACCCATTGGTTTAATCGTAACTGTCTGAAGCTGTTTTCTTCTGCAGGGTTTTGCCTTGCAGACTCGAAGGCAGCTTTAACCTTATCCATAGTAACAGTTATTCCAAGGGAAGGATTAGCTTTTTTCCAAACATTAGGGTCTGTCCAATCATCATCCATATTAGCACCATAAATAACAGGGTAGAAGGTCGGGTCAGTTTTTCTACCTTCAAGTAAATCTACAGCTTTTTGATGGACTTCCCAGCAGATACTATTTTGATTATCCCCAGCAGTAGTTATTAAAAAATAAAGAGGTTGGGTTCTAGCATCACCACTTCCTTTGGTCATAACATCGTAAAGTTTTCTATTTGGTTGAGTGTGAAGTTCATCAAATACAACACCATGTGTATTAAATCCGTGTTTATTTTTAACATCAGCAGAGAGGACTTGATATACACTTCCTGTAGGCTGATAGATTAATCTTTTCATAGAATCTAAAATCTTGACTCTTTTGGCTAGAGGAGGACACATTCTTACCATATCAGCTGCAACATTGAAAACAATAGAAGCTTGATTTCTATCAGCAGCACAGCCATAAACCTCAGCCCGTTGCTCGCCATCTCCACAGGTAAGAAGGAGAGCAATAGCTGCAGCTAATTCAGATTTTCCCATTTTCTTTGGAATTTCAACATAGGCTGTATTAAATTGGCGATATCCATTAGGTTTTATAGTTCCAAAAATATCCCTTATAATTTGTTCTTGCCAGTCTATTAATTCAAAGGGCTTTCCTGCCCATCTACCTTTAGTATGAGTAAGTGCTTGAATAAATGAAACAGCATAATCAGCGGCATCTTCATCATAGACTGAATCCTTGGCCATAAATTTAGTAGGTTTATAATCTTTCAGTTTTCTAATTAGTGCCGCCTCCTTTCTATAAGTAAAAAGAAGCCCGAAGGCCTCTTATAAAATTCTGTTTAACTTTTTTATTTCCCTATTCCTTTAAAGTTGTAATTTCCTTTTCTAATTTCTTCAATTTCTTTATCTCTGGCTTTTTTATAACTTTTATCCTTTGTTTCTTTCTCTTTACATTCCATACAGATGCAATCCTCATTAAACATAGACATTATTCTTCCGCCTTTTAAATCTTTTCCACACCTATCACAATATTTCTGACTAAAAAATTTATCCATCAAAACCGCTTCCTTCCTTTATCTTGGTAGGGTAATTGTACCAATAGCTCTATATAAAAGCCTTACAGGGCAAGCTGTGGGCCTAGATTTTAATTATTTTTGCTTATCTTAAGTGCTTCTTCAATATATTTAAAATTAAATCCAAAATACTCATAACCTTTACTTACTGCATTTAAATAATATTCACTTGGAAGGTTTAAGTTTATTCTATCTTTAATTTTATCTGTCATAATATAAACCATGGCTGTTACCACTTCGCCTGTTTTAAGTTCTACTGGTATATCTTTCTTGTAATAAAAGTTAGGGTAACCTTCATATCTATCCAGTGATAGTTCATCACTAGGATTTATATCCCAAACAACAACGGGTACTCTAGAGCCTTCTGCAGATTCTATGGTTAGGTAAGCATTATGTGGTGTACCTTTAAATAAAAGTTTGTAATCTTTTAATATTCCCATTCCATAAACCTTAGCAGTAGGACACCTGTATTTCATCTGCTCTACATTGAGATTTGAACCATAGGCTACATATAACCTTTTATCCATTCTTTATCATCCTTTCACTCGCCACAGTTTCGCCTGTGTAGGCTTTTTGTTTTAGGTTGGTACATTTTATACCCTTCTACCAGCTTAAGAGGGGTTTCCCCCTCGTGGTTTTAAGCTAGTTCTTGAAACCTCCAAGCTGCACTTCCTTCTAGGTGCTTTACTAAATGTTCCCTTGGGTTTTTGAAGTCTTCCCCAATAAATCCTATTCTGTTAAGCCAGGTTCTCATGGCGAACTTTGGGTTTTCTATCTGTGGATTTTTGCTACTGGCACTCTTTTGAGTTAAGGCTTGGTTGTTCATGGCTAGGGCCAAAAGGATGTAGGTTCTAATTTTTCCTGCGTGAAGGGTTCCGTTGAAACCCCTAAGCTCTACTGTTCCTACCCCGTTGAAAAAACTGTGTAAGTTTAGGAAGTGGTAGCGACTGTCATGGTAATGTCTACCCCTACTTGAGTAGTAGCCTTCGTACCAAATGTCCTCAATTTCTTTAAAAGTTGTAGGTTTTTTCTTGTTCATTCTTTCCACTAATTTCTCGTCTAGGGCTTTACAATATCTCATTCTGCTTGGCTCTATCTGTAGGCTTGAGTAAAGCAGGTCGTTCCTTGAGTAGATAATGTTTACAAAGTTTCTAAGGCTTCTTGGTGTATGGTCGGCTCCATTTAGGTGAATGTGTATTCCCGCAGAGCTGTTTGCAAATCCTCCAGCCTTTCTTATTTTTCTCACTAACTCTTGTAAACTCTCTATGTCTTTTTTGTAGGTTAAGATTGGGCTAACTATTTCTACACTGTATTCTCTTTCTGCTGCAACCTTTTGGCCATTTGCTTTTCTTTGGCATCTTAGGCTTCCGTCATAAACTACCTGCCAGGTTCTTCCGTCTGGTGTAGTAACCTTGTAGTTTCCGCTATCCTTTCTAATGATTCCTTCTAAATGTTCAGCTATAACTCTTGCAGCCTTTTCCCTTGTTATTCCTGTAAGTTCAATTTCAATTCCAAAGTTCCTTGTAAGCATTGTTCCTATCCCCTTCCTGTGTGTTTTTTTGTTACATACATATATCACTCAGAAAGGGATAAATAGCAAGTACTATTTTCAAAAGAAACACAGTGTTTTATACTATTTCAACATACTCAGAAATAATGGCTAGGGCCTTCATATAAGATCCAGATTCCATTATTCTTTTTATCATTTCATCGGCTTCTTCTTTTAAATTTGCTCTTTTTAAAGTTTTATAAGCGATGCCCATAAGATTAAAAACATTTCCATCTTCACCGATTAATTTACATTTAGGTTTATTCATTTTCTAGCACATCTCCATGCTCTATTATTAATTTACCTTCTTCTTCTTTAACTATTATATTATCCCCAGTTTCAAAGCCAAGTTCTAGAAGCCATTTACCTTGAAGTCTTATATAAGGAATTCTTTTAGTTGTTCCAGTAGGTGCTTCATATACTTTTAGTTTTCTTCTATTCATGGCTTTCACCTACATTTCTAAAGGCAGAGTTTCCATTGAGATTTTGTAGTAATTCTTTTCTGGTTTCCTTATATTCATCACCAATCATTCCAAGTCTCATAAGCCAGGTTCTAAAAGCATATTTTTCATTATCTGTTTCAGTTGGCTTTGATGATGCATATTTTAATTCCTTTGATTTCTCATTTAATAGTCCAAAGAATAGGGTGGCAGCTCTAACTAAATCTGTGTTTATTGTAAAAATAATATTTTCATCATCTATTTTAATATTTTGACTTACAAGAATATCTTTAAATTCCTCCATGGTTTCAGCTGCATTTAATTTTTCGACTGTTTCTTTTTCCACTAGGTTTTTATTGAGTTGAAATGATTGTTTAATAAGAGTTTGTTTGCTATAAATCATATTAATTAAAGTCTTTAATGTATTCTCACTATGACCTTCTAAAGGGATGGTTATTTCAACAGTTGTAGTTTCTTTTTCAGCTGAATTCAATATTTCTTCAAGTTTCAATTCATCACCTGCCTTTGTTAGAATTCTCCCTTCTCTGTCTATTATAAATTCCCCGACTTGGTAGTTAAAGTTTGGTACTCCTAGATATTTTGGTTTTACTCCTAAGTGTTCACCTAGGATTTTAACTAATTCTTTTCTATCCACTCTAATCCCTCCAAATAATGTAGTTGTACCATATATCACTCAAAGGGATGTAAATAGCAAGTTATATTTAAATATTGGCCGAGGTAATGTTCGAAAGCTTTCTTTAAAGGGCACACAGGGCAAACTGTGGCCTTGATTATTTAGGAGTTTCTTTAGATTTTGAGTTTTTAATAGAATTGGCAATCTCATAGGCCACATTTACAGTAACTGCATTTCCAGCTTGTTTATATAGTTGGGCATCAGAGTTTAATTCTTTAGCCTTTTCAAATAATTCATCTGGAAACCCTTGAAGTCTAAAGCATTCCTTTGGTGTAAGCCTTCTAATTCTGCAGTCTTTAGTTAAAGTTCCTTGCATACAAGATGTGTCAAGAGTTTGTGCTACACCTTTTCCAACCCTTCCTCTTCTTGTTTTGCTATTAGGGTAAGCTAAACTTATACCATCTCCAAGGCAAGCCTTGGCATATCCTTTTTTAGTTCCGTTTCTAACTTTAATTACAGGACTTTCTAAAACAGCACTATTAGATGCAGTTCTATTTACTATTCCTGCAGTATATCTTGAAGTTATACATCTTGAGTTTTCTGTAATTTTTGTCTTAGTATTGGATTGATCTATAAAGTAAAGTCCAGTTTTTCCACCCCAGCCACCACCATTTCCAGTAAGGGTGCAGGATATTCCTTTGGGGTCTAATAGTCTATCACCTTGGCATCCACCTATAATTTGCTTAATAGCTGATTGGTTTTCTCCTTCGATAGGTAATATTTTTCGTCTACCTCTGTTTCTAAGATATCCAATAATGAATACTCTTTCTCGGTTTTGGGGGACTCCAAAGTCTTTAGAGTTAAGCACTTGCCAGATTGCATCATACCCAGCTTGGGAAACTTGATGGAGATATTCTGTAAAATCGAATCCTCTGTGACTTGATAGAAGTCCTTTAACATTTTCAAGGACAATGAATGTGGGTTTATCTTTTTCATCTTTACTTTTGAGGAGTTCAATGAATTTAAAAAAGAGACCACTTCGGTCTCCTGATAATCCTTTTCTTTGTCCTGCAATTGAAACATCCTGGCAAGGAGTTCCTCCACACCAAATATCTGCATATGGGATTTCTTCTGATTTGATTTTTGTAATGTCATCCCTAAACCACTCTCCTTCTGTATCAAACATGGCTCTATATGAATTAACTGCAAATTTGTCTTTTTCACAAAAGCCTATACATTTAAATCCAGCTTGTTCAAATCCTAGCCTAAAACCGCCAACTCCTGCAAAGAAGTCTATGAAGGTTAATTCCTTATGCTTCATTTAGAACACCTTCTATATCTTTATATTTAATCTTCTCTCCATTTCTAATTAAATAAACTTCTTCATGGGAGCCGACTTGCTCAATATATCTTTTAACAATTACATCTGTATATTTTTCATCAAGTTCAATTATATGGCAAATCCTATCTGTTTGCTCGCAGGCAATAAGTGTACTTCCAGAACCTCCGAAGGGGTCGAGAACAATACAATTAGTCAAACTTGAATTTAAAATAGGGTAGGCTATAAGTGCCACTGGCTTCATAGTTGGATGGTCTTTGTTTCTTTTGGGCTTTTCAAATTCCCAAATGGTGGTTTGTTTTCTATCAGAGTACCAATTATGCTTACCTTTCTTTTTCCATCCAAAGAGAACTGGTTCGTGTTGCCATTGGTAAGGAGAGCGACCCAAAACTAAGGATTGCTTTTTCCATATACAAGTTCCAGAAAGATAAAAACCAGCCTCAGAGAATGCCTTTCTAAAATTTAAGCCTTCGGTATCTGCATGGAATACATAAATAGAAGCATCTTTTGCCATCACACTTTCCATACCTTGAAAGGAAGCAAGCAGAAAGTTGTAAAAGGCATCATTCTCCATATTGTCATTTTTAATTTTTCCAGCACTTCCTTCATAATTAACATTATAGGGTGGGTCTGTAACTGTTAGGTTTGCTAGTTTGCCATCCATTAAATCTTCGTAGGTTTTAGGGTTGGTACTATCACCACAGATAAGCCTGTGATTGCCAAGAAGCCATAAATCACCAAGCTTTGAAATGGCAGTTTTTTTAAGTTCTTCTTCTATATCAAAATTATCTTCTTTAATATTATCCTTTAGCGAATCTTTAAAAAGGTCATCTAGTTCAGCAGGGTCAAAGCCTGTAAGTGAGACATCAAAATCTACTCCTTGTAAATCTGTAATTAAAAGCATTAATTTATCCTTATCCCAATCACCGCTTACTTTATTAAGAGCAATATTTAATGCCTTTTCATTTTCTGCATCTATATCTACTACAACACAATCTATTTCAGTTTTGCCAAGCTCCACTAATATTTTAAATCGTTGATGACCACCTATGATATTTCCAGTTCTTTTATTCCACAGAACTGGTTCAACATATCCAAAGGTAAGAATAGAGTTTTTTAATTTTTCATATTCGGGGTCTCCAGGCTTTAAATCTTTCCTTGGATTATATGGAGCAGGATTAAGCTTATCAACACTAATTTTTTCTATCTGCATATTTTTCCACCGCCTTTTTTAATTCATTGTATTTATCAACATTTTCCCAAGGGAATAAGGGGCTATTGAAATGTCCATAAGTGGAAGTATCAGAATAATGTATATCCCTAAGCCTTAGGTTTTCAATAATTGCTGCAGGTTTTAAATTAAATACTTCCTCTGCAGCAAGGGTTAATATTTCATCGGGAACTTTACTAGTTCCAAAGGTATTAATTGAAAAAGCAACTGGATTTGCTTTCCCAATGGCATAAGAAAGAGCGACTTCACATTTATCTGCAAAATCGCTCCATATTATATGTTTCGCTATATATCTAGCCATATAAGCACCACTTCTATCAACTTTGGTTGGATCTTTCCCACAAAGAGCACCGCCACCGTGGGAGGCAAGGCCACCGTAGGTATCAACCATTAGCTTTCTTCCTGTTAAACCTGTATCAGCAGTAGGTCCACCAATAACAAATCTGCCAGAAGGGTTTATTAATATTTCAGTATCATCATCAAAAGGAAAATCTTCAAAAGCAGGGTAGAGGACAAGATTTAAAATTTCTTTTTTTAATTCCTCATAAGATTTATCTTTATGGTGATGGATAGATATAACTATAGTTTTTACTCTTACTGGTTTATCCCTATCGTATTCTACAGTAACCTGAGCTTTACCATCTGGAAAGATTCCCTTTATTAATTTATCCTTTCTTGCCTTATCAAGTCTTTTTACAATTCTATGAGATAAGACAAGAGGGAGGGGAAGCATCTCTTTAGTTTCATTTGTCGCATAACCATACATAGTCCCTTGATCCCCAGCACCAATTAAGCTATATGGATCCTTTTCGCCATTTCTTATTTCAATGGCATTATCTACTCCAGCAGCAATATCAGCACTTTGATTATTTAAAAATACATAAATTGAAAACTTACGAGGGTTATATCCTACATCTTTTAAAGTTCGTCTAACAATGTATTTAATATCTAGTTTTTCGCTACAGGTGATTTCGCCCGCCACGATAATTTTTCCTTTGGTTGCCATTACCTCACAAGCTACCCTAGAAGATTTATCTTTTCTAAAAGCCGCATCTAAAATATTATCAGCAATTAAATCGCATAGCTTATCAGGATGACCAATACATACACTTTCAGCTGTTAACTGTTTTTTCATTTTATACCTCCAATTATTTATTATTTCTAGCAGTAAGAAGTCTTTCCATAACATTATCTTGAGGATTTGCGCCAGAATATTCGGCTAGAGAATTTTCCTTTACAATCTGGAATATCTCAAGCCATAACCTATTAGTTTGGGCCATATAGTTTTGTCCCATAGCAACATATGGACTTTGAATAGC
This sequence comes from Acidilutibacter cellobiosedens, assembly GCF_004103715.1. Lineage (NCBI taxonomy): Bacteria > Bacillati > Bacillota > Tissierellia > Tissierellales > Acidilutibacteraceae > Acidilutibacter > Acidilutibacter cellobiosedens. The sequence goes on along the minus strand of NZ_CP035282.1, from coordinate 3,352,998 downwards.
ATTTCCAGTTGTAGGATGCTTTGCTAGAAATCCAAATTCAGTTATAGCTTCCTCGCATTGAATCCATCTAGCTACACTCATGGCATACCTTTCTAAAAGCTGAGGGGATACGAGGGAGGAACAACCTCTTTCATGTAGCCATTTCCAAGTGTCTCTAAAAACTTCACCAGCAACTAAGGTTTTACCATCCTTTTGAATAGCCTCTAGCATCTTATTTGGCTCTGGCATTTCTTCACCTTCTAGGTCTGCTGTATTTTTAAATTCCATAACTGTAAGGGCTCTGCCACCAGGATTTCCTTCAGCGATTTTATCTGCTAGTGGTTTCTTTTTAGCCCCTGCTCCAATACGAGCACCACCTCTATTAGTACCGTCTTTTGCCATATATTAAAACACCTCACTTTTTTGCTGCCCTATTCCCCCCTTTGAAACTGCATTTTTTTACACGGAACTCCCCGCCGCTGTCCAGGATGCTTAGTTCTAGAGATTTACTACCCCCACCTGTCACCGCTCTTGGCTGTTATGCTTGAGTGGCAGCTCTTGCATAGACTCATTAGGTTAGAGAAGTCATTGCTTCCACCTTTGGATAGGGGGAGGATATGATGGACTTCTTCAGCCTTAGTTAGTCGGCCATGTTTCTCACATTCTTCGCAGAGGGGGTGAAGTTTAATATATCTGTCCCTAATCCGCTTCCAAGACCTACCATACCTTTTGTTTGACTCTGGGTCCCGCTGGTACTTGTTGTAGTTCCTGTTCATCAAACTATTATGTTCTTCACAGTACCTATCATCGGTTAGGATAGGACACCCAGGATAGGAACAAGGTCTCTTAGGTTTCCTTGGCATTGAATCACCTCGATTTTTTAAATAAAAAAACCTCCACAGATTTTCCCGTGAAGGTTTTAAATATATTTTCCTAATTATAATAATATCATAAAAGGCTAATGCAAAATAGTGAAATTCACTGCAAAGTTTTTATTGGGGGAATTTCTTTTAAAGCTGCACCATGTAAATTATAAATATTTCTAACACTATAACCCATCTCAACAGCAATTTCCTCCCATGTTTTAAAGCAGAGGTAACGAAGTTCTAAAACCATTTGATGCTCTGAATTAGGAACAACCTTAACTATATTTACTATATTTTTCTTTAAATCTACTAATTCATCAATGTCTTTATTAATCTCATTCTGTAAATCTATAATCTTACAGATTACATCTTCCATTTTAGAAGTTGTCCCACTTGGATTCTTTGGCATATCTGATAGGGTAGAAGTGGCTTTCATAGCCAATTCATTAAGTGAAGCCACTTGTTCAAGTTTACTGTTTATCCTTTGGTCTAGCCTATAGGCCTTACTTAAATATTCTTTTGCTGTCATTATATGACCTCCTCATTAAGCTTTTTTATAAGGAATTCTGGGCCTATATCAGTAAGCACGGAGTACCATTTAGAGTGAAAAAACCGTTCAATTTCATTCTTTGTATGCTGCAAATAGTTACTATTTGGATGCTTTTTTAGTTTTTTTAATACATCCCTATAATCTTTAACTGCTGTAATAACAATGGCATTTGCTAAATCTTCATATTTATCATCCATTTTTATTTCCTCCAGTCTGTAGATTTACTTTAACAGCATTTATTAAAGCGGATTGGATATCATCTTTACCTTGAAGTGCTTTCATTACCTGTTCATCAATAGTATCTTTTGATAATAGGTGGTGGATAACAACGGTGTCTGTTTGCCCTTGCCTCCAGAGTCTTGCATTGGTTTGCTGATATAACTCTAGACTCCAGGTAAGGCCAAACCATATAAGAGTGGAGCCACCAGTTTGTAGATTAAGCCCATGTCCAGCAGAAGCAGGGTGGATAAGAGCTATTGGTATTTGTCCATTGTTCCATCTTTTAATGGAATCGGATGTATTAAGGCTTTCTACTTTAAACCTTTTAGTAATTCTTGCTAAGTCATGTTTAAACCAATAGGCTATTAAAACAGGTTTACCATTGGCAGCTTCAATCAAATCTTCTAAAGCATCTAGCTTTCTATCGTGAATGTGTATCACGTTTTGGTTATCATCATAAACAGCTCCATTTGCCATTTGAAGAAGTTTGTTAGAAAGAGCTGCAGCATTAGAAGCAGTGATTTCATCTTCATCAATAGTTGCCACTAAATCTTTTTTCATTGTATCTAGGGTCTTAATTTCTTTTTCAGAAAGATTAACTTCTACCTTATTTACAATTAAGTCTGGAAGTTTAAGATAATCAGACCCTTTCATACTGATGGTTATATCTGAAATCTTTTTATATATAGCTTTTTCAGCACCAAGCTTTGGCTTATATGAAAAGATAATTTGCTGATTTCTTTTATCAGGGACAAAATATTCTTCTCTATATTTTCCAATGAATTTACCAAGTCTTTCTCCCATATCTAAAAGCCTAAATTCAGCCCATAAATCCATAAGTCCATTAGATGCTGGGGTTCCAGTAAGTCCTACAATCCTTTTAATCTTTGGTCTTACTTTCATTAAGGAACGGAAGCGTTTGGCCTGGTGATTTTTAAAGGATGAAAGTTCATCAATAATTACTGTGTCAAAGTCAAAGGGGAGAGAGCTATCTTCTATAAGCCACTTTACATTTTCACGATTTATAATATAAATATCTGCTTTTTCCATTAAAGCTGATATTCTTTTCTTTTCACTTCCTATGGCAATAGAATATTTTAAATCTTTTAGGTGATTCCATTTTTCAATTTCTGCAGGCCATGTATCCCTGGCAACCCGAAGTGGTGCTATAACTAAAACCTTATGTGCATCAAAGCTATCAAATAACAAATTATTTAAAGCTGTAAGAGTTAGAACTGTTTTTCCTAACCTAAGCCCATATCCAAAAATATAGCTGAGATAGGCTTACTTTCAATATATTCAGTAGCATATCTCTGATAATCATGGGGTATGAACTTCATTTGGCATCACCTCCTAGGATTTCTTCAATTATTTCTTTTATTTGCTTTTCATCATCAAGGACAAAAACTTTAAAACCTAATTTCTTCAAAAGATTATGTCTTGACACTTGAAGGGGTCTAGGCTTTTCACCTTGTCTTTTAACTTCTACAAACCCAATCTTTCTTTTAGGAAGAAGGATAAGTCTATCAGGCATTCCAGCAAATCCAGGACAAGAAAGCTTTAAACATAGACCCTTTAATAATTTAATTTCTTTTACAAGCTTTTGTTCGATTGCTTTTTCTTTCATAGACATTCACCTTGCTAAATATTTTAATGATGAATTTCAAATTTGATTTATATCTCCAAACCCTTTATTCATCAGTGTTTGGGGGAGTTAGATTCATCAGTAATTTTTGTAGGTATGTAGATCAATGAAGGTTACCTATATAACTTATATATATATTTTTATATTTTATTTTTATCTATATGAAAAAGTTGTAATAGAGAGATACATTGATCTACACTTTTGAGGGAAATAGCTATTTATAGGAATTCTGATTTTAATCTTAATCCTTTTACCATGACCCCTTTACTGGTTCTTTTTCTTTCAAAGTTCTGTGAATCCAGAGTAGTATAGAAGTCAGTTGTACTTCTTGTAAATTCACCGATTCTAAGGCAAAAGGCTCGGTATTCATCATAGACCTCTCCCGATTTAGCCATATAGGTTTCATCAATTTCACAACATTCTTCTAAAAAATGATGAAGCCAGTTATTATTTTCCTTGTAAATATTAATGGCGTCTTTAACTTTTTTAGGTGGACTTATGTTGTAATCATCATCAATAACCTTTTTTGCACCCTCAATTATCCAAGTAAGAATTGCACCACCTGCATTTTCAACTAGATAGTCAGTGTAATTCTTTATATCATTACTTCCTTCAATTTTTGCTTCAAAGGGAATAACTATAAGCCTTCGCCAAGTTCCCTCATCAATAGCTCCAACCTTTGGCAGGTGGTTTGTATATAAAACTAAGGTGTGGGTAGGGATATAGCTGAAAGGATCTTTATATTTTTTTTCTGCATAGATTTCATCTGTAGAACAAAGCTGTTTAATATTAGAAGTATTAAGCCTCATGCCTTCCTCAAGCTCTGCAGCAATAAGGAGCCTTTTGCCCTTTGCTTCAGCCAGTTCTGGTTTAACATTCCTTCTACAACCAACAGTTAAAATGTCGGCTGAAATATTGCCACTATAGCTTCCTAGAACCCTGGCGATGGCATTCCAAAAAGTTGATTTACCATTACGGCCTTCACCGTAGGCTATGATTAAGGCTTCTACATAAACTTTGCCTATGGCAGCAAGTCCTACAATTCTTTGAACATATTCAATTAAACTTTTATCCTTACAAAAGAATACATCAATGGCATCAAGCCATTTGTCCATGCCTTTATCATTAGGGTTTACACTTGTTTGCTTTGTAATAAAGTGAGAATAGCTAGGATCCATTTTGGAATCAATACCTTTTCTAAGGTCGAAGGTAGCCTTTGGTGTATTTAATAAAAAACCATCAATATCAAGATCCTTAGGTAAAATCTCAAGCATAGGCTGTGCTTCCTTTAATGCTGATGATATTTTCTTAGAATCCCTTCTAGTAATTACATATTTTTTATAGGCCATAGCAGATTCATATCTTTTAAAAGATTCATCTTGAACTTCATTAAAATCCTTTGCTGCCTTTTTAGTTCCCTTTTCCATAACAATATTTAAAGCACCACTATCAGACATTTCATTTAAAGCATTATTAATTTCAATTTCTGCTTCTTTAAGCTGTCTGGTGGTTAATTCTTGTGCAATAGCCTGTGCTTTTGGTTTTGATTCCTCCCAAAAGCTACCGTTATATACTAAGAAATCGGTAGAAGGGGAGTATCTAAGAAATTCTTTATATTCTTCAGAAAGTACAATAGCTTGACCTACATCTGAAAAATCACTAGGTTTAAGAAGTATTTCACTGCCATAATCTTCTGGAGGAATATATCCTTCTTGTGAAGAAATTCTTTTGCCAAAATTAATAGCACTATGCCATATAAGATCTAATTCATCTTCATCTAAGGGTGGATTACATTTTTCTGCTTCTTTTAAAAAGAGGGCATAGGCTTCATCTGTATTTCCAAGACGTACTATAATTTTTCCAGCATAACGGGACAGGGTACTATTTCTAGAACCTTCCTGTATTTCTTCAGTAGAGTCATCCCAATCTTCAAAACTTGCAGCATCAAGATATTCTTCAATACTTTTATTACCGTCATGAATTTCTATATTTGGAGTGCTAGTACCAAATATAAATCTAGCACTATCAAGAGCATTATTATCAAAGTAGGGGAAGGCCCTAGCAATTTTTTGTTTTAAATTTGTATATGAATTTGAATCAGTAATTTCTTTAATCATGAAATAAATATGAAACCTTGGCCTTGGAGATTTTTTTCCTTTTTGTTTCATATGGTTTCTACTATAGACAGCCACAAAAGGGATATCTTCAAAAGTTGTAGCCACATCTTTAACAGTAATCCAGTCATTTGGATCGTCTGAATGGTCATTATCACAATCAAGTACAGTATTATCAGCCTTAATAAAGTTGGCTGAACTTCTATAATTATTTTTAAATTTAGCTGAAACATGGTCATATTTAATTGCATCTGCCATAGATACTTCATCCGTTATTAAAACTTCTTTAGGGTAGATGCAGTTTGAAAGATTACCTGTAACATTTGATGAGTATAGGGTAAATTTAATCATTCAAGCACCTCCAAAAAGTCCTCCCAAGCAGTTAATGGATAACTATTTACTGTTCCAAATCTTTCATCATTTGTTTCACATTTTCTTATTTCAATAGAGTGGCACCTACAGTATGCAGATAATCTTTTACCGATACTTTGACATTCTTTTAAATTCCAACCCATGTTGAAAACATTATTGTACTTGGCTACGGTATAAAACTTGAGGGAGGTATTTAAAGCAATTTCAAGACTTTCATTTTCTTCTGATAAAGCAAGTATTTTTATTTCAGCTTCCCTTGCTTTTTGCTGAGCTATTAATAAAGCACGTTCCATAATTTTTTCAGGGGAGTTCCATGCTTCTTCAATGGAGATAAAATACTGCCTAAACTTTTTCCCCATTTCACTTCTTTGGAGCATACAGATTTCTTTTGCCATAGAAATGGTTAGGGAGTGGTCAATTCTAGGCTTACCAGGAAGACCGTCAGACCTATTACTCAAAATTGAGTAATAGTCTTTTCCCTCTATAAAGCCGTATTTGCACATTCTTGAAAACCAATCATTATATCTAGTTTCAACTTTTAATGCCTCATGAAGTTCACGACCATTTACTGTAGGAATATTATTTTTATAATCAATTACAATTAGTTCATTCATTTTGAAACCTCCTCACATCTAGAATTAAAGTATCTTATTGGCATATTTCTTCTTTTGGCTTTAGCAATTTCTTCAGCCATTCCCTTAGAAACTCTATCAAAGGCCCACAATTCTTCACATTTGCCAAGTAGTATAAGAGCAAAGCGGAGTCCAAGTTCTCGTTCATCCATATCCTTATCATCTAAAAATTGAGGGTAATGAAGGTGAGGAGCTATAGGAATATATCCTTTACTTATAGCAAACCTACAATAGCCCTGAGCCTTTTTAATATTTCTTTCCATATCACCTGAGAAGGGAGAGGCAATATAAACAAGGGGAAGATATTTTTTCTTTAAAGCTTCATAAGGAGTAGGGTCATAGTATCCTTCTTGATTAAATTTACTTATTGTCATATTGGATACCTCGCTTCTTTAACTCTTTTAATTTTGTTTTGCTACATTCACTGCAATATACAGATGTGCCATACAAATCACCTTCGCCATTACCAAAGAGCTCCACTAAGTCAATTTCTACTTCGCACCCACAATTAGGACAGGTACAAAAGACATTGTCATCATGAATATCTACAGTTACATCAACTGAAGGGCTGACTTTTTCTTTTACATAAAACATAAAAACACCTCCAAAATTTAATAGGCAGGTAATGCCCTTATTAACTAAAGGACAGTACCTGCCAAATTCCGTAGTAGTTTTTTAATCTTTTTTGTAAAAGTCTCCTTCAAAGCCTTCAGCTCGGAGTTTTAAGCCCTTTGACCATGGAGGAGTTTGACACATTATTTTACAAATCTCATCTACAGTTATATGTTTTTCAGCCTCAATAATAATCTCATCATGAATATGCATTACTATAGAAAAATGTCTTAATTTCTCCATAGAAAAAATTAGAATATCCCTACTAATTGCTTGAACAATATTTTCCACAAACTTTGGTCCATAGGACTGTATCCTTTCCCATTTCTTAGTTCCACCAAGACCCTCATAAGTTACACAATCCGAGCCAAACTTACTGACCCCAATTTTGGGTTTAACATAGGATAGTTGCCTACCAGATGGGAGTGTAATAAATAACATTCCACTTTTATAAGAAAACTCAATGCCATGAGTAGTGGTAGTAGTTCTTTCTCTGACAGTTTTAAGAACTGCTCTATCAACATCCCACCAAAAATTAACTATATTAGAATTGGCAAGTCTCCAGGAGTCAACTAGGGGTTTAAGCTCATATTCTTCAAGTCCCATATCAAGAGCACCCATGGAAATTAATGCACCAACGGAGCCACCATAACCGCAGGCCAAGTCAGCTACTTTCCCTTTATCTCTTAAGGGACTCTTTTTGTCTATTTTTTCAATAGGTACATCAAACATTTGACTTGCAGTAGCAATATATAAATCTTCTTTTCTTTCATAGGCATCAAGAACCCACTTTTCACCTGCAAGCCAAGCTAGAACAACTCTTTCAATAGAAGAAAAATCTGCGACTATAAATTTGTGATTAGCCTTTGGAATAAAGGATGTACGAATAAGCTGGGATAAAACTTCTGGTATAGAATCATAAAGCATATCTAATGCAGTTATATTGTTTGTGTGAACTAATTCCCTAGCTTCATATAAATCAGGAATATTGTTTCTAGGAAGGTTCTGAGGTTGCAAAATTCTACCTGCAAATCTTCCTGTCCTATTTGCACCATAAAATTGAAACATTCCTCTAGCACGATTATCAGAGCCTACAGCATTTTCCATAGTTTGATATTTCTTAACGGATGATTTTGAAATTTGTTGCCTAAGAGTTAATACCTTTGATAAATCTCCAGTAGCTGTTTCTAATAATTCTGAAACAATCTTTTTTCCAAGGCTTTCAGTTTCAAGACCATTTTCAGCAAGCCAACCTTTTAATTGTTGTACTGAATTTGGGTTTTCAAGATTTGTTAATGCTTTCATTTCATCAATTAATTTAGTGCGAGAGTGGTCGCCAATTTCTATTGCATTCTTTATAAAATCTAAATCAAGAAGTACACCTCTATCATTAATTTCTTGGTCTAAATGATATTCATGCCATATATGTTCAGGAACAGGAAATTTCGAGAGTTTCATTTGAATTTCTAGTTCCGTCTCCACATCACGTTTGTTATATTCTTTAAAAGCTGACCATTTCTCAAGGTCATGGTAGGGATGATTTCTAGTCCTTTTCCCATTAGTTTTAGTAGGCTTACAAGGAGTACAAAAGTACCTTATTAAATCTTTTCCTTCTTTAAGCTTTTGTTTTTCAAGTCCTAAAACTGTACCAACACCTTCAAGAGAAAGGGGAAGTCCCATATAAGCAGACAAAATCATAGAGCATCTCCATGATGAAGGGTCAAGATATTTTCCAGTAGGGTATCCCAGATACCTAGATAGACAAATGCGTTCAAAATTAGCATTGAAGGCCCATTTAATAATATTAGGGTCAGTTAATGCATCTAAAATTTCTTTTGGTATCTTTTCACCCATTGCTAAATCAATGACTTTAACATCCCCGCCATCAATGGAATAAGCAAATAGTAAAATTTCAAAATCAAGAGCCTCAACATATCTATAAACTCCAGATTTTGAAAGATTGATGCTACTAAAAGTTTCTATATCAATTTCTAATGTTTTCATTAAACTCTCCTTTCTTAGATATAGATAAAGCAGCAAGATTCAATCCTGCTGCCCTCAAAGTTTTATGAAAGGAAATCATCATCTACATCAGTTGCAAAGTCATCCTCAGCTCTTGATTTGCCACCAAGAGATTCTCCATCTTTAATCTTTTGTAGATTGTTAAGACCACAGGCAATTCCCTTATTTCCGTTACTATTAAAGGCATAGAAGTTAATACTAGCTCTGCCATATACACCACTATAAACTTCAGAGCGATCAAGAATAGGGTCAAGATTACTATCTACAATACCTGGAGCAGTTGCTGAATTTGCATTTACAAAATATGAATTAGCATAAGCTTCGTCATCTGGTCTTTCAACATCGCCATCTCTTAAAGGTTGCTTAATAGAAGATAGAGGGGGTACAGTTTTACCATTACCTTTTAATTTACCTTCGCCTTCTTTATAAGCAGCCTCAATAGCAGCCTTAATTTTGTTAAGAGTTCTAGTATCTGACTTTGGAATTATTAGTGATACTGAAAACTTAGGTGTACCACCGTTTATTGATTTTGCCTCCCATACATTTGCAAATGACCATCTTGTTTCTGGTCCTGTTATAACTTTCATTGGATTAGTATTTTTACTCATAAATTTGTCCTCCTTAATTTTCTTTAAAATCATCTACAGCTGTATTAATAGCTGGTCGTTTATCACTCTCAGGAACGAGAGTAGGTTTACCTTTTGGTTTTTCTACTAGGTCTGATAACAATTCTGAAAACCTAGCTTTTCCTAATGTTTTCTCCATAGCTGTGATTCCTTTGATTTTATGGTCATAAGGGTCATAGCCATTTGTTTTAACTAATTTAATAACTTCTTCTTCATTAATATATTTTCTGTTACTTCTTCCTTCGACTAGTTTAAAGCCGTGCCACTGTTTGCCACGAAGTGCGGATTGTAAAGCATAGTCTTTAATATTAGATGCCCAGGATACAAGTTCATCGATTTTACTTAGAATTTCTTCTACATCTTCATCTTCTAAAATAGGTGGTAGCTTAAATTCATACTTAGCAAGCTCAAGATTATATTCAGCTCTATGTCTGCATTCATGCTTACTTTTACAGAAAACACACCAATCACCACATTTAAATTCTCCTTCTCCATCAAGGGCAAGCTTAGCTGTAGGTATTAAAACCTCATTAGCCCATTTATAAAGTTCATTTTTTGAAAGGGTGAAGGTGCTTATATTGTTTCTTCTGGGCTGATAGATGGTCATAGATACAGTTTCAATATCATAAATACCATCAAAAAGCTCTAATGCTCCAAGCCCATATAATTTCATCTGCGAGTTGTCATTGGCATCAACTAGAATTCCTGTACCATGCTTATAATCAATTACATGAAGTGTGTCATCTGAAACAATAATACAGTCCCCAGTACCATAGCCGCCTTCAGCATACTTTGAATAATCTAATCTTTGCTCTATTAGGATTAAAGGGTCAGAGCATCTTGTTTTTGCATCCTCTAAAAGTTCTAGAATATAGGTAGCATAGCTTTCAGCACATTCTTCCATTTCTTCATTGTAGTATTCAAGATTAGCAGTAGGGTCTTTAGCTCTCATACCTAAAAGGGTTTTTAATTTATACTCTCCTAATAGATGAGCTTCAGTTCCTTCAGCTGCATAACTACTTGTTGTATCATCGTATTTCTGGCCGAGTCTTAGAGAGGGAGGGCAGTTTAACCAGCGATGACTTGAAGAAGGGGAGAGGAGGGCATGTTTACTCATTTCCTAATACCTTCACTTCTTCTAGTAGTTTTTTATACTTTTTAGGATCGATTTCACTTAATTTGCTTGCACCATGTTTTTCTAATAAAGCTTTGATTTCATCCGTATAACCGTTACGAGATTTTTCTGCTAGAACAGCCCTAACCATTTCTAAAGTAAGTTTTTCTTTATTAACTGCAGGTTGCTTTTTTGGTTCGATAGTTGCATTTGAAACTTCACCAGTTCCAGAGAATAAGTCTAGAAGTGAGTTAGCTACAGATAAAAGCATATTAGCAGCAGTTTTTAATTCATCTACGGTTTGAGATAGTTCGTTCATTTTACTCATATAGATTTTCTCCTTTCATAATTTTTTTGCCCTTCAATATCTAAAGGACACTGAAGGGCAAAATACGTAGTAAAACTTTTTATTTTTCTAAAACATCTTTTAAGTCTTTATGTGAAAGGAGTTTTTTACGAAGCTGAAGTTCTCTGTATCTAACTCCATCAACGGTAATATTTAAATTTTCTGCTATTACTTTTTTCTTCTCTTTATTAATAAGGGCATTAAAAAGTAATTTATCCTCAGAAGATAAGCCATCATAGGCTACAAGGAGAGCTGCCATTAATTCTTTATCTTCTATACTTTTTAAAACATTTTGAGATGTATCAATAGGGGTGAAGGAACTTTCCATTTCATCATCATTACCTGTCCAAGTTTTATCCAGCTCAACAGTTCTACTTTTGTTTTTTCTATTACATTGCTCACAGTTTTGGTCACAGTTTTTGGTTTTTTCCCATATACAAGAGAATTTTCTATATTCATATCTTTCTTCTCTTTTTAAAGAAGTGCTATTAAAACGATGAATGTCTTCATTGGTTTGATTTCTAATAAGTCTTACAGCATACCCAGCTTCTTCATCATAGAACCAGCGTTGCTTATAAGGGTTTTCTTTGGTTGGCGGTTCAGCAGGGGCAAAACAAACTTTTCTGTCTACCTTTACATATTCGCCTTTTTCATTTTGTGCATAGTATTCTTTGTAATAAATGTTTTGATAGTTTTTCACTTTATTTCCTCCTTAGGTTTTCAATTTGAAATCCACCAGAGGAAAGAAATCCTCAAAACAAAAAGACGGCATGGGGGAACACATATAAATGTGTCCCGCACGGCCGTCTTAGCGTTCTGGCGGATTCCAGTTATCAAGTTGTGACTAAATTTTAAGCTACATCTTTTTTATGTTGATGGGTGATGTTTAAAGTCCCATCTGGATTTGCAGTGATTGTAGTTAGACAACCTTTTATGCAGATTTGAAAAACTTTTTTGTCAGGACTTATATCACCCACACGTTTTTTATTAATATTTCTGACTTCTTCCATGGTGGTTTCCTCCTTTTTTCCACGATTTGCCTTTATTGCAAATCAGGCATTTGTTATTTTTTAAAGAAAATCTCATCAAATGTTGTTTTTATATTTACATTCGTGAATTTTTGTTTCTAGTATTGCGTGAATATTTGTGATATAATTTAAACGGACTTTATTAATCCTTGAATCCTTTTTAATATCACTTAATTCTTAATAAAATTATATAAAAAAAGATCCTTCCATTAAGGAAGGACTCGGAAGGGTTCGGAATGATTCGGAATTATAGTTGGAGGTGGCAGATAATGCTTTTTAGTGAATTTGCTAATGTATTGTTTAAACACAGTGACACCACATACAAACCACATGAGTTCTTTCTGTCACTTTTCGACAATATTATGAGGGAGCCACAAACTAATGAAGAATTAATATTATTTAATGGTGACAAATATAATCCTTTTGGTGGGTTAAAGCCAGATACATTGGACAGGCTATTTAATGGTACAAACCCTTTAAATCCAAGTAAAGTACATAAAGCCATTAGTCGTAAAAATACAGACAAATTTGCTAGTTATATTAATGAATATAATGAGCATAATCAAATGGCTATAGAAGATGAAATTAAAACAATGATTCCAGATTTTAACTCTGATGATAACTTAGGGTATGCATGTGCTGATTTATTCTTACAAATTTTAGATGATATTTATGAAGGTCGAGAAGCTTCTAGTAAAAAGCTTTCAGGTAATATTAGTTCTACTCAAAAACTTAAATCCTTCCCTAGTCAAAATATTTATTATGATGAATCAGACGGTAAATTACATATTGGTGATGCAGAAATTTTTATTCCAAAAGAAATTGAACCACCAAAAGATATTGCTCCTGAAGAAGAAGCCTATGTTCGTGAACTACTTGCTGCTTATGCTGAATCTATAAAAAAAGGTGAAATATCAAAAGCTGATTTAGACTCTCTGCCTATGAAATATAAAAGAAATTTCTCTGACCAAAGAATCAACTATTATAGTGCTATTCGTATAGATAGATTTATTAGAGAATCCATTTTCCAAGGAGAGGAACATGCAAAGAAATGGAAATCTGAAACCCACGACTATATAAAAGATACTTTATGGGATGATTATGATGATGGGTATAAACGTCTATTAGCTGTGATGAAAAAAGTTGTAGATTGTTCTACGACTTCTATTATTAGTAACATGCAAAACCTTGTAGGGCCAAAAGAAAAGAAAGGAACTTGTCATTTATTAGTAAATGAAGGTAGCATTCGCTGGGTAAATGAAGATGAGTGATATAGTTTTTAATACCACATTTGAAATATCAATAAGACTATTATTAGTTTTATCTGTGTGTAAAAATAGTAGATTTACTTTAGATAATCTTGTCACAGTTGATTTTATTGCAAATTATTCTAAAGAGTTTGGATTATCTGACAACAATCTTCATGGGAATAATGAATTTAGCTTCTCCGAATTTTCTATCAGGCGAGCATTAGGCCAAAAGGCAATAAAAGAACTAGTTCTAGAAGATATGGTAAAAGTATCATGCACCAAGAAAGGATTTCTTTATTCTATTACAGATAAAGGACAATCACTATGTAATAAATTAACTTCAGATTATGCTATAGAGTATAAATCCAATGTAGATAATGCCATTAAATATATAAATTCAAAAACTGAAAAAGAAATTCTTAATTTGATTAGCCAAGAGGCATCTAAATTACTACGGAAGGAGGAGTAACAAATGTCATTTTATATATCTAAAGTTACAGCAACTGGTACTGGAAAAACTCCTGCCATAGTAACATTTAATAGAGGATTAAATATTATTTGTGGTGTTTCTGATTCTGGCAAGACTTGTGTTTTAAAATCCATCCAATTTGCTATGGGAGTTATAAGAAAACCTTTTGAAAAAGAACAAACCGGATACGATAGAGTCAGCTTAGATATCACAACCCCTAATGGTTCTTTAAAGCTTTCCCGATCAATAGGGAGAAATATAGTTAATGTAGTATCAGATATAGCTTCAATAGATTCAGGAGATTATGATATTGAATATAAAGGGAGTGGAAATAAAAGACCTGTTTTAAATGAGCTATGGCTTAAATTAATAGGAATTAATAAGCTACCGATGATAATAAGCACTCAAGATTTCACTAGACAACGTTTAAAATGGAATACTATCATGCGACTTTTCTGGTTAAAGGAACAAGATATTGAAAATCCAAAATCTGTACTTTTGCCCTCATCGCCTACTCAAGAACCTTACTTTTTTGCAGTATTACTTTTCCTCCTTGCTGGTAATGATTATCCAGATGCTGAGGAGCAAGATAAAGACGAAATAAGTAAAGCAAAAAGAGATGCTGTTCGGCAATTTGTAAATGGTAGGATTACTCAAATGTCTAAAAAAAGAGAAGAACTTCAAAAAGTATTATTTTCTTTTGATAATTTTGATATTGAATTAGAAATGCAGAAATTAATTGATAATTTAACAGAAACTGAAGAAGCCATTGTAGCTGCTACAGCTGAAAGTAAAGATTTGCTTAGCACCCTACTTGATTTCAAGGAGAAAGAATCAGAAACTAAGGTAACATATTCACATTTTCAATCCCTTAAAACCCAGTATACAGCTGATATAAAAAGACTTACTTTTATAGTTGATGGTGAAAAACATATACACTCGTTAGATAAAAATAAAAAATGTCCCTTTTGTGATGGAAACTTTCAGCCTAAAGAAAAAGAATCTTATATCGAAGCTTCAAGGGCTGAGTTGAATCGCATCATAAAGCAATTACAAGGTTTATCTGAAAGTGAAAATGATGTTGTTTCGATTTTAAATGATACTGAACAAAAAATTAAAAATATTGAAGAACGAAGAACAGAAATTGAAGATTGGATAAATTCAGAACTTACACCACTTGCAGATAAATTAAAAGAAGGGATACAGCAGTATCGCACTTATATACAAATTCAACAAGAATCAGATGTATTACATAATGTATCACAAGAGTGGATTACAGAGTTACAAAAGCAAGAGAATAACCAAGATTCAAATAAACCCAAGTTTAAACCAAAGGAACATTTTCCAGTAAATTTTAATTCTCGGATAGATGAAATAGCATATTCAATTTTAACTGATTGCAAATACGAGAATTTAAATACTGCTCATTTTAACATGGGGACCTTTGATTTAGAGGTAAATGGATATGCAAAAGAAGATAGCCATGGTAAAGGTTATTGGGCTTTTATTAATACTGTCTTAGGACTAACTTTTAGAAAATATCTACAAGAAGATGCCCTATATAAACTTGGCCTTTTTGTTGTTGATACACCTTTACTTGGTTTGGATCAGGGGGTTGAAGATAATGCTCCTACTAGTATGAGAACAGCACTATTCCAATATTTTATAGATAATCAATCAGAGGGACAAATGATAGTTGTAGAAAACACAAAGGACTTACCAGATTTAGAGTATGAAATAAGTGGTGCTAAAGTAATAGAGTTTACTCAAAATAAGTACGAAAGTAAATATAAAGAAAGCCGTTATGGATTTTTACATGATGTTTATAGTGACTAAAGAAGCAATTGATAAAACGGAGGTGGCAAAATGCTACGAATTAGCTATAACAAGTTGTGGAAATTGTTAATTGATAAAAATATGAATAAACAAGATTTAAAAATTGCCACTGGTATAAGCTCTGCTTCAATAGCTAAGCTTGGTAGGGGCGATAATATAACAACAGCAGTGTTGCTAAAAATATGTGAAACTTTAGATTGTAATCTAGAGGATATTATGGAAACGATAAAAGAATGACATAGGAGGATTTTATGAAAATCAAAAATTTAGAAGAATTATTTTCAATAACTCAGGATAAACTCGAGGGGCAACATGGAACAATAACAATTAATTTTGCAAACAAAACTCATGTATATTCTGGAAATGATGTTATAGGTAATTGCTTACAGGAGTGGTTACCTAATTGGTTTCAGCATCTGGGAATTGATATAAGACCAGGAGACAATACCCAAGCTTTCCCCGATTTTGTAGCTATGTTTGGAAACACTAGTCATGATGTTGAGGTTAAAGCATGGAACTATAATAATTCACCTGCTTTTGACCTAGCAAACTTTTCAAGCTTTCTAGCTACAACATATGAAAGTCCTGGGAAATTAGATGCTCATTACTTTATTTTAGGTTACCAGCCAATGGATGATGGATTTTCACAAGGGTTTATTGTAAAAAAGGTATATCTAAAGTATATTTGGGAAATCACTTCTCCTTCAAGAAAGTATCCTATAGGTTTGCAAGTAAAACGTGGACAGCCGTATGCAATGAGACCTTTTAACTTTGCACGTGATGAAGACAAAAGTTTTAAAAATAAAAATGAATTTATACATGCCGTTAAAAAGACTTTTGAAATATTCCCAAATACTACTATACCTTTTTCAGCAGATGAATGGCTCGAAAAAGTACTCTCTTATTAAAAAAGGAAATGGTGCTTTTAACTATAGCACCATTTTCTTTTTCTCCATATACTCTATACGACTTGTAGATTTTAAATATGATTCTAATAATTTTTCAGACACTGCTTTTATAACTGGAACACAAACTGTATTACCAAGTAAATCGAATGCATCACTTTCTTTCATAAAGTCAAGCTGGTAATTATCTGGAAAACCAAACAATTTTAGACCTTCATTAATAGTTAGGGTTCGAATTCCTCCATTAACTGGTACTGCTAGCTTATGAACATCTGTTGCAACTATTGTAGGTGTTACACTGTTGGGGCAAAGTATCTTGGTAAATTCAAATGAAAGCTTTCCAGTAATGATATTATATCCTTTCTCTAGTGAAGTATCTATTACTCTTCTATTATTAATTAATTGCTTGGGATGTTCATAAGCAAGATATCCCTTAGTAACTAAATCATCTAATAAGGTTTGCAGCTTAGGATGTGGATAAAATGAAGATATCATTTCTGCTGTTAAAGGCATTCCATCCATCCATTTTATACCTATTATGTCTGCCCACTTCTTATTTCTTCTCTGTCTTAATAACAATTCTAAAAGATCTTTTTGCTCTTTACTTACCTCACCTTTTAATCCAATATCCCAACTATGGATATTATTGCTACCACCACGTTTGTCTTTTATAGCTTTCCCATATAATTCATCTATTTTGTAATGGGAAAGTAGCTTTTCAGTAAATTCTGTTTGTATAGGTGGTGTAGATTCATCTATAATATCCCCTAGCACAGATGTCTTCTTATTAAACCCTACCAATTCTTGTACTTGCATATCTTTAAGTCCAATAATATAAATTCTATTTCTAGACTGTGCTAATCCAAAATCTTTTCCATTTAATACTTTAGCTTGTATAAAGTAACCCATGTCTTCTAGTGTCTTACGTATTATCTTAAAAGTTCTTCCTTGATCATGGTGTACAAGTCCTTCTACATTCTCTAATACAAACCCAATTGGCCTTTTTGCTAATAAAATTTTAGTGATATCAAAAAAAAGTGTCCCTCTCGTATCTTGAAATCCTAATCCTAGCCCTGCTTGTGAAAATGCCTGACAAGGAAAACCTGCTAATAAGAAATCAAAATTGGGTAGATTGGTAGGATTAATTTTTGTTACATCGCATTCTGGATTTTCTCCAAAATTAAATTCATATGCTTTAATTGCAGAGGGCTTTATATCAGATGAAAATACACACTTACCTTTTAATCCAAATTCATTAAGTGCTTGTTCAAAGCCTATTCTTATTCCACCTAGTCCACTGAATAAATCAATATAAGTTACTTCATTTGTTTCTTGATTAAGCTCTGACTCTAATTTATCTACACCCATTTCAAGTAGCTTTCTACATTTCTCAGAAAAACTAGTGCAGTCAGGCAATGGTGCATCTTCAATGAACTTTTTATCTTGGCTATTTAAGTAAATCGTTACAGGTTGTTTTTTATTTATACTGCTCTTTCTACCAGCACCTTTTCTATTTCCTCCATGCATACTCATACCTCCATTCAATAATATGATTATAACATGAGGGCATTGTTTTTTCAAGTAAATTAAATCCCGACCTAAAATTATTTCTTTAGTTTAACAATAAAAAATCCTATTTATTGTTTTCTCCTAAGTGTCTAGAATAGCCGTCAAATATTCGTGGTTTATCAGAGTATTTAGGTTTATATATCGCACCATCAAAAACAGTCATAATATCTTCAAAGGCATCTATAGAATTAAGTGCGAGAATCAATTTTTCTTTTACTAAATCTGAGTTTTTATTTTCCGTATTATCTAATCTAAGGCACTTTTTATAAGAAAACGAATATCATGTGACTAAATAGCATACCTACTAGATGTTGCCCTTTCATTATGTGCTTGGTCAATTGCAGTACGCTCTAGGCATAAATAGAGATATTTTCCATCGTCATCTCCTTCATATTTGGGGTTATAATAAAGTTCATTAGGTGATAATTATTGGTAAAAATTCAAAACAGTTCTTATATCACCTATTAATTTTGTTCTATCTTCCATCAGATATCGACCTCCTACTATCTACATTTCCTCAAGTCGTAGCTCCTTTTGTAGAATATAATAATGCTTTCTATTTTTAGTACGACTTTCATAAATCATTTCTTCAATCTTTTGTGAATAAGAGATTTCCTTCTTAATAAGTTCTATAAAAACCATTTTCTCATCATTTGATAGTATAAAATCCCTAAAACTAATCATAAAATCAAAGTTAGTGCCGTGCCTAAACAATCTACCAGGCAAGGGGTAGTGTTTTCTATTCCCTAGCATAATCCCATATCTAATATATGGAGTTACATTTTTATGGGTCTGTGCTTTATAACTATATGTAATAGCATCATGGGTTGTAATGCTATTAATTTTAGATTCAATGATGATACGTGGCTTTATTGATTCTTCTTTCTCAAAAACAAGTAAATCAGTTTCAAAAGACATTGTATGCTCTTTATCATTTTCAAAGTCTAAATCATAGGATAGGATTTCCTGGGCATAGGGTACTTTATTTAGAGTATCAAAGTAAATATTATCTCCAAGGTTAGATTCTTGGAGTAATTCTTTTATACTATTTGTCCATTCGTTTTCTCTCATTTGACTTCCTCCAATTTAAATAAATAGTAGGGTTATAATTCTAGTATACTTTATTTGCAGAATATTTTAAATTAGAATTATTATAATCTGGTGGTTAAACCCATACATATCAAGTATAATACACTCTATAGAGAACCTTTTAATTTTGCATATACATTTTAATTATTCCTATAAAGTGTAGGAATGGTGTGTTCAAAAATAAAAATGATAGGAGAAGTCAAAGGTTATAGGTGGTTGTATTTATTAACTGGCCATAAGAATCTAGAAATTTTAAATACATATAAATTAGACAAAACCCATATATCAAGGGCTTTAGTGTTAATTTAACTTTAATATCTTATAAAGTCTAGTTTCTTAAATTGTATCAAAGACGGTAAGAACATAGATCCAGCCTGTGGAAGTGGTGGGATGTTTGTTTCTTCCAGTGACTTTGTTAATGCTGAAGGCATCAATGCTAATTCTGTAATGACTTTTTATGGACAAGAAAAAGTAGAGTTTAATGCGAAGTTATGTATCATGAATATGGCTGTACATGGTCTGAATGCAAAGATCAAATCTGGTGATGAGGCTAACAGCTTCTATCATGATGCTCATAATCTGGAAGGTAGCTGCGATTATGTAATGGCTAATCCTCCATTTAATGTAGATAAAGTAAAAGCAGAATCTACTCAGAATGCAGGACGCTTACCTTTTGGGCTGCCGGGGGTTAATCAGAAAAAGGAAGTCTCTAACGCTAATTATCTTTGGATTTCATATTTCTATGCATATTTAAATGATAGCGGACGAGCTGGCTTTGTTATGGCTGCTTCTGCTACAGATAGCGGCAATAAGGATCGAGAAATAAGAAAACAGCTTATTCAGACCGGGCATGTAGACTGTTTAATGTCAGTGGCTAATAACTTCTTTTACAAGGTTTCATTACCTTGCTCCCTGTGGTTCTTTGATAAGGGAAAGAAAGAAGAATTGAAGGATAAAGTACTTTTTATAGATTCACGTAATTACTATACCGTAGTGGATCGAACACTCAATGAGTGGAGTGAATGGCAGATGAAAAACCTAAATGCTATAGTCTGGCTCTATCGTGGAGAAAAGGGAAAGTACGCAAAATTATTACAGGATTATTGGACTCAAATTATCAATGATTGTAAAGAACTCGATACTGAGTTTGAAAGTGTGTCGGTATTGTTGAAAGGCTATGGCGAGAAACTTAAACCATTACGAGTTCAGATTTTAGATATCATAAAAAATGCAGAGGATATTAACCAGCTGTTGCCACTGAATGATTTGTTGAAAAAGTATACTACAGAACTTAATGCTTCGTTAAAAGCTCTTTGTGAGTACGGTGATGGATTGGAGAAGGGTGAGGCTAAGGAGTTTGCTAAATCTATAGATGAAACCGCATCAACTTGGGATCGCTTTAAAAAGTCTGTTTCTGCTAGCATTGAGGAGGTTGTATCTCAAATCAAGGCCTGCCGCACAGTTATAAAAGAAGCAAAGTGGCTCACTGAAAAATTCGGAGACGGCACATATACCGATGTTCTGGGACTTTGTAAAGTTGCAACTATAGATGAAATAGAAGAAAAGAACTGGAGCCTTACTCCGGGTGCATATGTGGGAGTAGCTCGTGTAGAAGAAGATGATGAAAACTTTGAAGAAAGAATGACTGAAATACATAAGGAACTCTTAACTTTGCAGGCAGAAGCAAACCAGTTAATGGATATTATTTCGGCGAATTTTGAGGAGCTGGGGATATGAAGTGGGAGAATAAAAAGTTTATAGATTTTATACAGCTTCAAAGAGGTCATGATTTAACTAGAGAACAATTTATAGATGGCCCCTATCCAGTTGTAAGTTCTACATCAATAATGGGATATCATAATCAGTATAAAGCTGATGGTCCCGGAGTTGTTATTGGAAGATCTGGAACACTTGGCAAAGCTCAATATATAAATGATAACTACTGGCCACATAATACTACCTTATATGTAAAGGATTATAAAGGAAACTATCCGAGATTTGTTTATTATTTTTTAATGAATTTTTCTACCGATAAGCACGGGGGAGGTTCTGCAGTTCCGACTTTAAATCGAAATACACTTAGCTCAATTAGTATTAGAGTTCCGGATTTCACCACGCAAAAGCGAATTGCAGACATCCTTTCTGCTTATGATGATTTAATAGAAAATAACCAAAAGCAGATTAAGTTACTGGAAGAGGCTGCCATGTGGTTATATAAAGAATGGTTTGTAAAGTTGCGATTCCCTGGACATGAAAAGACTAAGATAGAAGATGGTGTACCAGAGGGGTGGAAACTGACTAGAGTAAAGAGAATGGGACAAGTGATTACTGGAAAAACACCATCTACAGCGATAGTCGAAAATTATGGTGAAGATATACCCTTTGTAAAAATTCCAGATATGCATGGTGTTATCTACCCATTAAAAACCGAAGTGAAATTATCTGAGAGAGGAGCAAACACACAGAAGAATAAATTTTTGCCACCGAAGAGTATTATGGTTTCTTGCATAGCTACAGTAGGTCTTGTTTGCATAACTCACGAGGTATGCCAAACAAATCAGCAGATAAATTCTATAGTCCTTAATGACGAAGATCATTTATATTATATGTTTTTTAAGATGAAGGGAATAAAATCATTGCTTGAAGGTGTTGGAAGCAATGGCGCAACAATGACGAATGTTAATAAGACAAAATTTGAAAATATTGAGTTACTAAAGCCAGAAAATGAGATTCTTAAAAAATTTAACAATTTGGTTGAACCATTCTTTAGCAATATTCTTGCTTTGAGTAAGCAAAATGAGAAGTTGAAAGAAGCACGAGATAAACTTCTTTCTAAACTAATGAGTGGTGAAATTGAGGTGTAATAATGCCAAGAGGAAAATCTATCACAAAACTACTTTTAGATTCATCACAGGCTGCACTATTTGCAGGAATTGAGATACATAATAAGCCTAATATTCCTTATAGGTATCCTACGGCAACTATACTAATTGTAAACGCCTGGGAATTAGCGCTTAAAGCATATGTATATAAGTTTATAGGCAGAAAGAGAATCTTTGAAAAGAATAGTGAGCATACAATTTCATTAACAAAAGCTGCAGTGCTTGTGCGAGATAATATAAATACGGTTAAAAAGAACAAAGAATTTCAAGCTGTGTTTGATAACATCATATTATTGAATGAATTTCGATGTTCTAATATTCATTATGCTGATGAAAAGTTAGATCCTATCATTTTTATGCTTATTAGCAAAGCAGTACTGAATTATGATAATTTTCTGAAGGAGTACTTTAATAAAGACATTACTAAAAATGATAACCTGATAATATTACCTGTTGGTTTGAAACTACCTTTTGACCCTGTGGAATATCTTAAACAAAAGGGTGGCAAAGGAAGCAATAAATTCGTGAATAAAGTACTTGACAGCATTAAGACCTTGTACAAAGAACAAGTTCACGACACAATTATCGTTGGTTTTGATTTATTTACAGCGAGTGTTAAGAAGGCAGAAAACGCTGATTTAGTTGCTGCTATAGACCAAGCAAATGCTGATGTTAGACTAATAAAAGCGGTTCGAATTACAGATGATGAGAAGGCACCATTGGTTCGATTGGAACCTGAGTTGTTACCGTTATCCTATAAAGAACTACAGCAACGAATTAAGCTGAATCGGCCAGACATTAAGTTTAATAGTATATTCAATGATATTATGAAAGAAATAAAAAAGAATAACACATTATGTCAGACAAGATATTTAGACCCCAAAATAAAAACAGGTACAAAGAAGTATTTTTATTCTGAGAAAGCAGTTGATGAAGTTATAAGAATGTATGACGAAGGGAGTGTATAAGATGAGCTGGGAATATTCTGAAAATATATTAGTGCAAAATAGTGCGGGAAACCTACTTCATGATGAATTAGAGTGGGATGTTCAGTTTGCCTATAATAAGGAAGTCCTCGGCGAGAATGGTACCTTCGGGCGTAAAAGTTATAAAGAAATTGTTTTTACCAGATACCTTCGTAAGGCACTGTTTGAAAATAACGACTGGCTAACTGAAGAATATTGTGATTCTGCTATTAAAACACTTCTTGCTTATACATCCTCTAGTAGCTTAATGCAGATTAATCGCGAAAAATATGGGATGCTTCGAGATGGCATTCCTATAAAAGTTAAGAAAGCTAACGGCGATCAGGAGGATAGGTTGGTCCGGGTGTTTAATTTCTCTGATCCTGAAAAGAACCATTTTCTTGCTGTAAAGGAGATGAAGATTCACGGTGATTTATATCGTCGCAGAACCGATATTGTTGGCTTTGTGAATGGCATTCCACTGCTTTTTATAGAGTTGAAAAAGCAAAATGTAGATGTACAGGATGCCTACACCTGCAATTACACTGACTATTTAGATACCATTCCCCAGCTATTTCATTTCAATGCCTTTGTTATGTTGTCCAATGGCTTGGAATCCAAAGTAGGTACTTTGGGTAGTAAATACGAATTTTTTAATGATTGGAAACGTCTACATGAAGATGATAGCGGCTCTGTGGAACTGGCAACCATGCTGAGAGGTATTTGTAATAAGAAAAACTTTATGGATTTATTTGAAAACTTTATACTTTTTGATACTTCTGGTGGTACAACGGCAAAAATTATGGCAAGAAACCATCAGTTCCTTGGTGTTAACGAAGCTGTTGAATCTTATAAGAATCGAAAACTGAACAACGGTAAGCTAGGTGTTTTCTGGCATACTCAGGGTAGCGGGAAAAGTTATTCCATGGTATTTCTTGCACAAAAAATTCGCAGAAAATTTGCAGGCTCCCCAACCTTTGTTATTCTGACAGATCGTGAAGAGTTGAATAAGCAAATTAGTGATACCTTTGAAGCTTGTGGCTTACTTGGTACCACTAAAGCAAAACAGTTTATTGCTACTAGTGGTGAAGATTTAATTCAGAAATTAAAAGGAAATCCAAGCTTTATCTTTACATTGATACATAAGTTTAATAAACCAGATGAACCACCAATTATTCCCAACCATGACATCATTGTCTTATCAGATGAAGCCCATCGTACACAGAATGGTATATTTGCTGATAATATGTGTACATTGCTTCCTACAGCTTCCCGTATTGGATTTACAGGTACACCGCTGTTCGCTTATGACAATATTACCGAAAGAACATTTGGCGGCTATGTTTCCATTTATGATTTCAAGCGTGCTGTAGATGATGGAGCGACGGTTCCTCTTTATTATGAGAATAGAGCTGATCTACTGGAAATAGACAATCCTGAAATTAATGATGAACTACTAGATGCAATAGAACAGGCTGATCTGGATGTTAATCAGCAGGCTAAACTAGAACAGGAACTAGCTAAGGACATTCATGTCCTTACCAGTGAAAAACGTTTGGATACCATTGCAAAGGATTTTGTAGAGCATTACTCTGAGTTGTGGACAACGGGTAAAGCCATGTTTGTTTGCATCAATAAAGTAACTGCAGTTCGAATGTTTAATTTAGCTCAGAAATATTGGGAGCTAAAAATAAAAGAAATTGAATCTTCGCTATCTGGAGCCACACAGCAGGAATACATGGAAATCAGCCGTAGGCTAGAGTGGATGAAAAACACAGAAATGGCGGTTATTATCAGTCAGGAACAAAATGAAGTAGCTACTTTTGAAAAATGGGGACTGGATATTAAACCCCATCGCAGCAAAATGGAAAAACGAGAAATGGACAAGGAATTTAAGGATCCTGATAATCCATTTCGAATCGTATTTGTTTGCGCTATGTGGCTGACAGGGTTTGATGTGAAATGCCTTTCTACAATCTATTTGGATAAGCCATTAAAGGCACATACCTTAATGCAAACCATAGCACGAGCGAATCGTGTTTATGAGGGAAAAAGCAATGGCCTAATTGTTGATTATGTTGGTGTTGTTAAAGCACTGAGGAAGGCTTTGGCTGATTATACAAAAACTAAAGGCGGTACTGATGGATCTGATCCTGCTCCTGATAAAGCAGAATTGATTGCTCGTATCATTGCATTAACCAATGATATCATCGAATACATGAAACAGCATGGTTTTAGCTTGTTAGATCTCGTTCAGGCAGTTGACTTTGACAAGTTGGCCTTGGTTCAAGAGGGAGCCAATGCCATGTGCGTCTCAGAGGAAGTGAAGAAACGTTTTGAAGTTATGGCTAGGGAATTATTCAAACTGTTTAAGTATGTCGAAAAACAAGAAGTCACAGATCAGTACCGAGCTTATAAAAATGCTATCAGTGCAGTTTATGACCAGATGCAGGAAAAAAGGAAGCATTCGGATAATACAGATTTAATGATTCAGCTACACAATATAGTTAGTGAATATATCAATGTTGTTAAGCTACCAGAGCATGTAAACGAAGATGGTAGTGGATACTTAGTTGAAAGTCGCCGTTTTGACATTAGCCATATTGACTTTGAACGCTTGCAGCAGGAATTTGCACGTGTTAAGAATAAGAATCTTCTTATGAAAGATTTACAGGAGCTTATCAATGACAGGCTGGATAATATGATGAAGCGCAACCCATCACGTATTAACTATTATGAACGATATCAGAAAATTATTGAGGAATACAATGCTGAACAGGACAAAGCTGCCATAGAGAAAACATTTATTGACTTAACTAACTTCGTAAATGATCTGGATGATGAGGAAAAAAGGTACGTACGGGAAGGATTTAACAATGACGAAGAATTGGCTATGTACGATTTGCTTTTAAAGGACTCGCTTACTCCGTCAGAGATTAAAAAGATTAAAAAGCTTGCCAAGGTATTATTGGAACGAATCAAGGATAAAATCAGTGAATTGGATCATTGGACAGAAAAGGAAGAAACTCAGGCAGCAGTCGATATACTTATCAGAGATACCCTATGGAGTGAACTACCTGATAGTTACGATGATAGATTATTAAATGAATATCGCCGAAAGATTTATGAGTTTGTATATACTACTTATCCGGCGGCGTAGGAACATTAACGACGAGCGTTATTGGTGTACAAAGGAAAGCTGGTGAAGATATTGAAGATGTATGTTGGGATCACGGACTATGACTGGTTTAGAACTTTAAAGCAGGCAAAATGTGACGAAGTAAACTTTTGGAAACCTGGAGGAAAAACAAATTTCAAAGCTCTTGATGAAGGGGATTTGTTTTTATTTAAATTACATAGTCCACAAGATTATATTGTAGGCGGTGGCTTTTTTCTGAAGTTCTCAATATTACCATCTTCATTAGCATGGGAAGCTTTTGGATTAGCTAATGGAGCTAGGAGTCTATTCGAGTTACATGACAGGATATATAAATATAGAAAGACAAATCGTATATCTGATCCGGATCCTCAGATTGGCTGTATTATATTATCGATGCCTTTTTATTTAGAAGAAGATGACTGGATCACTGTTCCGGACAATTGGAGCAAAAATATCGTACAAGGTAAGATGTACGATACTTCTGAACATTATGGAAAGCTGTTATATCAACAAATACAGGAAGTGTTATATAGCCAGAGATTCAATAAAAATCTACTGAGAGAAGACTCCGTAAATAGCCGATATGGTAAAGAACAGAAGATAAAACCAAGAATAGGGCAGGGTGCTTTCAAGATCCTTATTACTGATGCTTACCATAGAAGATGTGCAATAACTGGTGAAAAGACATTACCCGTATTAGAGGCAGCCCATATTAAACCATTTAGTCTTGATGGACCTCATGAAATTAATAATGGTCTACTGCTTAGAAGAGATTTTCATACCTTGTTTGATCGGGGGTACATAACAATTGATAAAGAATTCAATGTTGAGGTAAGCCGCCGCATCAAGGAAGACTTTGGAAATGGAAAAGAGTACTATGCACACCATGGAAGTAAGTTGATAATTTTGCCGGGGAAAAAAGAACAACTTCCAGGTCCACACTATTTAGAATGGCATAATGAGAATATATATTTGGGATAAGTCATAGAACAAAGAAGGTGTAAGCATTATTCATTTATTGAAAAGGGGGATGGTGTAAAATGGCTCAGATTGATGCCAACAAATTGATCGACTTTATTAAGCTGTATTTTCCAGAGGATGCGACTGAAATCTCTGATGCATTGGATTTACTAAGCCTTGCATTGGATGGACTGCTGAGTAGCACAAATACGACTATAGCAGAATTCCATAAGAATAAGGATTTTGACAAAGGAATGGAATTGTGGGAGTTTTCTAAATCGGTGGCAGAGATCCAAGAAGAAATTAATGAATATTCAACTTTGATAAGCATAGATGCTGAAATTGATGAAGAAGAGCCTGAAGAAGAACCAGATGAAATAGAAGAGCAGAGAACCATACCAAATTATTCGGATTATGCAGTTGATTCTTCTATACCTCATACCCTTTATGAAGATTTCACCCATAAAAAGGTTGTTGCATTTTTATTTAATAATAATCGACATCCAGCAAAAGACTGGAAAGATGTGTTGCTGCAAACATGTGATTTGCTAGCAGAGATAGATGCTGCTAAGTTTTCAGAGTTTATTAATGACCCTGCCATGAGAGGAAGAAAGATTTCTTATTTCAGCAAAAAGCATGTTGATAGAAAAAATGCCAAAATGAAAAACATTGATATTTATGTCTGGACTAATTTGAGTGCAAACAGCATAAGAAATCTTATAAGGAAGCTGCTCAAGAAGTTTAATATAAAATTGACTAATTATTATGTTTATCTAAGAGCAGATTATACTGCATTACATAAAAATGGGAAGGTGAAAGATGAATTTGATACTATGCAATATGATTACAATAACGAGGACAAAATTGGGAAATTAGTCCGACAAACACTGAGGCAACTTTCAAATAGGCAATACCGATTTACTGATAAAGAATTAAACTCAATGTTGTCAAAGCAATGGTCAAAAGAAGTACTGAACATAGATTATCCACTTCTTAGAAAAGTTGAAGATGATAAAGATATTTCTGTTCAAATTAAGGATGGAATGTATGGCCGCTATTGGAAAGAGATTTTTGAATTTAACGGAATGAAGTTTTTGGCTACGAGCCAGTGGTATGAGCGACATAGAGAGCCTTTTACACGTTGGATAACAAATTTGCAGGATTAAAATCAGTATTATGACCTAATGTAAAAAAACACCCTAATGGGTGTTTTTTAGTTGTATGCAAATAATGTTTATAAATTATTAGGTGATTGCGAAACTATCTATCAATAATGCATAAATGGAGAATAAGGCTTGCAGGATAAAGATATCTATCTACACTTAAGATATTCTTAAAAAAGGGTGCAAAAAATAAAAGTATTGAATTAATCGAAAAATTAAATACCTAGGCAATTAATGGTTTTAAACTTCTGATATATTCATGCTTATATATTTTATCAGCAAGAACAACTGTAATTAATTGAGTAATACCACCCAAAAGTAAATCTGCATGAAGGGTTTTTTCATTCTGAGTTTTACGACTAGCAATGCAAAAGCTTTCTTTAAAATGGTTGATGGATTGTTCTACAACACAACGTATTTTATAGGTCTCATCCCATTCATCCGTACCACGAAGGGTTCCAGGATAAGCCCGAAGGTCCTTTTCAGGATATATGTAAAACATTCTTCCACAGGAAGAATCAGTGCAAGGATTTTCGCAATAGCATTGACGCTTATACTTTTTATTTTCTTGCCTAACCCACTTTACTTTAGGACAGCAAAACTTAAAACGTACCAATCCATTTTTTCTCTTTGCAGTTCCTTCTGATTTCATAGGAAGAGAATGATCATGAGGGCAACAAGGAATACCATTTTCATTTATAGGACATTGTTCATTCTGAATCTTAGAACGATGATTAAGGGGGATATAAGCTTTCTCAAACTTAATATCCTGCAATAAAGATTTGTAAATAGTGCAGCTATCAAAGGCGGCATCTCCAAGAAAAGTCTTAGGATTAATAAGAGGATGTTTTTCAAAGAAATCTTTTAATACAGGAATCACAGCCTTAGCATCATAGAGAGATTTATCTTCATCTGGAGAATCAGATTTTTTATCAACAATGATATCGGGATGAGCTTCTAAGAAAGCTTTATTATAAAAGGAAATATCTCGAACAATGCCGAGGCCATTGGTAATCATACCAAATTTATAAACATAGCAGAAATGACCGTTAATGTAGAGCTGCTTAATCTGCTGATTAGCAGAAGAATGAGAAGGCATAGATTTATATGCAGCTTTGTATGGGTCATAAGAATCATCAAGGCCATGAACCTTTTTAAAAGCTTTAAGCTGTTTGATAATCCTGTTTGCATACTTAGGATTATTTTCTGTAACAAAAGCTTCAATACCAGAGGTATCAAAGATAGTCATAGATGCTTTAAATTCATCAATCCGTTGGCATATCGGTTCGGTTACATCAACTAATGTATCGAACATAGATTGTAAGTCCAGCAAAAAATCTTGTTTAAAACGGGTAAACTTAGACCCATCAGGAACTTTATCAAATCCACAAAAATCTCTTAATTCCTTAGAATATTTAAGGAAAATAATCAAAAGAGTATCTGTTGGGATAGAAAAGATTCGCTGAAGAAGCAAAGCCCAAAGCATAGAATGAAGATAGTATTTACGAGGACGTCCAGTAGAAGCATAAAAATGATTATAAAAAGAAGTAGGAATAAACTCATCGAGATTAATGGTATTTTCCAGTAAGGAAAGAAATTGATATTTGTCGGTTTCAAATTTCTCTTTGCAATCAGAAAAAATATCTGCCAAAGAAAGCTGATTATGTGATATCATATACATATAACTCCTTTCGGGTTTTGGTGGATTTGTTGCTCGGCACTTCAATTTTACCATAAATCGGTGAGGGGTTATATTTTTTTGCAGAAAAAAATTCCCGTATTTATACGGGTTTTGGCGTTTCGCAAACGCCTATTATAAATTATGTTAAGGAGGTGATGCCTATGCTTGCGTTGGTACATGTATTCTAGCTTTAATAACAAACTAAAGGAGGAAAAACATGATTGGTATAGAGCAATATCAAAAAATCCAGGAATATAAAGCACTTGGACTCGCCCAGACCAAAACTGCTAAAGCGATGGGGATCACCTATACTTCTGTCAGTAAATACTGGAATATGAGCAAAGAGGATTATGCCAGGGAAGCTGAGCAGGAAAAGTATCATATGGATAATTACCGGCAGTACATATTAGAACAATTGAAATTATGTCCGCAGATCAGGGACACCAATATTTATCTCAAATTAATTGAAGCCTTTCCTGATTTACAAGTTAAACGAGCTACTTTCTATCGCTACATGAAAGCTTTAAGGGAACAGCACGGGTATCAGCATACCAGTAAGCGGAAAATCTCACCACGTGAAGTCTCGCCACCAGGATATGAAGCGCAGGCTGATTTTGGTCAGTACAAACTTAAAGATATGTATGGACGAATTGTGAGGGTATATTTCTATTGTATGGTTCTGAGTTATAGCAGAATGAAATTTGTTTACTTTTCACCGGATCCCTTCACAACCAAAACAGCTATAAAAGCTCACAATTATGCTTTCCAGTACTTTGGAGGAAGGCCTCAGACAATTCTATATGATCTTGATCGGGTCTATGTAGTTAGCGAAAATCTAGGGAATATCATATTCGTACCGGCCTTTGAAGAATATGTTAAGCGTATTGGCTACAGTGTTTCGTTATGCAGGCCTAGAGATCCTCAGAGTAAAGGCAAGGTAGAAGAGGTAATTGGATATGTCAAGCAAAGTTTTCTAGAGGGGAGGGTATATACCGGAATTGACAGTCTCAACAGTGCAGCTCTTGCATGGTTGGATAGAGAAGGCAACGGGAGAGTTCATACTGTGACTAGAAAAGTGCCACGAGAAATGTTTATTGAAGAACAAAAACAGCTGATTCATGTCAAACCATATTCAGAGGCATCAAGTACTGTGGCATCCTTTGATTCCAATGGAGTGGTCAGTTATAAAGGGAATCGTTATCAGATTGATGTAGGTATGATGGGTGCACATCAACGTATACGTATTGAGGATGATGGTGAAATACTTCTATTTTATGATACTGATACTAATGAATTATTAGCTAAGTATCCAGTAACAGAAGATACTGGACAGATATTCAAAACTGAGGAAAAAAACAACAGAAACAGGGTTTCTCATGCTATTATAAAACAATATTTTGCAGAGCATGAAATCGCTCAGGAATTTATACGGCGGATGGAACAGGAACAACCAAAATATTTTAATAGCCATTGCATTCGCTTAAATCGCATGACGAAGTTCTATTCGATGGAGCAAATGCTTGATGGGATAAGATACTGCATTGAGACTGAACGCTGTAATGCCTATGAACTTGTGGCTTACATAATGTATAAGTATGGTGAGCACATAGCAAAGAAGTTCTTACCAAATCAGCAGTATTTCAATCATCTGACACGTAGCAAGGAGATAAGGAGGGAAATCGATGGCTGATATAACTGAAATCCGCGAGTTGGCTAAGAAGCTAAATCTATGGAATATTGCCAGGGGATATATTGATTTGAATGATGAGAAGCTGTCCAACCTAGATTATCTCCAGATGATATTACATAAAGAACTAGAGATACGAGCCAGGCAAAAACAGACCAAACTAAGAAGGGCAAGCAAACTTCCCAACAAGGTATTTGAATTATCGAATTTAAACAAAGGTTTGGAATGGCAGATAAAACAATTATCCCATTTGACGTGGCTCAATGAAGAACAAAACGTTATTCTGCTTGGTAAATGCGGGACAGGCAAAACTAGTCTTGCAGTTCATCTTGGAGAAACAGTGATCGACAATGGACATAAAACCTACTATGCATCCATTGACACTTTTATATCTATTGTAGAGAACAAAGATATAAACCCAAAAGCAAGAGCAACCTTCTCCTATATGAGGGAGTGCAACCTGATTATTATTGATGATGTATTTTATCTAGAACCAACCAGGTCAGAGCTGCAGGCTTTTTATCGAGCAGTTACTTTTCTTAATGAAACAAGAAGTATGATTTTTATTACCAATCGTGAAATATCTGCATGGTTAGATGCAGTGGAAGACAAACATCTTTGTCAGACTCTGTTAGATAGAATAACAGCTAATTGTCAGATCATTCGCTTGACTGACAGATAAATTAAAACACTCACCTCTTTTCTAAAAAAGTGATAATACTCAAATTTGAAAACTATGCCGATTAACGGTTTTATATAGATGCAAAAAATCTCACGAAAACTAAAGAACTACTTAACTTTTGAGATTTTCTGCAGTTTCTGTGGTAGGGGGGTCTAAATCTCTACAACTTTTTGCACAGGAAACGGGCGTGGGGTAACGCGTGAAAATTCGCGGTTTCAAACAGTGCGGTGATATTTACCGACGGGTACATTGGAATAACCGAGGCTACAAGTCTATTGTTTGGAGATGCGTCAGCCGTTTGGAGGAAAAAGGGTCTGAATGTACGGCTCCTACCATAAACGAGGAAACATTACAGACAGCAGTGGTCAAGGCTATTAACGAACTTTTGGCTAACAAAAAGCCCTTCCTCTCAACGTTACAGAAAAACATAGCCACCGTACTTAATGAAGAAAATGATAATGCCACAGATAATATTGATAGAAAATTGGAAAAATTACAACAACGGCTTCTTATACAAGCAAAGTCCAAGAATGACTATGAAGATATGGCTGATGAAATTTACCACCTTCGTGAATTGAAGCAAAATGCACTTGTAGAGAATGCAGAGCGAGAAGGGAAAAGGCAACGAATCGCTGATATGACTGATTTCTTGAATGAACAATCCTGCGAATTGGAGGAGTATGATGAACAGTTAGTAAGGCGACTTATTGAGAAAGTAACGATATATGAAGATAAGCTCACCGTTGAATTCAAGTCTGGGATTGAGATAGGCATAGAAATATAACATTAGTGGCTGACCGTCAGTCAGGAGATAAATCATTCTCTTGGTTGGTGGTTTTTCTGCAAGATCAGGGTTTGAATTACCTCATTTAACTATTGACCCTTACGTTACGTGATACTTTATAATGACAACTGAAGGAGGTGCATATAAGACATGAGTATGAAAGTAAAAGAAGTAGCTGAATTGGTTGGTGTTAGTGTTCGTACACTTCATCATTATGATCAGATTGGGTTATTAACTCCAAAAGAAACCACCTATTCTGGCTATCGGCTTTATTCTGAAGAGGATCTTGAAAAATTACAGCAAATTTTATTTTTCAGAGAGCTTGATTTCTCCTTGAAGGAGATTAAAACGATTATCAATAGCCCTTCATTTAATCAACAGGAAGCGTTAATCTTACAACGGAAAATGTTAATTGAGAAACGAAATAGAGTCGATAAAATGATTGAAACCATTGATAAAACGATTAAACACACGATGGGAGAAATTAAAATGTCGAACGAAGAAAGGTTTGAGGGTATTAACTTTAGACTCAACCAGTATGAACAAGAGGCTCGCATGCGTTGGGGGGATCAACCTGTTGATGAGATAAGCGCAAAATTAAGAGACATGGCTATAGATGAACAACAAGATTTATCTCAAAATTGGGATGTGATTTTCAATAAACTTGTACAACTTCGCAATTATTCTCCTAACTCGCAAGAAGTACAAAAAACGATTAAAGAATGGTATGACTTTTTAAATAAGAATTTTGGTAAGTATTCTCTTGATGCCTTCCAAGGATTAGGCCAACTCTATATTGAAGATGAACGCTTTACACAAAACATTGATCAGTATAGTGAAGGATTGGCCAAGTTTATGAGTGAGGCAATGAAAATTTTTTCAGTAAATCAAAAGAAGAAAGGTGGTAGCAATGCAAATAGTAATTGAAGATACAATTAAACAATATGAAAAATTATTTAGTATGGAAGAAGAGAGAGAAGACTTCTATCGATATTCAATGATGAAGCCCTTTGAAAAAATGTGGAATATCATTAACGTTCCATTAAAGGCAAATCAACCTAATGGATATGACGTAATAATGGCTACAAAAATGCTTGGTTACCTTGATATATCAAATACCGAAACTGGAAAGATTGCGTTAGAGATGCTAAAAGAAATTCAAGCTCTTCAAACTGCCTATGACACTTTGAAGATCTGTGTTAATTTTATTCAAAAAAATAATCTGAAAATAAATGCCGATGAGTTAAAATTTGGAATGTATATAGCTGATCCAAAAAAGCTCGAATTGCAAAAGGGATATTGTGGGTTCGGTGGAATCCCAGGTTTTATTCAAGTATCTATTTATCCTAATTCCTATAATATTCCGAAGATACCTGCTGTAATTGCACATGAATTTCATCATAATATCCGTTTTTCATATTTTGATTGGGATCATGGGAACGTTACTGTTGGTGATTACTTAATTATAGAGGGGTTGGCAGAGTCTTTTGCAAGAGAACTGTATGGTGATGAATTTTTAGGACCTTGGGTTACTTCTTTTGACAAAGAGGACTTGGAATATTCAACAGAGATAATAAAGGAGTCACTAGATGTTAAAGGATTTGCTGAGGTTAGTAGTTATATGTTTGGTGACACTATTGCAAAAGAACAGGGCTATCAACCTGTTGGCTTATCACCATTTGCTGGTTATGCAGTGGGTTACCAAGCGGTACAATCCTTTATGAAAGTCAATAATGTAGGAATAGAAGAAGCTACCTTACTTGATACAAAGGAAATATTATACAATTGCGAACTATTTACAAAATAAATAACTCATTTGTGACCGTTAATCAGGAGATAAATTCTTTTGGTTGGCGGTTTTTATTTTGTAATTGAAAAAAGTTAGTAGTGTGTATATAATATTATTAACAATGTTGTTGATATTATTATTGATAAGGAGAGGACAAGATGATTGATGTTAACGAGTTACTAGAACAAGCTATCAGAGAAACTGAAAAGTTGAATGAAGGTGAAGTCTTTCTAGTTAAGGATCTGTTTAAGGGTTACGTATGGAACAGGATACCAAGAAAGGACCGGCTTTTGCTTGGAACTTTATTTCTTAATCGGGTTAGTAAAATGAATGATAATTTAAAGGCTATTGAAAAGACTTCTTCAAATCAGCAAAGATACAAAAAGATTAATTTGTAATGAGTTTTTATAAATCTCATTAATGAATAGAAAAATCATATATGAAAGGCGGTGAATACATGCTAAGTATAGAGGAATACATTGCACGCAGAAAAAAAGAGGATAAGCTCAATGAATTTGACATTGATGCCCGTACACAAAATATGAGAATTTGCGTTGATTATGTATTCGAGTATTTTAGTAATTATTTGAATATTACCGAGGCCGAAGAAAAAACGGTACTCCATGATCAAAAGCTAGATAAGTATCGGAAGCAGCTTAGGGAGTATGACCCTGAAGTTCGAGAATGGGTTGTTGGTATTTACAATGAATACGGAAAGCAAATACACAAACACATTGGAAATATTATGAAGGCGAATGAGTTTTTCTTTCTGTATAGTACTGATAGTGAATTTAGAAATGCTTCCTATGATTGCTATTCGCAGCTCATTAAAAAGTTGCCGTTTCTTAAGGACCAAACAGAGATGCTTTTTATTTTTATAAAAGACTATCATAGGGTAGAAAGCGAACAAAGGTTTAATTTCGGAATACCATCAATAACAGAAGAAATAACTGATTGGATCGATAAAGCCTGGGCAAAGTATCAGGTTAATATTCTTGCCTTTGCCTATGGTTGGATAAGTAGTTTTTATGACAACGAGGATCTTTGGCCATCAACGCATAGAAAGAAGAGTCAATATACTTGGAGGAAGTACGACTACGATTATAAGCAGAAAAGTAATCTCTTTAACCTTGATTCACTATATAGAAAGATGCCGAAAAAATCCTTCACAAAAGGAAGAAAGCAAGAATTTGAAATACTGTTAATGTATTATTGGCTTTACGACATAGAAGGCGATAGTGATTATTGGCAGGAGTATTTGGAGATGGTTTTATCTGCTTTGAAAAAGCAATAGATTTATGAACATAGATGGGGTGAAAAAATGAATGATAAAGAAATAATTCTTTCAAAAATTGCAGAGATTGTTAGCAGACCAGGATTTTTTATAAAGAAAAATTCAGAATTTAAGGCCAGATTAAAATGCTTGGGGCTTAATGACCTTTACGAAAAATATATAGACTACCTAGTACCTTATTTCTACAATCAAGGCTATGCACACAAATTTGAGAATAATAACGAGGAATACGATGTGTTTCTAGGTTTAGATAGTATTTTCTCGGATTTATATAAGGAAAACAGGCATGAGGATATCATCAATCTGCTAAAAGAAATAACTAAATCTTTCAATGTAAGATATATTTCTGAAGAAAGCGATGAAGACTTTGAAGAACTAGCTAAACTATACGAGATTTTAGGGTTAAGTATAACCATTGAATTTGATAAAGTTAAAGTTTCTGCTTGCATGGAAAGTGATTTTGCCAGAGTAAGTGAGATGTTTTCTGTTGAATCATGGATAAAAAGTAACCACAAAGAAGTATATGATGCTTACAAATCGGCAATTGATGCTTATACACAAGGTCATTCAGGAGCTTGTATTGAATCATGTAGGACAAGTATCGTAAGTATATTTTCAAAATATAAAGGGACTGAAAATTTCGCAAAGTGGATGAGAGGTGTATTTAACACTAGCGGAGACAGTGCAACTGCAACGGTCGCCGACTTAGATAGGGCTCTTAAATCAGATCTAAAAAAAGAAGATTTAGCAGATTTTTTTAACGAAAATAAAGATGGAAAGCTGACAAAGACCAAAACAATTTATATGATTTACTCTATGATGTCTGATTACGGGACTCATAGGAATGAGAATACTATTGAATCGCCAACAATTGAAGATGCACTGTTTTGTTTGAGACTAACAGATAGCATTTTATTTTGGGTATATTCAAAAAACAAATAGTGATTTTTGAATGAAGGGGTGAATAATATGTCCGACGTAAAAAATGCATATGATCAGATTATTGATTTCTTGAACAATGAAACAGAAAAAACATTATTACTACGAGGTATTGCTGACAAGGAAAAGCATCAGGCTCTTCTTAAAGCTTTGAATTCTCAAGGGAACTTGAAAGGACTAATTAATTTAATTCATACAACAAAAGATGGAATGGATAATTTTTTTCGATGGGCGGAACTTTATAAAGTTAACGTACCGAAGAAATATGGGCAAGGAATGAAATTATCCAATCTTACAATCTTCTTTGATAATCTAACCACTAAAGGCAATAGTGAAAAATACGATAATTATGAATTTGACTTTATGATTATATGGCCGATTCAAAGTGTAACAAAAAATGAAAAAGAAATTCAGATGTTAAAAGAAATGGCTGAACGTCAAAAAACCAAAAAAATCATATATCTTACAATTAAGGAGCCTTGGTACAACCCTGATTCTTTAGACCCTATTGTGGATCGAGTGATAAAACTGGACTGTGAGAATGATGACCCAAAAGAATATCAGCGTATTCTAGCCGCCTACGAAGAGGATATGAAAAGGCGCTATTAAGTTAGATTATGTGAATTAACAGTATTACCTGGGAGGAATTTAGCATGGCTACTTTTCTGGATGTTATGAAATTAGATAGAAATTTGAACGGAGGGATTACATGGTAAGTAAAACTGACGCCATTGAGATAATAACATACGCTGAAGAAAATGGAATTAACATATGGATTGATGGAGGTTGGGGAGTAGATGCATTATTAGAAGAAGAAACAAGAGCACACAACGACATTGATTTATTTGTGGAGGAAAGTAATAGTAAAAAGTTTGTTGAGATATTAAAAGAAAAAGGTTTTGTTGAAGTTACAGAAGCATATACCACCACATCTCACACGGTTTGGAAGGATACTAAAGGTAGGATAATTGACCTTCATATATTTAAGTTCAACGAACAAGGATACATTGTTTTTGAAGGAGAAGCATATCCTCCAAAAGTATTTAGTGGTATTGGGAAAATAGGCGATAAAATGGTCAGATGTATTGATGCTGAAAATCAAGTGTTATTTCATCTAGGCTATGAGCATGATGAAAATGATATGCATGATGTAAAACTATTGTGCGAGAGATTTAATATTCCTGTTCCGAGTGAATACAAGTAACAAACGGATTCCAATTTTAAGCTGAAGAGCACGTTCAATTTAACTAAGCTAATGTAGTCGATATGTTCCCGTCTACCGATAGTGTCAAAAATGCAGTGGATATGTTTCCGAGAACGGACATACTCAAATGACATTCATTCTATCCTCTCGAGCCACGTTGAAGCAGCAATTCTGATGACGTATTGTGGTTTGGACAAAAAGTAATAGGGTTTGACCACAACATATAGTGGTTTTGTGGTGAGATTTGGGTCGAAAAACGGCAAAAAAACACCATTTTTCGACCCTTAAAAACAGGGTAAAATATAGATGACATAGAATAATTTGAGTTATCTTAGAAGAAAGTTTGGAAAATAGAGCTTAAAAGATAGAATTATCAGTTGAGAGATTAGCAGATGAATTATATAATATGATGTACATAAGTAAGGATGATAGAACTTTAAATTGTATGGTATGTTTAACTTTTTATATCAAACATGACATACTGCTGTCATATTCAACTTGATAAAATAGATATAGATAAGGAGGTATATTGAAATGTTAGAAAAAATACCGATGGAAGAAGAACTACAACAAATTATGGGTGGAGAGAAATTCAAAGCATGGTCTGAAATTAATAGTTTTATTGAGAAAAATTACAATGTTGAGTCTATGTGGAACAAAGGGGGGAAAACAGGTATTTACGAACTCAAATATCGTAAAGGTGGTAAAACCCTTTGCGCGCTATACCCACGAGAACTAGGTATACGGATTTTAATAATATTTGGAAAAGCAGAACGGGAAAAATTTGAAGATTCAAGACAAGAGTTCACTCAGTACATAAAAGATTTTTATGATAATACACACCAATATCATGATGGGAAATGGTTATATTTAGATTATAATAGTGATTTATCTATTGAAGATATTAAAAAGCTTATTTTAATAAAGAAAAAACCTAATAGAAAGTAGGGATGAATGTGACTAATCTAAGTAAATGCGGTTATTGTTGTGATTTATGTAAAGCGTATTCACCTAATATATTAAAGAATGACCAGCGAAAAGGACTTTCTGAAATGTGGAAGAGCTGTTATGACCTTGATATTCCACCTGAAAATATTTACTGTGATGGTTGTAAATGCCAGAAAGCGGAAGCAAAACTTATAGATACTGAATGCCCCGTAAGGAAATGTGATATTAATGAAGAATTTTCTCATTGTGGAGAATGTTCCAACTATCCCTGTGATAAATTTAATAAAAGAAAGGGATTATCTGCAAAAGAAGTACAAAAAATATTAAAGGCTGATTATGATGTTTCTCAATATAATGAGTATTTACTTGCATATGATAATAAGACTAGAATTGATGAATATAGGAGAAATAATAAAGATTAATTATACTAGTAGAAAAGATTGATATCATGGGCTAGACAAAGTATTGATAAGTTAATAAAGCCTATTATTTCATGTTTTCAAAATGTATATTGGAGCTTCTATTTGGAATTATACCCTGTCACCAAGGGACTACTATCTTTCTACGACATCATTATTATCCTCTCAAGGCACGTTGAGACGTGCGTACTTTTGTCCCACAAAAACCCACAAACATCTCCACCGTCTTTATAAGCAGGAAAATTGAATAAAATAGACTTCAAAGGCAGTTCAGCCTTGTCACATGGGAAAATCTCTATTTCTTTGATTAGCGAAGAAATCAGAGATTTTTTCTCTTCATCGCTGATTTTATCATACACATTATTAAAGTTTGCCAACAGGGTGTAGATGTTTTCCGGTGTGATGGCATCTTGCTCCACGGCTTTGCGGCGCAGCTTAACGTCCTCAATTTTTTCTTCCAGTTCTACGATGATGTCATATAATCCATCAAGCCGGAAGGTCATATCATGGAGCTTACGTTCCCTAAAACGAGTGTCTTCCGGCAGGCTGTCAATTTCATTTTCAAGACAAGTTTTATTAAGCTCGACCTCACGCAGCTTGGATTCATAATTGCTCGGTTCTCTGTTTAAGGTGGAAGTGTCAATTTCCTTGCCTATCCTTGATTTGATTTCGGTTACAAAATCCTGATTTTTAATCAGTTCTCTGATTGCCTCAATGACAAGCGGTTCAATATCGGTTTTTTTGAGCATAGACTTATAGTCACAGTTTTTTCCCCGCGCTATCCGAGCTTTACTGAACATATAATAGTAAATTTCTTTATATGTACTGTCCTTGTTTGTCCAAGCGTGTTTGTTGGTGTACATCGGGCCACCGTATTTCGGGCATTTTAGAATGCCGCTTAATAAGTGTGCCCTGTCCCGGCCAATTTTAGATGGGGATTTTATGCCTGCTATTTCTCGCTTTTCATGTGCCTGGTTCCATAGTTCCTCACATATAATAGCATCGTGCTGATCATCTGTGATAATGTACTCATTTTTCGTGCCTTTGACCTTTTCTCTCGTTCGTCTGCCAAAGGCGATCTTTCCAGAGTACACAGGATTGTCGATTATCATTCTGACAAAATGCGTACTCCACCCAGCGAGAGCACCATTGGCACATTTGATTTTTTGGATACCCTGCAAATTAAGGTAATTGGCAATTTTATAAAACCCCATATTACCATTCACATATTTGTCAAAGATAATGCGTACCGCTTCGGCTTCATCTTCTTGAATATAGAGCTGCTTGTCTTTGAGGTAGTAACCATAGGGAGCAGACCCGCCGTCCCAGCCGCCTTGACGGGCTTTTTCTTTTCGTCCGTTCATTGTCTGCTCAATGATATTTTCACGCTCTATTTTAGCAACGGCAGATAACACGGAGATTAAGAGCTTTCCGCTTGTTTGTGAGGAATCGATTTCTTCCTCAATGCAAATTAAGTTCACACCAAAGGATTGAACGTGTTCCAAGGAATTCAAAATATCGGCTGCGTTTCTGCCAAAGCGGGGGAGCTTATAGACTAAAATATAATCAATATCCAAGCCATTTTCAATATCACAGAGCATTTGTTTAAAGGCGGGTCTGCCCTTTATGGATTTACCGGGATCTTCGTGAATGTCTACAATCTCCATTTCTTCCCTGTCCGCAAAACGCTTTAAGCTGTTTTTCTGCCCGTCCAAGCTGAAACCATCAACCTGCATTTCGGTACTAACGCAAGGATAAAGCACACATTTTCTTCCGCTCCTATTCATAGCCATACCTCCAATAAATTATTGGAAAACATTTTTACTTGGCACAATTTATCTCAGCCAAAACTTCTGCACCATGTTTTTTGACAGTCTGCGAAAGTACATTTATAAAATCCTGATATGCCTTCGTCTTTGCATATTTTCCATTCGCAATCACCTCCAAGTGTATTGCTTATATAAATTATAAGCAGTTGTTTTCTTTATGAAAAGTTTGTCGCATTTGCCATACCCCCAACAAAAGGGGGTATGGTGAGTTGCCACGGCATCGTAGCTTTAAAACCGCTTGTACAGTATGTTCCGGAAAATGGAGCGACGTCCACCGGTTTGACACCCATAGTTTCGTTCCAGTCGTTCGGCTTCCGATAAGACAGCCGCCACTTCATTGGGTGTGTCAATAAAAAGGTCAGCATTGTAAAACGGGTAGTAATCCCGCAGATTGATCTTTGCCATTTGTCTTTCATCCATTTCGATTTTTGGGGTTTGTGGCAGATCGAAACAGAGGCAGGCGGTGAGCGGCAACCGGAGCAGATATGATATTTAGCCTCGAAGTCACAAAAAACACCTTTACACGAAATTACGCGAAAGGTGTCGGCCCCCCACGCACAAAAAACAGCGACTTCGAGTACATGAAAAAGCCTCCTATCCCAAAGCCGCCGCTATTAAGTGAGGGATAACAAAGGAGCACTTATCGTATCCTCCATAAACTCCTTTTTGACAAGGAAAACGGCGGCTTTGACTTCTATTTCAAAACCGCCATTGAATAGACATAAATCACCTTGTCGCCCAAGCAACGGTTTTGAATACGTTGCAAAATATCAGTAATTACGTCCGGTCAGTATAAAGAAAGAGCCGGTAACTGTGAGCGATCTCACATGTTATCGGCTCTGCGTCTTAACGTCTGGCTCTTTGATAACTGACATATTCAGTTGTTATACATTGATTTTCGTTGCCTGTTTATACTTGGAACAAAAAAGTGGTAACTTTTCTTTAGATTTGTCGGCGTGTATTGGCTGCGGCCAAGTAATTCACTCAGCGCCTCACTCATGGATATTTTCGCGAGCTTTCTTCCGCACAGCCGCTTGGTGATCTCATACACCGCAAAGATTAATGCAAAGCTGATCAGGACATACAGCGGGTTCACCGTCATGGGTATCAGCATATTGGTGATCTCCGCGACGTAACCATACAGGACATTCCCGAAGGCCAGCATGAACGGCAGCCCAAGCCAGAAGCCGACAAACACCGCCGGGGTGGAACTGTTCAGAATCAGATTCGTCACCTCTTTCCCGCGATAGCCGAATATCTTGAGCAGAGAGATGGTGTTCCGGTTCTCGTCGATCATCAGCGACGTCACGAGGAAAAGAATAATGACCGCGATCAATACGGCCAGGGCTGTTACGGACGTGACGATCAGCGTCGTAAGCGCGTTTAGGTCTTCATACGCCTCGGGATTCCGCGCGTCCATCACGCCGGAAAGCAGGCTTTCGTCAAAATCGATCTCATGGCTGCTGAGCACGGTGCTGTAGCTTCCGACAGGCTGACCGGTCATGCGGTTGAACTCATCAAAGGGCATATAAACAAATTGCTCGCCGTAGGCTTCGACGATCCCGTCGATTGCCAGGCTGTAGGATTTTCCGTCCAGCTTGTTTACGAAACGGATCGTGTCCCCTTCCGTAAGCTTCAGCCGGCTGGCCAGCGGAGACGAGATATTGACCTGGTCCCTGGACAGCGCGTTTCCCTGCATGTCGTTCACTTTGAAGCCGATGGAATCCGGCTCCATACCCACCAGATAAAACTCGACCGATTCCCGACCTTCGGGGTAACAGCGAAGCGCGTTGTACGGTTCCGCCCCTTTCGGGACGGCCCTCTCCTGCAAATTCTGTATTTCTTTGAAATTATACTCCAGGGGATACTGGTACCTTGTGATCGACCCTTTGTCCATTACCACATCCATTGAGTAGTTGTAGGTGAAACCAAACAGCAATATCATAGACGCTGCGCTCACGCCCAGCACTAAGAACAGCAGACGCGGGATGCTTCGTACCTGCTCGCGTATTCGGAATTTGGTGTTGAATTGAAGACGATCCAGCCGGAGTGCGCGTTCAATAAAATTCACCTTTGCTTTTTGCTCATCGCCTTTCATCAGATCGACGGCGGTTTTCCTGAGGATTCTGCGTATCGCAAGAAAACTCGACAGGCCGATCAAAGCCACCGGCACCAGCACGGCAAGCGCCAGGTTTAATGGAGAGAAGGTATTGCCTTTATCAGGCAGGATATAGGAAGCCAACATAGAATTAACAACAGGCCTTACACACGGCAGCGCAAGCAGTGTGCCGGCAAGACCTCCCACCGCGGACAGCAGCACGGGAATTGTCATATAATGCCGGGTCAGTTCACGGCGGCGGTAGCCCTGCGCGTACAGCGTTCCGATGACTACTCCGTCGGATTTTACCGTGCGCATAATCATCACACCTACAATCAGGCAACTCAGAAGGAAAAAAGCTGTCGCTACGGGAAAGCTCATGGACTTCATGCTGGAAATGTTTCCCCAGGGCATGCTGACGCGCTTGTTATTCTCGGAGTCCAGCCACTCGGAAAGGGAATACCCTTTTTGGCTTAAAAGCCCGTGCAGTTTTGTCGTCTGCGCATCAATGTTTTTCCTGTCCTGAAAACGCGCTCCATAGACCGTAACCGCCTCGTTGGATGCCTCCGGGAACGCCGAAAGATCCGCGCCGGAAACGATCCCGATGCCAAAGCCGCTGGTCGGCAGCACATCGCGAAGATTCTTGATGATATAAACGTAATTGGGCACGGCCATTGTACCTACGATACGAAAGGTTTTGCCGTTCAAC
The DNA here is from genome assembly GCF_004103715.1 of Acidilutibacter cellobiosedens. Lineage (NCBI taxonomy): Bacteria > Bacillati > Bacillota > Tissierellia > Tissierellales > Acidilutibacteraceae > Acidilutibacter > Acidilutibacter cellobiosedens. The sequence continues at coordinate 3,308,562 of NZ_CP035282.1, read as the reverse complement.
TCAATCTGACCGCCGATCGTGAGGCCCTGTGTCTGGCAAAAGTGCGGATCAAGCAGAATATCCCCCGGATTTTCAAGGCCGCGTCCTGATGTTACCGCAGGGATATTGACCTTCGTGCCAGGGCTGAGAAGACGCAGTTCCCCGTTAGGCAATTTTACGTCGTATTGCCGGTAAGCTTCTATCAGCGCACCGGATTCTTCCTCCAGAGCCGCAATGTCCTGAATGGGCTTGTCAGTGGAAAAAGTCAGGTCTTCCTGCCTGTATTCTTCCGCAAACCCGACGACCATGTTTTCGAGGGTAGTTGATATGCCCGTAGCCGCGGTGAAATATAAGCTGCCTACAAGAATCAGAATCACGATGCCGATATATCGGCCCTTGTTTTTCTTGATCATACGCCATACGCGTTTTCGCAGCACCATTACCATTCAATCCTTTCCGCCGGGATAATTTCGGAATTGTGCGCGGCTTCCTCAACCTCGCCGCTTCTCAGCCGGAACACGACGTGCGCCATGCCGGCGATGGCGACGTTGTGGGTAATCATCAGGATGGTCGTGCCGAACTGCGCGTTTACTTTCTGGAGCAGTGACAGCACGCCCCGGGAGGTCTCGAGGTCCAACGCTCCGGTGGGCTCATCGCAGAGCAGGAGCTTGGGGTTTTTGACGATGGCCCGTGCGATTGACACGCGCTGCTGCTCGCCACCGGAGAGTTCCCGAGGGAAACGGTTCTTTTTATCGGAAAGACCGACAGCAGAAAGCACTTCATCTGTTTTAAGTGGTTTTTTACTGATGTTCGATACAACTTCAATGTTTTCAGCTACCATAAGGTTTGGCATAAGGTTGTAGAACTGAAATACGAAACCCACGCGCTCTCGACGGTATTCTACCAGTTGATTGTCATTGAAGTCCGTAATATGCTCGCCGCCCACTTCGACCGTGCCGCCGTCCGCCCGGTCTACGCCGCCTATAATGTTCATTAGCGTGGATTTACCCGAACCGGAGGGGCCTAATATTACGCCGATTTGTCCTCTTTCCATCTTCAGGTCCACATCTTTGAGCACATGGGTAACAATCCCCGTATGATAACTTTTTGTAAGGTTTGATACTGATAAAAACATATTTAACACCTCATTTTTTTATTAGTTCCATGTCTGCAGTCATTTCTGCCGTAAAGTCAATATATAAATTCATCCAGCGCATCATAAAAGAAAGAGCCGACAACTGTGATTCCACTCACGGTTATCGGCTCTGCGTCTTAGCGTCCGGCTCTTTGATAACTGACAAATTCAGATGATTTACACTGATTATCGTTTCCTGTTTACACTTGGGACAAAATAGCGGGAAGTTTTCAAGCACTGTATCTTCACGTATCTTGACCCGTGTTTTGTTGCCACAGACCGGGCATAATATCCACTCGCTCTTGCACACCGTACCATCCCCTCCTTAACAACCATACCAAACGAATACCAGCACACATTAAGCCGCTTTTCGTTTGTATGCGCGCATTGCAAAAATATAAGCTACGAGCATAATTCCGACGCACCATGCAAGCGCGACCCAAATATTATTGCCGACAGGCTCGGAGTTCAGCAACGAGCGCACAGTTTCAATTATTGATGATGCGGGCTGATTCTCGGCAAACGCGCGGACGGGGGCAGGCATTGTTGCGGTCGAGGAAAAAGCGGAGCTGACAAACGGTAGGAAAATGATCGGATAAGCGAATGCGGTCGCGCCGTCTGCCGATTTTGCAGTCAGTCCGGGAATCACCGCAACCCATGTCAGGGCCAGCGTGAACAACGCGAGTATCCCGGTCACGGCAAGCCATGACATCACCCCCGCCGACGGGCGAAAGCCAATCAGCAATGCAACAAAAATGATGACAACAACTGAAATCGCATTTGATATAAGTGAGGTTAGCACATGCCCCCACAGCATGGAGGAACGTGCAATCGGCATGGAGTGGAACCGCTCGAATATACCTCCCTGTACATCGTAAAACAGACGCACGGCCGTATAGGTTATGCCGCTTGCAATAGCCATCAGCAACACACCCGGCAGCATATAATTCACATAATTCACATTTACGCCCAAACTCGTTTTTATCGCACCGCCGTATACGTAGACGAACAACAGCATCATCATGATCGGTACGATAGTGACCGTGATAATGGTGTCCATACTGCGGGTAATATGGCGCATGGAGCGTTCAAGCATGACGCCCATGTCGCTGAAAAAGTACTTTTTCATCGTTACTTTTCCTCCTTCTTGCCGATAATTGCGAGGAATATCTCCTCGAGCGTCGGCTGTTTTTCAACATACTCAACTTTTGCGGGTGGAAACAAACTTTTAAGCTCTGCGAGCGTTCCGTTAGCGATAATCTTACCCTCATGTAGAATCGCAATTTGATCGGCAAGCTGTTCCGCTTCCTCCAAATATTGTGTAGTCAGGAATACCGTCGTTCCGCTGTCGGCAAGCTCTTTGACTATCTTCCAAACCTCGATGCGGGCCTCGGGGTCGAGTCCAGTGGTTGGTTCGTCGAGGAAGATAAGCTGCGGTTTTCCAATAAGGCTCATAGCGATGTCGAGCCTGCGGCGCATACCGCCCGAATAGGTAGAAACCCTTCGGTCAGCAGCATCGGGCAGGCCAAAACGCTTTAATAAGTCATCCGCGACCTGACGCGGATTTTTGAGGTGCCTCAGTTTGGCAATCATGATCAAATTTTCCCGCCCGGTTAATATCTCGTCCACGGCGGCAAACTGACCGGTCAGGCTGATTGACTGCCGCACATAGTCGGGTTTTGATGTAACGTCGAAGCCGTTGACGGTAGCTGTCCCTCCATTCGGTTTGAGCAGTGTGGTAAGGATTCTAACAATCGTTGTCTTGCCCGCGCCGTTGGAGCCGAGCAGGGCGAAAATACTGCCTGTTCTTACCTGAAAATCTACTCCTGTCAACACAGGCGTACTTTTATAGGATTTTTTAAGCCCTTGTACAGAGATGGCTATCTCATTTTGGGACATATTCGTTTCCCTCCTTATGGTGTTAATAACGTGATACCGGTCATGTCCGCCTTCCCGTTTTTCAAAAAGGCGTAAGTCATTCTGTCTGCTTTGCAGTCGATAAACCGAATCCGCTTCAGTCTCTTACCCTTGAAGAAAGTGTTAATAAGCGCTGCATTTTGGAATGTCAGCTTGGCAAAGTCGCAGTTTTCAAAAGAGCAATCGTTAAATGTGCCGTCAAAAACAATATCGTTAAACTGTGCGGCATAAAAGGTGGTATTATTCCAGACTGCACCAGTAACTATACTTTTTAACAGTTCAGTAGATTTGATGGCCGCTCCCGTAAAATCGGCATCAGAGAAATCGCAGCCTTTGATACGGCTCCCAGAAAACTCAACTTCTTTTAATGAACAGTTCCGAAATTTACTATTTATTATATCCGAACTCTGAATGCGGCTGCTGCTGATGTCGGAGTTTGAGAAGTCACAACTATTTACACTGTTGCTTTTCAGCAGAAGCCCCGCCATCTCTGAACCGATAAAAAGACATCGCTGCATGTTGGCAGAGCTAAATTTTCCATGCGGATTTTTTAATCCGGAAAAGTCTGCATCCACCCAATTTTCGCTTGACATATCCCAACCGAGCTTTTTATTTTCATTTTCGGGCGGCAGTTCGACTGATTGCTCAACCGATGAATCAGCAGACGCTTTTTTGGCGATTGCTGATTGGAAGCTCTCAGAGAAATAGTTTAAATCAACACCCAGGATTTCCGCGAGCTGGTTAAAAGTAATGATGTCCGGCATCGATTCTCCGCGCTCCCATTTTCCAACCGCTTGTGAGCTGACGGATAGTCGTTGCGCAAGTTGGGCTTGAGATAATTTTTTCTCTTTTCGAGCTTCTTTAATTTTATTTCCTATCATAATTGATGTTAACATGTTGGGTACCCTCTCTTATTTGATTTAGTCGACGCTATTATCTTAACCTATTTTCACGCAGAATTCAATAAAATGATGAAACTATTGGTTGTTTTTTCGCCACTTTTAGTTGCAATACCCGCTATTTTTTGTTGTAATAACCTTCACTTTTGGTTGTTTACAAGTAAAGTGAGCCATTGTCTGCATTTTGAGCAGAAGAATTTCATTATAATGGTCTTCTCGGGAACACAAAACAGGAACCATAAAACCGGTTATCACGAATTCAAGATAATCTTGGCAATGGTATACACCTTGCTTTTTTGCTTCAATTCCCCTGAGGTTAATTTTGCAAAAAATGCTTGTTGGGGAAGGCTTCCCAATCCCTACTGAACGCACAATAGAATTGTGCAGCTGCGCGTCCTTTCGGACGCTTCCACCTAAGTTTTTCAGGTTAGAGGTTGCGCAATAAATCGATAATAAAAAATCGCAATAAATTGTGATTTTTGTTTCTAATATATTGAGTTTCTGTATTTGCTTAGGATTCGACCCTACGGCCGACAGCCTTCACATAGGCCATTACATACAAATAATGGTCATGTCCATAATGCGGCAGGGGCTCACATTCTTTGAATTCGGCTACATGCTGATGCAGTCCTATGACTTTTATATTTTAAACCAAAAATACGGCTGTAAGATGCAGTTCGGCGGAAACGGCCAGTGGTCAAACATAATCGGCGGGGTTGAATTGACGAGGAAAAAAGCCGGGGAACAGGTTTATGGAATGACGTTGTAGAGGTTGGACATTTTATAAGAGATGAATTGAAGGATTATATAACAAAAATAGTGTATATTTTATCAAAAAGCAGCTATGACAGGCAACGTTTTGACGTACAGCCGTTGCATTTTTTACAGAAGCCTTTAGATAGAAAAAAAATAATAAATGATATAAAGCTTGCCACAATGCTTCTTGAAAAAGAAAATAAGACATTTTCGTTTAAAACGGACAATCAGATGTATAAATTGCCTGTTAAAGAAATAATTTATTTTGAAAGTTCGGGCAGGCAGATAAAACTAATTTCTTTTAAAGGGACATTTTATTTTTACGGAACTGTTGATTCTGTAATGGAGCAGCTTTCAAAAAGCAGGTTTATTATGCCTCACCGCTCTTCTGCCTGTCGCTTAATTATCATGGTTCCTTAGCAAAAAAAATCATTTTTTCCGGCTTGTCCTTTATGGTTTTAATGCTTACAGAAACGTTTATTGTTTCTTTTACAGGGTATTTTGCAATACCTGTTTTCGGGTACAGTGAATATGATTCCTCAATCGGATTGGTTCAGTACAATATTTGTTTCTTTGGCGTCATTATATCAATTTGTAAGTTTTTTTGCTAATGGTAGCTTTGGTCAATTTCAAATGATAATATTGATTATTTCTATTTTAGGGACAAATTTTGCCATATTGTTTTTATATGATACTTTATACCTTTCGTTTTCCGCTAAAACAGAAAAAGTGCTTTTGAAGCAGCAAAACAAGGCATATGAGAAACAATTGGATTTGATGCGGAAGTCGCTTGACTCAGTGCAGACTGTGCGGCACAACATAAAAAATCATATGATTGCGTTGAAAAATCTGAATTTCAATAAAGAAGACACCAGGTTTGGCGAATATGTAGACAATATTATTTCCTCTGTCAATGCCAGGACGGTGTATTCAAATTCGGAAAACGTAATTGTAGACAGTATTTTAAACTACAAGCTGCAAACAATGGAAAATATGGACATTGAATTGCATGTAGAAGTAGACGTACCGAAAAAGCTAAGCATATCCGCATATGATATGACAGTAATACTTGGCAATCTTATGGATAATGCCATTACCGCATTGGACAAATGCAGCGGCAAGAAATTTTTTCTGTTAAAATCAATTACAGCAAAGGCAATGCTTTAATAACCTTAATTAATACATACAACGGAGAGATAAAAAAGAAAAACGGGATATTGCTTACTTTGAAAGATGATGAAAAAAATCATGGAATTGGATTGAAAAGTGTTGAAGAAGCTGTTAACAGAAATAACGGCCATATAAAGATACATTACGATGATAAAGAGTTTAAGGTCACTGTAATATTGCCGGGATAAAAGAAGGTTTAAGCATGTTATTTTTGCTTCCAAAAATAATTTGACATTTTATTACAAAAATATATACATTTCGTTACAATAAACGGTACGAGCTTAAATATCTGATATAATTAGAAAAAACAAAAAGGTGGGATTGCTTATGAAAAAGTATATGTTGAAGTTCTTAAAATGCCTAGCGTCTTCCACAATTTCAGGACTGATTATATATATTCTCTCACCGGTGGGGGATATGAATAAACCGTTGGATGCTGAAGAGGTAAAAGTATATGGTAAGAGAGCAAGGATGATTTTAGATTTTGAATTCGGCACATTGATTTTGCTGGTAATTCATGGGGAAGACAATGTTGCTGAATGCGTGTTGGTTTTAGGAAAAATAAATTTATAACAGTTGGTATGAAATAGCAATAAAGGTTTTTGATGAAGCACTTGATATGTTCGTAAGTCATGATTCTTATTATGAACACGATAGTGACTAGACATATAGATATTCAGAATCAATTGATTTTAACCAAGGAGATGTCGGAGGTACGGCATATTTTGAAAGTGAAGTAGATAACAGTGTAGGAACGATAAGGATGCATGGTCATAGAGATAATCCTTTTGATCTAGCTGCACAGATGAGTTTAGCATTATTTGATGACGAGCATGATGAGATTGAACAGTTAACTGCAGGAACAAATCAGTATCTATTTATTTTCCGGAATCAGACGATGAATTTGGTGACTGGCAAGCTCAATATGTTGTAACTGATTCAAAAGATTGGACATGTTATTATGCACAATATTACAATGCTGATTTGTCCAATAAATTAAATGTTTCTTCTATAGAAGATAATATATATTATTTAAATGGAAGAGTATATAGGGTTGGTAATAACGATTCACTTAAATTGGAAGAATCTAATAAAGATAATAAAATTGATATGGGAGATTTATTTTTACAAATTAAATATGATAATGAGGCTGGATTTATTAATAATTTTAGGGATTATAATGATGGAGATAATTTATATTTTGAAGATTCAATACAAAAATTAATATATAGATAAACAACGAATAGTGATTTTTAGATTCAAGCCGTATGCCTGTTTCGTCCATAGCGAAAAGGCAGATATCCTCTGTATTCTCAACAATATCCAAGAGGTCAGCTATTTTTTTTAAACAGTGCCTGTAGTTCAGGGGCTGCCTTTGTTGGCTGATATAATTCCCTTTTATAGGAAAAGCCTAATCTAATAAGCAATTGTCGTATCCATTCAGAAGAATACTCTAAGCCATATTTTTCAGCAATATATTGTTTGAGCATATGGGTATTCCATGTGGCTGCGGTAAACCCTAATTCTCTTGGATTTTTGTTAATAACAGTATCTTTTAGGTCATCAAGCATTTCGTTGTTAAAAGTACTTACACTGCCACCACGAAGATCGGCAGCGACATCTATACCTGATTCATTCCATCTATTAATATATATAGTAACTGACGGTACAGATTTGCCAATTGTTTTTGCGACAACAGATGTATGAATGCCTTGATATCTCATGATAACTGCCCTTATTAATGATTTTGAGTAATCACTCTTAAGTTTTTTCTCAATCTCATTAAGATTTTCAATTGTATATCCATGTAAAGTTTTGACTTCAACACATTTTCTTGCCATATTACATTCTCCTCTCTGATATTAATTGTATCAGATGAGGTAGACATAAGTATACAAGTAAATTTTAACATCCAAGTTGTTTATCTATAAATCAGATTCAATCTTATCTTTGCTCTATAAATAAAAACAAGGGTAAGTTAAAAAACTATGTGCATATATATGTTAAGCTTTTCACTAAGAGGATTTAGCTATTTGCCATTGTAATTTATATAGTAGAGAATGCAGAGCGAGAAGGGAAAAGGCAACGAATCGCTGAAATGACTGATTTCTTGAATGAACAATCTTGCGAGTTGGAGAAATATGATGAGCAATTAGTAAGGCGGCTTATTGAAAGGGTTACGGTGCATGATGACAGAATTGAGGTGGAATTTAAGTCAAGTATTGCAATAGATATAGAAAATTAGATATAAGGCTTGCCGCTGATTTAGGGAAACAGCTCTTGATTGGCGGCTTTTCGTTTTTATAATGCTTATGTCATACAGGAAATTGAAAAAACTTAACGGCAAGTTGCACAAGCTACTATTTTTATAAAATACTGTCTATTGGATAATTTTGGATTCATATAGTCTACGGAGCGTGGATTATATTTTGAGATACATTGTTTTATACTAGAGTCGAGGTGAAAATGATGGATACAAAAAGAAAAAAAGAGCTTTTAGAAGCTTATAAAAACAGACATCCTGAAATGGGAGTAATATCTTACCGTTGTAAAGAAACTGGCGAGGTATTTTTGGGTATTTCCAAAGATACAAAATCAGACTTTAACAGCATTAATATGAAATTGGCAGCCAACTGGCATCCTAATAAACGATTACAGGAACTCTGGAACAAATATGGCTCTGAAGGCTTTGAACTATCAGTTATTAAAGTGTTAAAGTATGATGACCCACGTGAAGATCATACAGCAAAATTAGAAAGTTTGAGAGAACAGTGTATCGCTGCTGATCCAAATGCAAGGAGGATATGGCGATGAATGAAAAAGTTGTTATGGTGTCAAATGGTTATGAGCGTATAGATGGCAGAAATGCTTATCAATCTGACATCAAACGTTTAACGCTAGGTGCGCCTATGCTGGAAGAAAATAAAAAAATGCAGATTGCCGCACAGATTTGGAAAAACGATAAAGATGGTGAATTGATTTTGGCCCAGGAGCTACCCATCCATCAAATATTTGATTTGATGATTTTTTTGTCCAGGACATTGCTTTACTTCAAGGAGGCTTACCGACTCCCCCTTTTATATGACCCGGAAAAACCCACAGTGGAACGAGTTGGAGTACAAGGTGGGGTATTACCAGTAGAAGTGTGTGTAGACAATCAAAATATCAATGAGGACATCAAAGCATTTGCTCAAAGTTTAAATGATTTAGGAGAAATAATTGGAGAACGCAAGCGGGTGCTTAACCGAATTTTAGAAGAATTGGAGTTATATTAATATGAAACAAACCAGTATTTTATCACCTACCAGACAGCTATCAGAAGAGGAGAAGTCCCTTGTCTGGCAAAAACCACCTTCACATATTGAGAGTGAAGCAGAAAAACGTATATATCAAGAAGTAGTAAGAAATTGGAATCGCGGTGAAATGAAAATCAGCACCATTTTGCTGGAGGGGGATGCTGGTTCGGGGAAAACCCAGATTGCCAAAGCTTTATCTGCTGATTTTAACCTGCCTTATACGAAAGTAACCTGTTTTGCAGATATGGATAAATCCGATGTCCTGGGTTCGATTCTTCCGGTGCTGTCAGAAGAAGATGGTCATTCTGATAAGGTTGAATATCGCTATTATCCTTCTGAAATTGTTCGTGCATATGAAAATGGATGGCTCTTGGAGATTCAGGAACCGACAGTGATTCGGGATGCTGCTGTTTTAATGGCGCTAAATTCCGCATTAGAACCAGATGGCAGTCTAAACTTGCCAACTCGTATCGCGCATCGTCACCCTGATTTTATTGCGGTTATCACAACAAACCGCGGTTACAATGGCTTCCGGCCCTTAAATGAAGCTTTGCGAGATCGAGTGCAGCATGCAGAAAAACTAGATTTACCGCCTAAAGAAGTGATGATGGAGCGGGTTAAAGCTAAGACCGGTTATGAATCTGAACCTGTACTATCTCTTTTAGCTGAAACGATTATGGTGCTGGATGAGACAGCCCGCGCCAATGCCATTAAAGGTGTGGCCGGTATGCGTTCCTATATCTTTTGGGTGGATGCCGTTCAAAGTGGTGCCTCAATCCAAAAAAGTTTATATTATAAGGTGTTATACAAAATCACGACCGATCCGCAGGAGCTTGTTATTTTAGAGCAGGCACTGGCTAGTCATGGCTTGACAGAAAAGCTTGAGGAAATGGATCACATATGTCAATCGCAAAAGGACGGAGAAAATTCTGAAGTAATGGAACTTAATATTTCCGAAAACGGAGAATTCTCTGCCAAGACAGATCAAGCTGATAAAAATGCAGTGCATCTGAGAAAATCAGAAGACAGTGAGGGGCATTCTGATACGAGCAGTGATGAAAATACTGATATTTCAAGCAATGATAATGGGGAAAATGGCACTCCATTCTATCATGAGCTCGATAAATCAGATACAACCGAATTACAAAAAAAAGAATTTCGTAAACAGTTGAACAGGGAAGCACGGCAAAGTGTTCAAGGAAGTGTCCATGAAAATATTAAGCTGATTGTCCATCGTCCGGAAGTTACCTACCAGAACAAGGAAGAGTATAACCGTATGATGACAACTTTAATGCCAGTTATTCGGGAATTAATCAGAAAAACAAATCCGCTGTTGGAGCATGAATTATCTGCTGAATTCGCGAAATCGAGGTTGTATGGCACAAAATTTTGCGCGGCTCAGGTTGCTTCTATGGATTTTCGCACATTTGCCCGCAAGCGTCCGCCTGAGGAAGAACCCTCTATTGCGGTTGCTCTCAGGATTGATGAATCAGCTTCGATGTCAGCCTTTGGCCGATTAGAAGCTGCAAAGCAAGCTGCTGTTGCCTTGTATGAATTTTGCACAAGATGCGGTATTCCAATCATGGTCTACGGGGATACAGCAGACCGCTCCAAGCTGGAGCAAATGTCCATCCATGCCTATGTAGACTTTGAAAGCAAAGATGCAGATGAAAAATATGCTCTTATGAACATTCAGGCTCGCAGCAACAATCGGGATGGCATGGCATTGCGCATTATTTCCGATAGATTGCTTAATACGCCCCAAAGAACCAAATTAATAATCAGCATCAGTGACGGGCAGCCTAAAGCTATGCCTGATTATTCAGGTGAAAAGGCAGCGTGTGATATGAAAGATACTTTGCAGGAATTTAGGCGAAAAGGCATACAATTCCTTGCTGCCGCCATTGGGCAGGATAAGGAGGCTATCCGAGAACTTTATGGAGCTGAAAATACATTGGATATAACCGATTTGAGGCAGCTTCCAGCAAGGTTGGTACAAATAATCGCAAGGTTCATGTAGTATTATGATATACTAAAGAGAAATGGAGGTGATGGCATGGACTGTGTGAAAATAGGAAAATTAATTGCCAAACTACGAAAGGAAAAAAACCTTACCCAGAGAAATGTTGCAGATGCACTGGGTATTCAAAATAAAACGGTTTCAAAATGGGAATGTGGTTTAGGCTGTCCTGATCTGTCGTTGTGGCCGGAACTATCCGCTATTTTGGGTGTTGATATGAAACAGATGATGGAGGGTGAAATTACATCAAATAAGCCAGATAGCGGCAATATTGATAAAGTACGTTTTTATGTCTGTCCTTCCTGTGGCAATATTTTGGTGAGCACAGGAAGTGCCTCTATCTTCTGCTGCGGAAGAAAATTAGAACGTATCTTGCCTACTGTTGCAACTATTGCACCAAAAATCACGGTAGAGGAAATAGATACTGATTACTTTGCCACTTTTGACCATCCAATGACCAAAGATCATTATCTTTCTTTTGTGGCCTATGTTAAAAGTGACAGAGTATTTCTAAATCGCTTGTACCCAGAACAAAGTCCAACTTGTAGGTTTCCTATAACCACCGGTGGCAAACTATTTGTTTATTGTATTAAGCATGGCTTATCGGTATATTCAGGTAATCTATAATTAAATCAATATTATCTTCCTGGGATGTATATGTTTGTTGTACTGTCCATGGCTTTTTTTCAATTTTAAACGTTGTTTAAAACGACTTATTGTGTTAAAATATATGCTGATACAAATAAGAGTTTAGGAGGAAACGAAACTATGACAGCCTCAATGCGTTTAAGATAAGCTGGCAATAAAAAAAGCAGAATCTATCCCCGATGATAGGCTTTTTTGTTATGCTTATTTATACGATATTGAGCATTCATTAGTTACAGTGAGATATAAAACATTTAACTATAGCTTTATTTAACTATGTCTTTAATATGAATGTTTCCAAATTGTATGTATGCAGACCAAAAGCCACATTGTGGATTTTGGCCTGCATTTTTTATTGCCTAGAATGCTATTCAAAATAGAAATTCAAGCAAAATAATATGGAGGAGATAATATAAATGGGAAAATACAACAATTGGGAACTTAAGTTTTATACAATATGGGCAGGGCAAGCAGTATCATTAATCACTAGTGCTATCCTGCAAATGGCGATTATTTTTTACCTTACAGAAAAAACAGGATCTGCGATGGTCTTGTCTATGGCTTCACTAGTAGGTTTTTTACCCTATGCGGTCTTTGGACCTGCGATTGGTGTGCTAGTGGATCGTCATGATAGGAAGAAGATAATGATTGGTGCTGATTTAATCATCGCAGCAGCTGGGGCAGTGCTTGCTATTGTTGCATTGTATATGGAGCTACCTGTCTGGATAGTTATGATAGTATTGTTTATCCGTAGCATTGGAACAGCTTTTCATACCCCAGCACTCAATGCGGTTACGCCACTTTTAGTACCAGAAGAACAGCTGACGAAATGCGCAGGCTATAGTCAGTCTTTGCAGTCTATAAGCTATATTGTTAGTCCAGCAGTTGCAGCATTCCTATACTCCGTTTGGAATTTAAATGCTATTATTGCCATCGATGTATTGGGTGCTGTGATTGCATCTATTACGGTAGCACTTGTACGTATTCCTAAGCTGGGTGATCAAGTGCAAAGTTTGGAACCAAATTTCATAGGAGAAATGAAAGAAGGAATGGCTGTACTACGGCAAAATAAAGGATTATTTGCTTTATTACTCGTTGGAACATTATATATGTTTGTTTATATGCCCATAAATGCATTATATCCTTTAATCACTATGGAATATTTTAATGGTACACCGATGCATATTTCTATTACGGAGATTGCTTATGCCTCTGGTATGTTGATAGGGGGTCTATTATTAGGGTTATTTGGGAATTACCAAAAGCGAATCTTATTAATAATGGCATCAATTTTTATGATGGGGATAAGCTTAACCATTTCAGGATTACTTCCTCAAAGTGGATTTTTCATATTTGTAGTCTGCTGTGCAATAATGGGGCTTTCGGTTCCGTTTTACAGCGGTGTGCAAACAGCTCTTTTTCAGGAGAAAATTAAGCCTGAATATTTAGGACGTGTATTTTCTTTAACTGGAAGTATCATGTCTCTTGCTATGCCAATTGGGTTAATTCTTTCTGGATTCTTTGCTGATAAAATCGGTGTAAATCATTGGTTTTTACTATCAGGTATTTTAATTATTTGCATTGCAATAGTTTGCCCAATGATAACTGAGATTAGAAAATTAGATGCAAAATAAAATAAAGGGTGTGTTCGTATGATAGATAATATTATTCAATCAGTGACAGAAAAATTATCCTCTTTGCCTTATATAGAAGGCATCGTATTAGGGGGTTCCCGTGCAAGAGGTACCCATACAGAGGATTCTGATATAGATATAGGAATCTATTACAATTCAGAATCATTTGACCTGACAGCGATTAATCAAATTGCTACAGAATTGGATGATGAGAATAGAATCGACCTTGTTGTACCTCCCGGAGCGTGGGGTGATTGGATTAATGGTGGCGGATGGTTAGTTATAAACGGGTATCATGTTGACTTGATTTTACGTGATATAAAACGGGTGGAACAAATAATCAAAGATACGGAGCAAGGAAGTGTTACTGCCAATTATCAGACTGGGCATCCACATGGTTATATAAGTGCTATGTATCGTGGAGAATTGGCGATCAGCAAGATACAATATGCTAATGATGAAAACTTTTATGAGTTTAAAAAGCAAGCAGAACGTTATCCAACCGCTTTGCAGAAGGGATTAACTGAATTTTTTATGTTTGAGGCAGGTTTCTCTTTAATGTTTGCTGAGAACAATATTGATAAAGACGATGTATCCTATGTTTGCGGACATTGCTTTCGAAGCATATCTTCCCTTAATCAAGTCTTGTTTGCAATAAATAAAGAATACTGTATAAATGAAAAAAAGGCTGTTAAGATGATTGAAGATTTTAAGATCAAGCCAAGCGATTACAAGGAAAGGGTCGATAAGGTTATTTCCTTAATATCAACTGATGTAGATTGTACAAGAAAAGGAATAGAGATTCTTCAAAGACTAGTAAATGAGGTTGAATACCTGAAAGGAGTCCATATTCAATGACGGGGCCAGATAAGAAAAAGCTTTATCCGAATGAAAATATAAAGACGGTTTGCTATATAAGCAATCTACCTAAAAGACCAAATGTTGAGATTGGTGAGTACACTTATTACAGCGACAATAATAAATCTCCTGAAAAATTTTATGATAATATAGAGCATCATTACGAATTTCTAGGGGATAAACTAATAATAGGCAAGTTCTGTGCAATTGCAGAGGATATTAAGTTTATTATGAATGGTGCAAATCACAGAATGGATGGGATTACGACCTATCCCTTTAATATCTTTGGCTGTGGATGGGAAAAAGTAACTCCTGCAATTGAACAACTTCCTTTTAAGGGTGACACAGTGATTGGTAACGATGTCTGGATAGGTCAAAATGCAACTATTATTCCAGGCATTATAATTGGTGATGGTGCGATTATTGCCGCTAATTCAACAGTAGTGAAAAGTGTTGAGCCATATACAATATATGGTGGAAATCCAGCTAAGTTTATCAAAAAACGTTTTAGTGACGAAAAGATTGAATTCTTGCTAAAGCTTCAATGGTGGAACTGGAGCGAAGAGGAAATATTTAATAATCTTGAAGAGCTAACATCCGAAGCAGGGTTAGAGCAATTAATGAATAAAAAGAGGTAACTATGATAATCCGAAAATATAAACCAAGTGACTGTGCTTTTATGGCAAAACTGTTTTATGATACTGTGCATACAATCAATTCCAAGGATTATACAAATGAGCAGTTGAACGCATGGGCAACGGGAAATGTTGATTTGGAAGTTTGGAATAGTTCTTTTATAGCGCATAATACATTGGTAGCAGTAATAAATGGAGGAATCGTAGGATTTGCGGACATGGATTATACCGGCTACCTGGACAAACTTTATGTTCATAAGGATTTTCAGCGTAGGGGTATTGCTACAGCTCTGGTAAAAGAATTAGAACGCTGCGCACGAAAAGTGGGTTTATTTAACTTTAAAACGCATGCATCAATTACCGCCAAGCCCTTTTTTGAAAAACAAGGTTATACAGTTGAAGCAGAAAATAAAGTTATCCGAAACGGTATTGCATTGGTGAATTATAAAATGGTTAAAAACTATTAATCTCTAGGCTTCACAAAGGTGCCAGGTATCTAATAAAAGAACTTAATGTCGATGAATAAGAAGAAAGAAATTCTAAAGTTCGGTGCCTGGCACTATTGACAGTATTAGTGAGGTTTAAATTAAATGTTTGACTTTCTAATTATTTATATATATATTAGTAAGTGAATAATTACTTACTAAAGGAGTATGCAAAATGCGCCCAATTAAATACAGTGATGAACAAATCTTTTTAGGATTTTATACCGCAATTGCTAAGCATGGTTATTCAAAATTGTCATTAGAAAAAATTGCAAAAGAAGCCAATGTCTCAACAGCAATTTTGTCAAAGCGGTTTGGTTCAAAAAAAGGCTTAATACTTAGTTTTTTTCGGTATGCATTAGAAAAAACAAGATTAGTAGTTGAAAAGAACCAGTTAAAAGAGCCCAATATAAATACGTTGCGAAATTTTCTGACATATTGGTCTGCAGAAAATGGCGATGCTACTTCCTTAATAATTATGATAGCTATTTATTTAGAAGGTGTACAGGATCAAGAATTGCATGCTATTTCGCAGGAAAGAAATTTACTAATTGATAACGAAGTACAGAGGATACTTCAAGCTATATAAATTTTATTAACAAATAGCTGTAAATACTGCTTAAAAATCTCCAAAATGAGTATACTAAAGAAAATACAGTTTTGGAGATGATATCATGAGAAAAAAACTTGAGGTTAATCCTAAATATGCTTCATATGATATGTTGAAGCAATTATATCAAACTGAAAAAGATGTAAGGCTTAAAATCAGGTTACTTGCAATTTTACACTTCTTTGAAGGATATACCAGCCTTGAAGTAGCTAAGTTGTTACATCAATCTGATTCTACAGTCAGAAGATATCTTCATAGATATAATAAAGCCGGATTGGCGGGCCTGAAAGACATACCCCATCCGCCTAAAAAAAACATACTAACTAATGATGAATTGAAAGAAATTGATAAAGCATTATCATCAAGCCCAAGAAATGCGGGTTTAAATTTTAGTAACTGGACGGGGCAGCTTATTGTTTCATTTGTTAAAAACAAATTTAATAAAACTATAGCCCTTGGAACTGCCTACAACATTCTTCACCGGTTAAACTACTCCAAGACTCGTCCAAAGAAAACAGATAAAAGAGTAAATAAAGAAACCTTAGAAAATTTTCGGAGTGAACTTAACGGCTTACTTGAATCTAAAGATGAAGATACCGTAATTGTATACGAAGATGAAGCAATAATTACATCTGAACCTACAATTTCTTCGGTTTGGTCTAAAAAAGGTACTCAAACAGTAGTTAAAACAAATACCAGCGGCTCAAGAAAAAGAAACGTAATATTTGGGGCAGTAAATCCTGAAACCGGCGAATTATCACAGCAATTTAGTGATAAGGGAAATACTGAAAACTTCAAGTCTTTTTTAAAATAAGGTATCTAAAAATTACAGCGGTAAAAAAGTAATAATAATTGCAGATAACGTAAAATATCATCACTTTAAAGGTATAAACGAATACTTGAAAGAATTAAAGAATATAGAGTTTCTATACTTGCCTTCATATTGCTCGGAACTTAATGCAATAGAACACTTGTGGAAAAACATACGTGCTGCTGTTACACACAATACACTTTTTGATCAATTTACAGAATTATTAAACGAAGTTCAATCTTATCTTTGTTCTATAAATAAAAACAAGAGTAAGTTAAAAAAACTATGTGCATATATATGTTAAGCCTTTCACTAAGAGGATTTAGCCATTTGTCATTGTGATTTATATAGTATGGACAAAGGGGAGATTGCGAAAATGAATGTGAAAGATACATCCTATTTATTGCAAGCCTCCGTTCTAGGAGTAGTGATGCTCTGGCTTCACAAACAAGATCAATCGTTAAAGAAACTTACTGAACTGTGTATTGATCAGATTATCGGGATAAATCATGGAGAGGAAGGAGCCAAAGAAGATGCAAGGTAATTCAAAAATAAATACGATAAGTTTAAACATAAATAATATCAACGTTCAATGCTATACAGCTGGTGATACAGGCCCGCCTGTTATTCTTTTACATGGTGCAGGCGTAGATTCCGCACGTATTTCATGGGGCGAAATAATAGAGCCTTTATCTGAAACAAATCGTGTATTTGCCCCGGACTTACCTGGGTATGGAAAGAGTGACAAACCTGATATAGAATATTCCCTTTCATTTTATGTGGAATTTTTGAAACAATTCATGCAAACCCTGAATTTTGATCAAGCTAGTTTGATTGGTTTGTCGCTTGGCGGAGGAATATCTCTCAAGTTTGCGTTGGAATATCCAACACGAGTAGAAAAATTAATATTAGTAGACGCGTGGGGAATTTTTAACAAACTGCCATATCACCGTCTATCCTATTGGTATACCAAAACCTTCTTCAATGAACTATCTTATAAATTATCTAGTAAAAGCAGGGCGTTTGTGAAATGGACATTGTTAAATAGCTTGTTTGGAGATCCAAACAAGTTATCAGAAGAACTTGTAGATGAAGTACAGGAGGTTCTAAAGGCTCCCGATGCGGGTAAAGCATTTATTTCATTTCAGAGAAGTGAAATTACAAGGACAGGTCTTCGTACGAATTTAGCGGGCAGATTGTCTGAAATAAAAAATTCTACATTAATAGTACATGGTACAAACGATTCAAGTGTCCCAGTTAAATATGCGAAACAAGCACATGATAGTATACAAGGATCGGAAATTTATTTGATGGAAGGATGCAAACATTGGCCTCAAAAAGAGAGACCAGAAGAATTTTCCAAGGTTATAAAAAGCTTTTTATCGAAAGACTATTCTTGATTCTTTTAATACTCAATATTCTTACGGAAATGTGTTTTATTAAACAACGATAATTGGTGGTAATAAGTGACGAAAAGATTGAATTCCTGCTAAAGCTTCAATGGTGGAACTGGAGCGAAGAGGAAATATTCAATAATCTTGAAATGCTAACATCCGAAGCAGGGTTAGAGCAATTAATGAATAAATAAATGTAAACCAATTAACTCAAGGAGATATTTAAAGATGAATATAATAATAAGACAGGAAACGGAAAAAGATTATAAACTTTCGGAAACAGTGGTAGAAAAAGCGTTTAAGAATGCTGAGCATACCGATCATAAAGAGCATTTACTAGTCGCTAAATTAAGAAAAGGCGGTGCTTTTATACCAGAACTCTCACTTGTTGCAGAGCTTGATGGGGAAATTGTAGGGCATATAATGCTTACAAAGTTACTCATAGAAAATGAGGGAAGTAAATATGACTCATTGGCATTAGCACCAGTTTCTGTAGTACCTGAACATCAGAATAAAGGTATAGGTAGTGCATTAATCAGTGAAAGTTTAAAGATTGCAAAAGAAATAGGTTTCAAATCAGTAATTGTTCTCGGACATGATAAATATTACCCACGATTTGGATTTAAACCCGCAAGTACATGGGGGATTAAAGCCCCATTCGATGTGCCAGACGAGTTTTTTATGGCACTAGAACTTGGAGATGGAGCCCTTGAAGACATTTCAGGAACTGTGGTTTATAGTAAAGAGTTTTCTGAATAGGAATATCGATATGTTCCCGTCTACCGATAGCACCAAAAACGGAGTGGATATGTTCCCGAGAACGGACACACTCAAATGACATTCATTCTGTCCTCTCGAGCCATGTGGAGACAGTTGTCTTGATGTCTAGAAAGTAAAGCTCGGAAAGCCTTGAAAATACTGGGTTTCATAAAATGAAAGTAAATCTGTCCACTCAACCTAAGCCCTCGATATGTGTTCATGGAAACATATCGAGGATGTTTTTTTGTGGTAAAATAAGTCTGAAATTAGGTAGGGTTGAGGAGACAGAATAGATAAATTCGTAGGGTTGAGAAGATGGGATGGATGTAACAAAATATAAGAAGTTCTTTAGCAATTAAGTAAAATTCTTCATAAAGTAGGAGAATTCGTAGAAAAAACTCTATGATAACTCCTACTTTTTTATTGACATGAAATGATTACTTAAGTATAATTAGTTATACAAGTATAACACGTATGACTTAACATACCCTTTAAGAAAGGAGATATATTATATGAAAAATAACAATAAGGAAAAACGAGAAAATGACAAACAAGATAAGTATATGGGTTCTGTAAAGGTAGGGGCTAAGGGACAGATAGTGATTCCAAAAGAGGCACGGGAGATGTTTAATATAGAACCAGGTGATACACTTCTTTTACTCGCAGATGTAGAAAGAGGAATAGCTATTCAGAGACTTGATTACTTTGATAAAATGGCTGATGAAATATTTAGCGGTAAATATAAGCCTGATAGAAATGAAAATAACGAAAATAATGAACATTTGACTGAATTTGCAAAAGGAATAAAAAATGTTAGTAAGATGGAGGATGAAGGTAAATGATTGCGATAAGAACCATAGACCTTGAAAAAAAGTACAAAGAAAAAGTAGCATTAAACAAGCTTAATTTATCTATTAAAGAAGGAGAATTATTTTCATTGCTAGGTACAAATGGAGCCGGAAAAACAACAACAATTAAAATGCTTTCATGTTTGTGTAGCCCAACAAGTGGTGATGCAATACTACTTGGAGATAGCATAGTTAAAAATCCCTTTGCTGTAAAAGAAAAAATAGCTGTGTCTCCGCAAGAAACAGCAGTTGCACCAAATTTAACAGTTAAGGAGAATTTACAATTGATTTCTGAAGTTTACGGCAATAACAAAAAAGATGCTATAAGAAAAGCTGATGAGATAATTGAAAGTTTTGGACTTGCGGAAATAGCAAAAAGTAAAGCGAAGACATTATCAGGAGGTTGGCAGAGAAGGCTAAGCATTGCAATGTCTCTTATTTCTAACCCGAAGATTTTATTTCTTGATGAACCTACCCTTGGTCTTGATGTCATCGCCAGACGTGAACTTTGGACTATGGTAAAAGAATTAAAAGGTAAAATTACTATTATTCTCACAACACATTATTTGGAAGAAGCTGAAGCTCTATCAGATAGGATTGGTATTATGACAAAAGGCAAACTAAAAGCAGTCGGTACAGCTAGGGAACTTATGGAATGTGCAAATGCACAAAATTTTGAAGATGCATTTATTGCTCTTTCTACAGATGGAGGTGTATCTATATGAAAACATTAGCGTTTGCTTCACGAAATGCTAAGGAAATTTTAAGGGATCCTTTAAACTTAGCTTTCGGTATAGGATTTCCATTGGCTATATTGTTTTTACTTTCTATTATTCAGTCTAATGTCCCAGTAAGTTTATTTGAAATCGAAAATCTTGTGCCAGGAATTGCTGTTTTTGGATTTTCATTTATATCAACATTTTCTGGAATGCTTATTGCAAAAGATAGAAGTACATCATTTTTAATGAGATTATTCTCATCTCCACTTACTGGAGCTAATTTTATACTTGGTTATTCACTTCCACTTTTGCCATTTGCAATAGTGCAGAGTGCTATTTGTTTTATTGCAGCATTTTTCCTTGGACTTAAAATTAGCGTTAATGTATTGATTGTATTTATTGTACTCATTCCAACATCCATTCTTTTTATAGGAATTGGGTTATTGGCAGGAAGTTTACTTACAGATAAACAAGTTGGGGGAGTTTGTGGTGCTTTACTTACAAATCTTGCCGCATGGCTATCTGGAACATGGTTCGATTTAAATTTAGTCGGTGGAACTTTTAAACAGGTTGCTTATGCACTCCCCTTTGTTCATGCAGTTGATGCTGGTAAATCGGCACTTGCAGGTAACTATAGTGGAATGTTTCCACATCTTTGGTGGGTAATAGGATATGCAACTGTAATTTTTATTTTAGCAGTATTGATATTTAGTAAAAGAATGAACAGTGATGCAGATTAAATTATATTTAATTAAACTGAATTTTGTTAAAATTATTATACTCTGTGTTTGTAGTTATAGTCATGATGTATCATCTTTTTATAAAGAATGTAATAGATATGTTCCTTTATACCTCAGTTTTTCAAAAGACAGCTGAAATCACAGGGATATGTTTCTACGAACATAAGCTTTAAAAGTCCACTAAGGACATCACTATTAAACTCTCAATCCAAGATGGCTTGGGAAACTGATGGATAAGGTAAGAAATTTCAGTTTGCTGCTGTTAATATGTTGCCCACAACGCAAATATCGTGAATATGTTTCCATAAATAAGTTTTCCGTGGATATGTTCCCGTGAACGGCGGTTTTTCAAAAATCAGCCAAAAACCCATTGGCATGTTCCCGTAAACGTAAGGTTAAAAAAAGCAGCCCAAGACATCAATTCCATCAACTCCACCCATGTGGAGACGTGCGTACTTTTGGCCCACAAAAACCCACAAACATCTCCAAAACCGTCAGTAATATAAAATAATTTGTGCTTTTGTGAAAATAAATGCTCTTTTCTGGCAAGAATAAAAATAATATGAAAACCGGAAAGGAGCATTTTTATGTCAGCACTACCAAAAAAAGTATTAAGGGAAATGATAGCAGAAGGAAATCTAAAAGTAGCGGGGGATCTTCATTTTAGTATCTTTCCTTTCGATTATCAGAAATGAATTTAAGAAAATAAATTCTTATAAAAGATTATTTTAAATTGTTGCATTTTTTTGTTTATTGTGATATCCTTTATAATAGATTAAGTAAGGATTGTTACTCTTCGGAGGCTTGACCTTATAATTAGTAAATACTGATTATAAAATCAAGACTTCGAAGAGTTTTTTTATTAGGAGTGACAGAAATATGCTTAATTTGATTAAAAAGAAAAATGAAGAGTTGTATTCGATAGCAAATGGAGAAGTTATTTCTATTACAAGAGTTAATGATAAACTATTTGCTAAAAAACTATTAGGAGACGGTGTTGCTTTTTTATTATCCGACGGGAAAATATATTCACCATGTGATGCAGAAGTAGTAATGGTAGCGGAAACAAAACATGCAATTGGACTAAAAACAAAAAATGGAAGCGAATTGTTAATTCATCTTGGCTTTGATACAGTTAATTTGAATGGTGAGGGATTTAGTGTTTTTGTTAAAGCTGGTGATAAAGTGAAGCGAGGCACAAAATTATTAGAAGTTAATTTAAAATTTATGAATTCGAAAAAAATTGATCTAACAACGCCCATGATTTTAACTAATGGTGATGAATATAGTTTAAATATATTGAAGTCAAATCAGAAAGTAAGCTTAAATGATATAATAATTAAATTAGAAAAAAAACAATAAAAATGGGGAGAAAATTTATGAAAATTGTTCGCAACATAAATAATAACGTTTCCCTTTGTAAAGACAGTAAAAATAGAGAGGTAGTAATCTTTGGAAAGGGAGTTGGCTTTCTAAAAGCTAATGAAGAAGTTCCCTTATCTAAGATAGAAAGGACATTCTATAATGTTAATAAGAATTATTTAGACGTAATTGCATCATTACCTGAAAATGTGCTAGAGGTGTCAAGTAAGATTATTGATATGGCAAATATTAAACTTAATACAAGCTATAAGTCTAACGTTGTCTTATCGTTGGCTGATCACATCAATTATGCAATACAAAGAAGGCAAAACAACATTAGTATTAAGTTGCCATTGATATATGAAATAAGGCACTTGTATCCAAAAGAAACAGAAATAGGTATAGATGCTGTTAAATTAATTTCAAACGAATTAAATGTTAATCTTCTGAGTGAGGAAGCAGTGAGCATTACACTACATTTAGTAAATTATGGAATTACAAATAATCCTATTGATGAAAAGAATGAAGAAAAGATTATTGCTAATTGTACTAAGCTAATTGAAGATGAGCTTAATATTAAGATAGATAGGTCGTCATTTAATTATTTTAGATTTGTATCACATTTGCATTATTTATTCTCAAGAACAAATGAACAGATGAAGAGTGATAACGAACAAATATACAAAATGTTAAAGAATAAATTTACAGATACAGATATATATGATTGTACGATAAGAATTCGAGATTATTTGTGCAAGATGCTAGATTTTAGATTAAATGATGAAGAATTACTATATTTGATGATACACATTAATAGATTATGTGTACGTGAGGATTGTTACCGACAGGGCTTGACCTCAACATAAAAAGGGATAATTTTCTTTTTGATGTTGAGGTTTTTATTTTAGCAAATACGATGTAATTGCGCGCAACATCGTTTGCATATAAAACTATAAGGTGGTCAGCCATGAAAAGTCAACTCTAATCGTAGTCTTTTTTAAATTTAGGCTCTGTTTAACAAAGGTGTTGAGTTTGGCAATACCATTTGGATTTATCATCATAGACTTGATTGGAATAAATGCTCATGAGCATAAGACCAGGCATATCCAGCTTATAAATGTCCACAGTATCTGAAATGCATTATAAATCACAAATCTAAAAAGAGAGGAGAGTATGATATTTAACTTCTATAAATATCATACGAGAGGAAATATGAAAAAGAAAGATTATTCAATAATGTCATCTGAAATCGTCAAAAGTATTGGAGGTAAAGATAACATTAGCTTTTTTACACATTGTGTAACTAGATTAAGATTTAATTTAAAAGACAAAGGATTAGTGTATTTGTCAACCGAAAATTAGGTCAAAAGACCATTTAATTTTAGGTCACTTTCTTGTAAATAAATGTGCCTCTAAAATTTGTGTACAAAGGCACAAATACTTTAAGCTGTTAAAGATTTAATAGATGCACCATTTTCTCTTAATGTTTCTCTTAGCCGATAAGAATCACCCTCCATGTCGACAAGAATTGCCTTGTAAGTAAGTCTATCTATCATCGCACTTGTAACTGTCGGATCACCGAAAACCTCAATCCAACGCTCAAATGAAAGGTTAGAAGTAATTATTGTTGATTTCCTTGCTGCCCTTAAAGAAAGATTATTAAACAGCAGATCTGTCCCTTCCCGGTCAAACGAGGTGTACCCAAGTTCATCTGCCACTACAAGGTCATATTTTTCAAATCTATTCTCAAAATATCTCAAGGTCTTAGCGCTATTGCTTTCCTTCAATGTAGTAACCAGTAGTGGAATTGTCGTGAACAGAACCTTATAACCTGCCATGCAAGCCTTTAATGCTAAAGCAATACTAACCATAGTTTTTCCGGTTCCCGGGTTACCGGTCATTATGATATTTTTGCCTTTTTCGATAAAATCAAGTGTTGCTAACTCAGGAAGTCTTTTCTGCATATCTACTGGGAGACAGTCAATTTCAATATCTTCAATATATTGCCTGTAAGGCAAATGTGCATTTCGAATACGACATTCAATGGAACGCTTATCCTTTTCTTCCATCTCATAAGTTAAAAGCTTATGAAGAAAATCCTCATAATCAGCCGCTTCAGATATTACTTCTTCATAGTGAGTTTTAATTCCTTTAAGTTTCAATATATTACAGTATTCTTTAATCTCTTCATTTAATTTAACCTTCATACTATACAGCCTCCTTGTTAAGCTTTCTTGATTGGAGTGCTGCAAGTTTATCATAAATCGATAATGTGCTCCTTGATTTTTCAGTTAGATGATCATTTAATGGAACAGTAACACAAATTTCTTTTTCCTTTCTACTTTCACAAATCACCTTAACCTTATCAGCACTCATATCCATTGGTGACAGTTTTTCAAGTTCCCTTAAAGCTTCTGTCACAGCATGGATTCCTTTTTCATAAATAATTTCTAAAACTTGTAGAAATGTCTTGGCATCTTTGGTATAATACTGTTCATAGATATATTTGATCTGGGTGTCCGTTTGGAGCAGTGCTGTGCTTCCTTTGAGGGCACCTGGTTTTTTATGTAGAGTTCTAAGATAATGATGAATCTCAATTTTCCAGTCATGCAGTTTAAAACTGCGGTCATGTTTAGCTACAATGCTGTTATCGTAGTAGATAATTATCTTATCTGTAAACATCTTCACTTTTACCATTTTACCAACTAATGTATCCGGCACAGAATAATGATTTTGACTTACCGTTACGGTCGAATATTTGTCAACACGGTTTTCTGAATAAATACTGCTTTCAAACTTAGGTAAGTTAGGAAACAAGTGTTTTTGCTCTTCTTTAAAGATTTCCATCGGCACCAATCCGTTAGATGTTTCTTTATTATTAAGCTTCATACATTCTTCAAAAAGAAACTTGTTTGCTTCTGCAAGAGTGTCGAATTTGTCATTACCCGGCTCACTGAATACTTTTCTTCTAACATATTCTACACTTCTCTCAACGTGGCCCTTTTCATTGC
The DNA here is from genome assembly GCF_004103715.1 of Acidilutibacter cellobiosedens. Taxonomy (NCBI): domain Bacteria; kingdom Bacillati; phylum Bacillota; class Tissierellia; order Tissierellales; family Acidilutibacteraceae; genus Acidilutibacter; species Acidilutibacter cellobiosedens. The sequence goes on along the minus strand of NZ_CP035282.1, from coordinate 3,282,879 downwards.
CTTTTGCAATATTCGTGAACCTAAAGTTGAATCCATAGTATATTGATAATTCTGTCAATGCTTTTGTTGGCTCTTTTTCGAACAATCCAACAAATTTCTTAACTGCAACCCTCATATTATCATAGACCATTGTTCTAAAATTACCTTTGCAAAATGAGAAAAATTCTGCATGTGATTGTTGAAATGCTGGAGTATCTTGAGATTTAAAAAGCATTGAATATCTGATTCCGCTTTTAGCAGGAGTAAAAACTGCCATTTGATAAGCTTTATATCCTTCTCCCCCTATATCTAATTTTGCCGTACCCCAGTCAAATTCACATACATCTCCAAGAACATATTCTTGTCTTATGAAAGCTTCACGATGCCTATCCTCGATTGTTTTAACTAATCTTTTAACTGATGAATAACTAATATTAAAATTTTTCTTTAACAAGTATTCATGAATATCAATTTTTCTCATTTGCTGCTTTGACATACCGTTAGCACGCTTCCATTCATTAACCTTTAAGCATTCTTCAATTACTTCAATCATCTCAGATGTTACCTTGTTTGGCCCTCTGTTTTCAGAATTGTATTTTGGTTTTTCAACAATTGCTTGAATTAATTCTTTTGTATCTGTTTCAGGATTTTTTGCTAAAAGTTCTTGCTTTTGATTTTCATACTCATTTACATATTTATTTACAGTATCCTTGCTCATGTGAAGCTCACTGGCAATGCTTCGATTGCTCATACCGTCAATATGTTTAAGTATGATTTTTTGTTTTTGATTCAATTTTATCACTTCCTTCTCTTCCTCCTCCCAGTTTATACTGAAAGGATACCATATTTTCTTAAGAAAGTGACCTAATTTTCAATGAGCCAGCTGACCTATTTTTAGATTAGCATAAACAATTAGTAAATAGTAATGAAATTGAAAAGATACCGGGTGTAATTGGATGCCAATGGGTTGGCGATCAATTACAAATTATAGTCGGGCAAGAAGTTGGCGATGTATATGAAACAATTTGCAAACTTGAGGGATTTAAAAAGGAAGATACAATTAAAGAAAATATTGATCCCGCTTTAAAAGAAAAGAAAAAGTTCTCATTCAAGTATCTTTTTAACACAGTTATTATAGGTACAATTTCGGAATGTGTATTTCCTATTTTTCCAATTTTTGTTGGCGCTGGAATTATAAAAATGCTTGCTACAATTTTAGGACCAAATTTATTGAATCTTTTTTCAGCAGAGAGTGACGTTTTAACTTTATTAAATTTTGTAGGAGATGCTGGGTTTTATTATTTCCCGGTTTTTGTCGCTTGGACAGCAGCAAAAAGATTTAATACAAGTATTCCAATTGCTTTATTTTTAAGCACCGTATTGGTTCATCCAACATTGGTTGGACTAGTTACAGAAGGTACTAAATTTACAGTTTTTGGTATACCAATGACTTTAGTTAAATATTCAAATCAATTATTACCTAGTATTTTAATGGTTTGGATTTTATCTTACGTGTATAAATATATAGATAAAATTTGTCCGAAGTCTGTTAAAATAGCTGTTGTTCCTTTATGTACAGTTCTTATTATGCTTCCCATAACACTATGTTTATTAGGTCCTATTGGAAGCTATTGTGGTATTCTGATTGCAATGTTTGCTAACTGGCTTGTTTCAACAGTTGGGCCGTTAGCAGTAGGATTAATTGGTGGATTATGGTATGTGCTTGTTGGTTTAGGAATGGATAAGGCTTTAGTACCGGTTATATTGAATCAGTTTGCAAATTATGGATATGACAACCTATTTTGGTTGAGTGCCATTGTTGCCACATATGCTTTAATAGGAGTAGCTATTGCCTACGCTATTCGATCAAAAAAGGAAGAAAGAGCAATGAATACATCTAATGCAATTACTTTAATTTTAGGAGGAGTCAGTGAGCCAACAATTTTCGGATGTATTTTCCGCTTCAAAAAAGCTATGGCATGGTTGTTCATTGGTGGTTTTATAGGTGGTATTATTGCTTCAATACTAAATGTAAAAGCATATACCATAGGAACAGGAAATTTTTTATTCTTTACGGTATGTGCAGGTGGAGATGGTTCAAGTTTAGTCCCTGCAATCATTGCTTGTGTTATAGCATTTTCAGTTAGTTTTATTTTAGGATTAGTATTTGGTTTTACAGAAAAGTCTGGAAAACAAGTGAAAGAAAATAAAGATACATTGTCTGTTTAATTAAGTGACGTTGCAGAATCAGATAAAGTAAATAAGCTACATTGAACCACAGGAAATAAATCTAAAAAGAAAGGAGAATATGATATTTAGCTTCTATAGATATCATACAAATAAATATGAAAGTATTAGTAGCACATATTACATCGGAATGTAATGAACATATCTCCCATGTCGTAGATTTAGATGAATTTTTGCTATTGTATGGAGACGATTGCATAAAAGCAATGCATATTAAAGATGTTTTTGAGAAAAAAAATATTGAGCTAGTTCCTGCAATTTTTGCAGGTCTTAATCCAAGTGGGATGATTAAGCGTGAAGCCTTTGATTTTATTGTAAATAAAATTATAAATACAATTAGGGATAATATTAATGAAATAGATGGAATGTATCTTCAACTTCATGGTGCAAGCGGGATAAAGAATCTTGATGAAGTTTCCGGAGAGCATTATCTTATTAAGAAAATCAGAGAGGTCGTGGGTAAATACATGCCAATTGCGGTAGTAATGGATCCGCATGGAAATATAACCGAAAAATTGGCGAGAAATGTTAATTTAGTTCGTTGTTATAGAGAATCTCCACATTCGGATCAGGTAGATACAGAAAGATTAGTTGCTGAAAAATTTATTAATCTTTTAGAAAATAGAAGAGAAATGAAGCCGATTATTCGAAAATTACCAATTATGGTTGGGGGAGAAAGAAGTGTTTCAGCACAGGAACCTATGCTGACTATAAATGCAATGTTGGATGAAGCTGAAAAAGATTCCAGAGTTTTCTCGGATTCCTATCATGTAGGATATATTCGTCATGATGACGATAAATTAGGCGCGGCGGTTGTAGTTGTACCGAATACGCCACAGGATATCCAATATTGCGAAAAAATTGCAGACAAGATTTCAGAATATGCCTGGGCACATAGACAAGAATTTAAATTTAGCGGAAATTTTGATGAACCTGTCGAATCTGTAAAAAGAGCAATCAATTTTGCAGGGAAAACAGCAGTTATTACTGATTCAGGAGATAACTGTGGAGCAGGTGGAGCCGGCCAGAATACAGTTATCTTAAGAGAATTATTAAAATCCGATTTATGTGGGAAAAAAATACTTGTTGCAGGAATTAATGATCCGATAGCATATAGTAAAATGAATCTATATAAAATAGGAGACCATGTTTCAATTGATTTAGGAGTAGGAGAAGATGAATTGTCAACTCCGGTTCATATTGAAGGAACGTTGAAACAAATAGGTGAAGAAATGTATGGGTTATGTAGTTCATATGTTGTAGGTAAAGCATATACAGTAAATATTGATAATTCCTTTATTGACGTAATAATTCTAAATAAGAATATACAATATGGTAATATGGATCAATTCCATAAAGCCGGATTAGAATTTCATGACTATGATATTGCAGTTGTTAAAATGGGATATCTTGATACGTATTTAGTGCCTGAGACTGCATATCATATTATGGCGTTGACTGATGGCCCAACAGTGCAAAGGTCGGAAAGGATTCCTTTCAAACGCATTTATAGACCAATGTGGCCTATGGACGAATTTGAAGATTTAAAATATATTGATTAATTTTCATTAAGGATATCCTTAAATATAATAAAGCTGGGATGTTTTATGAAGAAAATTGTTGAAGTATGTGCAGGTAGTTATCAAGACTGTTTATCGGCTTATAAAGGAGGGGCCAATCGCGTTGAGCTTAACAGTGCATTAAGTGTTGGAGGATTGACCCCGAGTTTGGCAACTTTAATTCATGTAAAGAGAGAGACAAAATTAAATGTGGTATGTATGGTTCGCCCACGTGCTGCTGGATTTTGTTATGACGATTCAGATGCAATGATTATGATGGAAGATGCAAAGATCTTTTTAGAGAATGGTGCGGATGGCATTGCATTTGGATTTTTAAAAGCCGATAATAATGTAGATCTTGAAAAGACAAAAATAATGGCTGATTTGATTCACGGATGTCAAAAGGAGGCTGTTTTTCATCGAGCTTTTGATGTCTGCCCGAATCCACTAAAGACTATGGAAGAATTGATTTCTTGCAATGTGGACCGCGTTTTAACCAGTGGGCAAGAGGCAAAAGCGATGGAAGGAACTGAACTGATTCGGTTATTACAGATGAAATTTGGAAAGCGGATTCAAATCTTAGCAGGCAGTGGAATCAATGCAGATAATGCCAAAGAAATAATAGCCAAAACAGGAATTTGTCAAGTTCACTCTTCATGCAAAAATTATCGCACTGATCCAACAACTATAAGGAATAATGTAAGTTATTCATATCTTTCAGATCCGCATACAATGGATTACGATGTGGTCGATATAAAACTTGTTAAAAAATTGGTAAACTCACTTTAGGAGCGGGGTATCGGAGAATATCACGGCATCCTATTTCTATTATTCATCTTCTCAAAGCGATAAGGTTGCCCAGAAACTATTGGAAGGATTTCATGGGTATCTAGGAACTAGGAACGAATGCTGAATTGGATATGGAAATATAGACGACATAAAGAGAATCTATGCTGAGCTCATGTTCGCCGTTACCTGATCGAAAGCAGCCCATTAGATAACCAGGGAAAAGAGATACCTGAGTAAATATTCTTGTGTGGTTCCACCGCAAACGAAATAAAAAACAGCTGGGATTAGCTATTAACAATTAGGGTACAAACTTAAGCAAAATACATGAGGAGGAGATAAAATATGAAAAGGTTTTTAGACTTGGCAGCCTCAGATTTTAAAAACATAAGTAAAAAGGACCTTCTTAATTCTATTGTTGCGAGTGAAGGCAGGGTTCTAATGAGTGAAATTATCCCTCATCTCAACCCAACTCTTTACCAAATCTCTGATGCAGAATTAGCTGCAGCTATGGGCGCAGATATTATATTATTAAACATGCTTGATGTAAATAAACCTTTAATTAAAGGCATCCCAATAGAACAGGGTCCAGAAGCAGTTGAAGAACTTAAACGTCTTGTAGGCAGACCATTAGGAATAAACTTAGAACCTGTATCTGAAAGCATTGGACTTGAATTGCCCGAATTAAAATTTAATAAAGGTAGAAAAGCTACTACAGAAAACGCTATAAAAGCAAGGGACCTAGGTATAAAGTTTATACTTATAACCGGTAACCCAGGGATCGGTGTTGGAAATGCACAGATTGCTAAAGCTTTAAAAGAAATTAGCGCTGTTGTTGGTGATGACATAGTCCTCTGTGCTGGTAAAATGCACGCTGCATGTATCCTCTCTGAAGCAGGAGATAACATTATAAGTAAAAATGATATTGAAGAATTCGTAAAGTCCGGTGCTGATGTAATCCTTATTCCTGCCCCTGGTACTGTACCAGGAATAACCCTTGATATTGCTAAAAAACTTATTGCTTATGCACATAAACTTGGTGTAGCAACCTTAACTTCCATAGGAACTTCACAGGAAGGTGCGGATCCAGAGACAATTAGGGAGATTGCTTTAATGTGCAAAATGGCAGGAACTGATATCCATCATATTGGAGACTCCGGTTACCTAGGTATGGCACTACCTGAAAATATCAAAACATATAGCACAGCTATTAGAGGGATTCGTCATACTTATTTAAGGATGGCATGGTCTATTAACAGATAATAATTATAATTATACTTAGGCATTCCTGCTTCAGGGATGCCTTTTTGTACCATGAAAACTTCATGATAGTCGCTATACAAGACACATAACTTAGAAATATAGAGAGCACAAGGGGACGGTTCTTTTGTGTTGTAATAACTTCTAGTGTGTGATAAACTTAGTTAGAGGTGATTTTTATGCCAAGAAAAGCAAGAAAAAAAGTAGTACAGAAATATATCATGCAATGCTTAGAGGAATAAATGGACAAATAATATTTCAAGATAATGAAGACTATGAAAAGTTAGTTCAAACGATTAGAGAATATAAAGAAGTATGTGGGTATGAAATATATGCTTATTGTCTTATGGACAACTATATACATCTGTTGATAAAGGAAGAAAAAGAGGAATTAGGAATAGTATTTCGAAGAATAGGTACTAAATATGTATATTGGTATAATTGTAAATATGAAAGAAGCGGACATTTATTTCAAGATAGATATAAAAGTGAAGTAGTAGAAAATGATAAATATTTTTTAACAGTATTGCGGTATATATATCAAAATCCAGTTAAAGTGGGGATTGAGAATGATATAGCAAAATACCCATGGAGTAGCTATAATGAGTACTTAGGAAAGAAAGGCATTTGTGATACGAAGTTTGCATTTTATATTGTCCAGAGTAGGCCAATTACTACTTTATACCTAATCCCTGAAACAAAAGATCAAGAAAATCACGTTTACATATCTGTCGGTCACCAACAAATGATGACCGACCCCATGAAACCGTTGGGATTGTCTTTTTTCCTGTTGACGACTCGTGCATCCATGCGTAAGGCTGGTGGAAGGTTGTTTGTTGATATCACACATAATCTGGCTTCACCTGACAGCAGAGAAACTTTATTGGATGCCATGGGACAGCATGATCCGCTGATGAAAGATGCACTCATGACCATAATTGAGCGGAATTTTATAAAACTGATGCCGAATTATAAGCAAAAAAAGAGTCTCAGCCAAGGTAATAACGGGATATCGTCTTCGGATATTCAATCACAAATCGAAAACGATCCGGCAATCGTTTCTGATTTGATTAAGAAAAGCCAAACATCCAAACGAAATCAGGATCGGATTTATTTGATTTTATTCTGGAAGATATTCAGGAGTTAAGGAAGATTTTATTTGACCCACAAAGTTCGCGTGTGTTTATGGCTGCTATAAATGCTTCATTATGGATCAATGAAAAAATAAATAAGTGGTTAGGTGAAGAAAATGCAGCAGATACGCTTTCTCAATCTGTATCAAACAATATTACTTCGGAAATGGGTCTGGCACTATTGGATGTCGCAGATGTGATTCGTCCTTATCCGGAAGTAATTGATTATTTGCGACATGTAAAAGATGATAACTTTTTGGCTAAACTGGTTAAGTTTGATGGCGGACAGAAAACCAAAGACGCTATCTATGCTTATCTTAGCAAATACGGAATGCGGTGTTCCGGAGAAATCTATATTACCAAACCTCGCTGGAGTGAAAAACCAACTACACTTGTCCCAATGATTCTCAGTAATATCAAAAACTTTGAGCCTAATACCGGCAAACGGAAATTTGAGCAAGGGCAAAAGGAAGCTTTGAAAAAAGAACAAGAGTTATTAGATCGATTGAAGCAATTGCCGGATGGTGAAGAAAAAGCTAAGAAGACAAAACGAATGATCAGCCTAATCAGGAATTTCATCGGTTATCGTGAATATCCAAAATACGGCATGATTAGGCGTTATTTATAAAAGAGAAGATATATATTATCTTACTTTTGAAGAATTCCGCGAAGTCGTATGCACAAATAAACTGGATTACCGGATCATCACCAAACGAAAAGAAGAGTACAAATTATATAAAAAACTAACTCCCCCACGCGTTATCACGTCTGATGGTGAAATCATTGCCGGAGAGTACAAACGAGAAAATCTCCCGGCGGGCGCTATTGTAGGGCTACCTGTTCTTCCGGGGTAATAGAGGGACGAGCACGTGTCATTTTAAACCTGGAAGATGCTGATTTAGAGGATGGAGATATATTAGTCACCTCCTTTACTGACCCTAGTTGGACACCATTATTTGTATCCATAAAAGGCTTAGTTACCGAAGTTGGTGGACTGATGACTCATGGAGCAGTTATTGCACGTGAATATGGCTTACCAGCAGTTGTCGGAGTAGAAAATATTAATAAACTGATAAAAGATGGGCAACGAATTCGCGTGCATGGAACAGAAGGGTATGTAGAAATCCTATAATGGAGAAGATATTTTTTACTCCTTTTGTATAAAGAAGCTTTATTTTACTCTAATTGAAGATATATATTAACCATGTAGCATCTCTGCTAAGGATGGTCAATTAATGATAAACAAACTTTTTGTGAATATTCAAGATGATATGCGGACGGATACTTCTGTTTAAGATAAGCTGCCATATCAAATAATATAAGCAACTAAAAGCAACCGGAAAACGAAAAATATTTCCGGCTGCTTTTAAATATAAGTTTAATCACTGGTTACCATAAAATGATAAATTATACTTTTAAATCTCTTCTTCGATAGAAGAAATATGTTAAAGCAAAGAAAACGGCTACGAGCAAAATTGAAAGGATAACAGCGCTGGAGCTTAAGCCCTTTCCCTTTATGATGTCTTCATAGCTGAAATATTTAAAAGGTGACAGTACTTTCAGAGCGTTTAGACGATCCGTCAAATCCGTAATTATATATATGACATATCCACCGAGCATTATTCCCGTGGCAAGGGAACCTGAAGTCTTTGGATTTTTCATTAATGCTGAGAGCAAAGCCCCAAGGGACATAAAAATCAGTTGAACTATAAACATACTCAATAGAAACATTGTTACTTCACCGGAAATATCACTTCCCTTGTTGTAAGAACTAACCATAATTATCGATGAAAATAGTGCAACAAGGTTAAGAATTAAGACGTTCACTAAGGCTGCGAGGAGCTTTGAAGTAACGATAGTAGTTCGTGACACGGGTTTTACCATCAGAAACTCAGCAGTTTTATCGCGTTCTTCTTTTGCAATTATGCCGCTTCCTAAAAGTGCGGCATGGATGGCAGCCGTAAGCTCAATGTAAAGAAACATGAGAGCAAAGAAACCGCTTATGGTCGTAACATCAAATGATCCGATTCCGAGTATTGCTTTCATTGTATGCGGCATTTTGTTGAAGACTTCATTGTTAGTTCCGCTGGAGGAATAAGCCGTATACTTGCTCATGCCGCTTACAACCAGCAGAAACATACAGACACTCCATATGATAATAGCTTTTCGATTAGCTTTTAATTCCCTCAAGAAAATATTCGTAATAAAACCTCCCTTGATTCAATCCGGAAGCATCTTTAGCTTACGGCATTAATATCTTTTTTTGTATAAATGATATAGGATACAATTATTGCGACGATTATAATAGCTGTACCGGCAATAAGATATGGTACTTCATATTCTGAGTTTTTAATGATATAAGTACTGTCAAAGTATTTAAAGGGTGATATAAAACGTTCTATGTCGTTGCCTTTATCTGTAGCAATTAATGCGCCTACAATGTAAAATCCAAAAACAGTGCCAAGTGAAATCGGGAGTACGTTTTTAATCTTTTTAAAGAATACCGAAATAACCATACCGATGGACAGAAAAATAAGCTGGACAAAAAGCAATGTAAGGTTAACCATGAAGAACAGCTTTACACTGTAATTCACTATTTCAACAACATTGACCATGATGTACAATGCGGCATAAAATACGGCATCAGTGGCAAGCATTATTGTTAGAGCCGCAAGGAGCTTTGCACTTACGATAGCCGAACGTGAAACAGGTTTAACAAGCAGAAAGTCCGCTGTTCTTTCCCGTGACTCCTTTGAAAGTATGGAAACGCCGAGATTCATGGCCTGTATAGCTCCACAAAGCGTGATAAAGGAAAATACCATAGAGTAAAATCCTAAAAATGATGTAATGTAGTTGATGTCGATTCCAAGCATTGACCTGACGGTGGCCGGGTAACCGCTAAGCAGTTCCTTAAAATCTTCCGCATCATTTGCCATTTCAGGATAGATTGAAATATATAATGCCGCCAGCCCTATTAAGGCGCATGTCCATATAATAGCTGACTTTCTCATGGACTTAAGCTCGTGCAAATACATATTCATATTGTTCAATCCTAATAATGCATGAAAATTTCCTCTAAATCAGGCTCATCAATAGATATGTTGCTAAGCTCAATTTGGCTAACGCTTTTAATAATGGAATTAATGTTTCCTCTGAATATAAAGCTGGCCGTATTATCTTTGATTTTTAAGTCGTTTAAATCCAAAAACCTATCCATCTTCAATATTCAGATTTACATCGATGATGCCTCTTGATTTACCGTAACTTTTTGTAAGATTTTTAGTTTCGATAACACTCATATAAATGTCCTCCTGTATTTTCATTAAAAAAATTTCTAATAAATTAATATTCAAATATTTTATTTGCATCGATCATAAATATTCTTTCTTATATAAATTATTTTTAAGTAAATTAATGCATTCCTCAAATTCTTTGCATAATGAATCAAGATTTACGTTGATTTTGCTTGATGCTATATTTATACATCCATAACCAAACAACGTAAGCATTTTCATTACAAGTTTCAGATCGACATCATCTTTAAATTTCGAAGCATCTATACCTCCGAAAGCAATCTTGCTTCTGAAATCTTTACCTTCACTGCTTGAAAAAATAGCATCTTTATCAACTTTTACTTCGCTATCGCTTTCAAAATATGCACTGGTTAAAAAGGAAAAGATTCCAGGGTGTTTTTTCATAATTGAAATTTTAATGCGAGTAGCGAGAATAATTCTGTCAAAGAAATCAGTAATACTATTATCGAATTTTTCATTAATTTCGTTCTTAAAAATATTGCCGCATAAATTAATTAAATAAAGATATAATGATTTTTTTGTCCCGAAGTAATGAAATATCATTGCCTTTGAAATTCCGGCGGCAGAGGCTATATCTCTTACCGATGTTTTTTTATAGCCGTTTGTGCCAAAGGATGTAAGGGCAGCGTCGATAATTGTATTCTGTTTTTCTACGGGCAAATTTAAAAATTTCTCCAAAAAACCACCTCACACATGATATTAACCGAATCGGTTTATAAAAGCATATCATGATAAACCGGTTTGGTCAATAGATATCTAAAAATATTTTTGCAACTATAAATTGCAAGTTTAATTGCCTTGTCATACTTAATGCCAAGGAGGTCACCAAATTATGCTAACTGGTTATTCTTTGAAATATTGGCACCTATTCCTAAAGCTTTGAAAGTAACTGTTTCAAACTCTTGAAATGAATGTAAGATACTTGAAAACTCTTATATCCGGCTGATTTACGAGGTGATGAGCTAATTGAATAATATAACGTGACGAAAAACGTGGCAAAACCTGTTTAAAAATAGGTGATTACCGTCAATAAAAAATGAACAGTGGAGGCAATCATGTTAAAAAAAATAATATGTAAATGGACAGAAAGTCTATGAATTAGTTGAAAATAAGCTGACCTATTATTTTAAGAATAGCAGGGTAAAAGCGGAAGGTACTTATAAAAATGGTCTGATAGAAGGACATAGAGCAACGCATTTTTTGCTGAAAACGCAAGTGCCGACGGAATTATATCTCAGTTAAAAGCATACTAACGGCAAAAGCAATAACCGCAGTCACTCCTCCCCATGCTAAATCCTTTGGCATGTGCCTCTTCAATGTCAAGGATGCCCATATAATGAAAACAAATAGTACGGCACAAGGCAGAACGCTTTTCCATCCGATAAAGTAAACCATCAGAACCAGTGGTCCTGTAATACAGCAGGAATGACCGCTGGCACGGATTTTTATGAGTTTATTGAATATAGTAAGGACAAAAACGGATATGAAATAGGTGAGATAGATCAACATCATGTCCCGGGTTACGTGCGCTGCCAGTCCGTAAACCAGTGCTGCCAGATATCCGACAAAATTTAAAATAAAAGCAAGGCTTCGTTGCCCTTCACGGCCTTTTCTTTTCCAGGCTGGTATTAACATAGACAATGGATATGAAAGCAACGGAACGATTCCCAAAAGTAAAATAGATATTATCAATTCTGTATGTCCAGAGATGATTCCATCTTTTGTAAAATAAAGAATGATTAGAAGTATGCAGACCATCACAGGCGGTACTGTAACGGTTCGTATGATTTTTGCTATTTTTTCTTTTTTAGTCATTTCTTTTATTCCTCCCCAAAATAGTGCCATATCATCTTTCAAATTTTTTATTTAGCTTGATATTTCCTGGCATAAATTTATTCGTCGGTATTCAGAGCTTTTTGCTTTACGATTTTTATAAATCGGAAAGCAATAGGAGAATTCCATGGTAACACATATACTGAAAATCAGGTACAGTATAATTCATGCCTGTCAGTTGAACTGCTCTAAGCTGCTTTTCTGATAAATATGTCATTGGGTGAAGTCCAAGGATATATGGAAAAAGCACAGATGTAAAAGTATCTTTTGCTTTTTTAGAGGCGTTTGGAAAGTATTTATTTACACTCTCATTGATCGTTCCAAAGATGCGAAATACTGTCTTTTTAAAGTCTGCTATTTTTTCAACCCTACTGTTCTTTTCTAAGAATATAAAAAGAATGGAGAGCAATTTTAACATCTTATCATGGGATTGTAAACTTTTGGTTATAGAAATACTGTACTGCTCCTTCGTCATGCTACTGGTTGAATTCATAATATCTAAAAAATCAGCCTGCCAATGCAGCATTTCCCGTTTAAGAAGATCCAATAGGATTTCATCTTTTGTCTGATAATAATTGTAAATTGATGGGCGGGTGAAAGATGTCATTTTGGAAATCGCCTTAAAGTTTACCCCGTCATATCCGCTTTGACTGAACAGAACATCACATGCATGGATAATTTCTTCCTGCCTGTTAATAATTTGTTCTTGTGTTCTTGCCCTAATAAATTCCATACTTATAATCTCCTCATGCCTCTAATAATAATATATAACTGACACTGTGTCAATAATTATTTTACACAGTGTCAGTTATATTCAAAAAAGTCAAGAAAGAACAGCACAGAAATATATTGATGCTTAGAGAAATAAACAGACAGATAATATTTAAAGATAATGAAGATTATAAGAAATTAATTTAAATAATTAATAAATATAGGGGAATATACGAATATAAAATACATGTTTTTCATCTTATGAGTAATCAAATAAAATTGATAATGAGAGAAGAAGAAAAAGATATTCGTTATACAAAGTTTGTATTTTAACCTTGTAAAGGGAGTAAAAACAGATGTATAGATAACAAAAAAATTTTGATTTTTATAGTTGATTTTCCGAATAACATATGTTAATATTAACATATGTTATTCGGAATAGGAGGGATAAGATATGTCAATTAAATATGCAATTTTAGGAATTTTAAGTTATAATTCTTTTACTGGGTATGAATTAAAAAAAATTATAAGGGATTCATCATTTATGTATTGGTCCGGAAACAATAACCAAATATACAAATCATTAATAGAGCTTCTTGACGGAAGGCTTGTTACGAGTGAAGTTCGTTATCAGGAAAGCTCTCCTTCAAAAAAAATTTATACAATTACTGAAAAAGGATTGGATGAACTGAAAAAATGGATACTTTCTTCTCCAGAGCCTCCTGAATTTAAAAAAACTTTTTTAATTCAACTTGCTTGGGCGGACCAACTCAGCACAGATGAATTGAATACTTTGTTATCTCAATATGAAGATGAAATTAAAATGCAAATTATATTACAACAAGAGATGAGACGCAGACAGGCTTTTTTCCCCAACAGAACTCCAAGAGAAGGATTTATATGGGATATGATTTATCAAAATATCATTTCTTCTTACGAGAATGAGTTGGAATGGATAAAAAGATTGCGCACTGAACTTTTTTGTAACCATAACGAGGAGGAGATAAACACGATGAATTATGCTGTTGTTAAAAGAAAGGATAAAAAATATATTGAATGTGCTTCAGCGAAAACACCAATCCACAATGAACAAAATGCATTGGATTTAATTGCTGCCTGCATTGAACACGATACTAATCTGTTAATGATCCATATGGAAGCTTTAGATGATGATTTTTTTAGGCTGAGGACAGGGTTGGCAGGAGATATATTACAAAAGTTTATAAATTACCACATAAAAGTGACGATTGTTATTACGGACAGTCAAAAAGTTAAGGGAAAGTTAAGGGAGTTTTTATCCGAATCTAATAGAGGAGATAACTTTAGAGCATTTAATAACAAAAATGAAGCTGAAAATTGGCTTTTAGATTTATAATGGAAGGAATGAAAATTGTATTTCTTGAGTATTGAATGTTGCCTAATAAAGAAATTTTACGTAAATACACAGTATGGTAATACTTTCAGTATAGTCTGAGGTGAACAGAATGAAAAAAATAAATGTAATAAGAAGAATCGGTATTGTTTTTTTTGTTTTACTGGTTGGAGCATTAACCGCCGGATATATATATCAAATGATGAGCGTTAAAAAAGATGAAAAATTATATAAACCTCCGGGTACGCTTTATAAGGTCGGGAATAAAAAGATGCATCTGTATGAAGGAGGTAGTGGAGATGCAACTGTAGTATTTGCTGCAGGTTGGGGAACGGTGAATCCCTATGTTGATTTTTATCCTCTTTATGGAAACATATCGAAATTTGCAAAATTTATAGTTTATGATAAATTTGGATATGGATACAGTGATACTACGGACAAAAAACGAGAAATTGATGTAATAGTTGATGAAATCCATGAGATTCTGACTGTTTCAGGGCAAAAACCACCCTATATTTTTGTAGGCCATTCATTGGCTTCCCTTGAAATAATAAGGTATTCCCAATTGTATAAAAACGAAGTGAAAGGAATTGTTTTGATCGATGGGGGAAATCCTGAGCTTTATGCCAAAACAAAGCCGATTACCTTTATCAGTACTTTTCAAAGACAGCTGATAAATTTTGGCATAGCGAGAGTACTATATAAGACAAATGGTTTTGCGGATTATGTAAATTCCCAACGTAACGGGCTTAGGCTTTTGCCTTCGGAGCTGAAGAAATTGGATGAAACTGCTACCCTTCTTAAGGGAAATAACGAAAATATTATTGATGAAATGAAAAAAAGCCAGGAAAATGCTGAAAAGGTTGTCAACGCAGGGAAACTTCAAGATATACCGTTGACAATCATAACCAGTGGCGATTTTGGCAATGTAAGTAAAGAATGGTTGGACAGCCAGAAAAAAATGATGGAATGGTCGAATAACAGTAGGCAGTTTGTAGTAAAAGATTCAAAACATTATATTCATCAATACCATCCGGAAATTATTGCTGATGAAATAATTAATATAATAAATAAAAAATGATAAGTGAAGAATCGATTAATATAAATACTGTAAAATCAGGAGGTTTATTTATGGATACGAAATTAATAAAATTGAATTTGCAAAAATTTTATAATCAAGAAGCGTCATTAAGAAATGCTAACTCGAAAGAGGAATGGAAGAAAAATCAGAGAGATTATTTTTATAATAATTATATAAAGGCCGAAAATAAACGGTCTTTGCTGGAAATCGGGGCAGGAACTGGTGAAGACAGTCAGTTTTTTATGAAATGTGGATTAAGAGTTACCGCCGTCGATCTGTCAAGCGAAATGGTTAAGATCTGCAGTAAAAAGTCTGTAGAAGCATATGAGTGGGATTTCTACAATATTGCCGCTTTAAACAGAAAATTTGATTGTATCTGGTCTATGAATAGTCTCCTGCACGTTCCGAAGCCGGATTTATCACATGTATTGAATGAAATTGACTCGGTTTTAAATGAAAACGGCTTGTTCTATATGGGTGTATATGGTGGTATTGATACAGAGAGCAATTATATTAATGAAGTTTCCGATGTTCCACGCTATTTTTCCTATTATTCCGAGTATAAATTGAAAGAGATATTAGGCGGTATATTTGAAATCATCGAATTTAAACAAATGGACGTTGGCAGGAATACTGACTTTCAGGCCGCGATTATGAGAACGAGAAAATAGTTTTTACTGCGGTAATTTCTGATTGCAAACCATTAAGTGATCAATAGATTTGGAGTGAAAGATAATGATTAAGACAATTATAAAAGAAGTCGGTCTTCAATTTGATACAAGCGACAAGGTGTTTTCACCTTCCGCAATTGATAAAGGTACGTCAGCGATGCTTGCAGAGGTGGAATTTTTCCCGACTGATAAGGTTCTGGATTTGGGATGCGGATATGGTGTAGTAGGTATTTTAGCAGCAAAAATGATAGGTGAAGACAATGTAGTTATGTGTGATATATCGGAAGAAGCGATAAGGCTTGCTAAAAAGAATGCAGAATATAATTTGGTGGGAAAGGTAAATATAGTGCGAAGCAATGGATTTGAACATATAAGAGAAAATGATTTTACCATTATTTTGAGCAATCCACCTTATCATGCCGACTTTTCTGTAGCAAAAAACTTTATTGAGAATAGTTTCAACCGATTAATCTTGGGCGGCAAACTGCTTATGGTTACGAAACGTTTTGACTGGTATAAAAACAAAATTACAGCTGTGTTTGGAGGGTGTAAAGTTATTGAAAGAGATGGTTATTTTATTTTTATTGCGGAGAAACGTTCCGATAAAAAACCTGTTAAGAAAAAAATACAACAGCATTTATCGAAAAAATTAGAACGTAAAAAAAGGAAACAAACTTAGGCCACGTTTAAGGTATTATAGAGATATGATGGATTTTACCCCGCTATCTTTTTTATCTCCTCAAGACACGTTGATACGATGATGTATTGTGGTTTAGAAATCATAAAGGTTTTATTCAAGTACTTTAATTCCAGTCATAATCATCTGTTCAGCCAAGGAAGCCATGTGTTCTGGAGATTCCTTCAATCCATTTTCCAACCAATTCTGTAAAAGCCCAATGCAGCCGGATACGATAAAGGAGTAAAAATACTCGAAGTTTTGAGATTTTCCCGTGTTGAATATCTCCATCCAATCGTTCAAGCATCGATGTTTTACCAAATCTTTCAGTCTATTGACAAATGCCATATCGCCGTTTTTACTTGTAAGTACTCTGCACATATCAGAGTTTTCAGCGACAAAGCAAAATACATCAATAAGCATCGGCAGTGGTTTTCCGTTTAAAGATTTTGATGGATGTCTGGCTAATACATTGTGAAAATCCTCGAACATTTCCTTTTCAATCTGTTCAATCATATCGAATATATCTTTATAATGTAAATAGAAGGTTCCCCTGTTAATATCGACTCGCTCAGATAACTCTCTGACAGTAATATCTTTCGCACTTTTTTCTTCAAGCAGTTCCGTTAAACCTTGGCGGAGCAGCTTTTTTGTTTTTCGGACACGACGGTCTGTACTCTCGTTACCCATAATTTTTCTCCTTAATTAACATTTATTTTAAACAATGTTGATTAATTGACATTACAAAACTAATGTGATTATTGTTATTTATTACACTTCTTATTATAATAGACTTGTGTCAATTAATCAACTATAGTTTTGAATCGAGTTAAAAATTTATAAATCATTTTTGATTCTTTTGGCACTATAGAAATTTATTAATTAAGTAGAAGGAGACAATAATCATGCCATTTGTAGAATTCGAAAATGTCCGCAAAGTATACCAAAGCGGCGAAGTAAAAGTTGAAGCAATTAGAGGCGTTGACTTTACGATAAACAAAGGAGAGCTTGTTGTCATTGTTGGCCCTTCCGGCGCAGGCAAAACGACGGTTCTGAACATGCTCGGAGGCATGGATACTTGCACATCGGGTAATATCTACCTGGATGGTTCGGAAATAAGTAAATATAACCGTAATCAGTTGATACGGTATCGCCGTGAGGATATAGGTTTTGTATTTCAGTTTTATAATTTGGTACAGAATCTGACAGCTGTAGAGAATGTCGAACTTGCTTCACAAATATGCAAAGATCCTCTTGATGCTGAGAAATGCCTTATTGATGTTGGTCTTGGAGATAGAATGCATAACTTTCCTTCCCAGCTTTCAGGCGGCGAACAGCAGAGGGTTGCCATTGCACGTGCACTTGCCAAAAATCCAAAGCTGCTGCTTTGCGATGAACCGACAGGTGCACTTGATTACAAGACGGGTAAAAACATTTTGAAATTATTGCAGGATACCTGCCGTAACAACGGGAAAACTGTGGTTATTATTACTCATAACTCGGCATTTGAAACAATTGGAGACCGGGTGATCCGTATTAATAGCGGTACAGTATCGGAGATACGGGAAAATCAAAATCCCATGCCTGCGGAAAGGATTGAATGGTAATGAAAAGCACAGTATTTCAAAAAAGTTCAACACGGGCTGTAAAAAGTTCCTTAACCCGATTTATATCCATTATCCTTATCTCATTTTTGGGGGCCGGAGTGTTTGCCGGATTAGCGGCAGTTTCTCCCAATATGAAACGGGTCGGGGATGAATACTACGACCGACAAAACGTCATGGACATCCGTATGCTTTCGACGTATGGTTTTACCGATGAAGATGTGAAGGCAATACGCAACACCGACGGTGTTTCAGAAGTTATGGCAAGTTATACGGTGGATGCAACGGGCTCTGTTGGAGATAAAGACTATGCTTTTCGTATAAACGGTTTATCCAAAACAACCGATACTTCCGCTCCTGATTATATGAACCAGTTGAAAATGATAGATGGCCGCTGGCCGAAAAATGACGGAGAGGCAGTAATTATACGTCCGTCCATCGGATTGAAAAATATTGTACTCGGCAGTACCATCTCACTGGACAAAAATTCAAACGGTGATATTCCTGATACGCTGGATCGGTTGAAGTACACCATTGTCGGCGTCGCAGAATCTCCTTATTATTTATCTTTTGTGCAAGGTAACACCTCTGTGGGTAGCGGAATGATTGATTACGTTTTGTATGTACCGCAGAAAAACTTTATCGTGGATGGCTATACGGATATGTATGTGTCTGTGAAAGGCGCAAAAGAACTAAACGCTTTTGAAAACGAATATTTTGACCGTACGGATATTGCTGTAGAGCGACTTGAAACACTTGCCGAAAAACGGCAGACTCTTCGTCATGATGAGTTCCAATCCGATTTGGCTGAGGCAAAGAAAGAATATAATGATGCCGATAAAGAGGCAGATGAAAAGTTAGGGGATGCAAAATTACAGCTCGACGAAGGTGTGAAAACCCTTGAAGACGCAAAAGAAAAATACGTTGATGGAGTGACCGAATATCATAAACAAAAGGCAGATGCCGAACAGCAATTGGCCGATGCCGAAGAAAAGCTTAATGAAGGTGCAAAAGAACTTGAAGATGCAAAAGAGAAGTATGCCGACGGGTTGGCTGATTATAATGAGCAAAAGGCAGATGTCGGGCAACAATTGGCTGATGCCGAAAAAAAGCTTAATGAAGGTGCAAAAGAACTTGAAGATGCAAAAGAGAAATATGCCGACGGGTTGGCCGAATATAACGAGCAAAAGGCAGATGCTCAGCGACAATTAGCCGATGCCAAGGCAGAGCTTGAAGATGCTGCGGAAAAAATTGATGATGATGAGAAAGAGCTTGAAGCAAATCGGAATAGACTTACTTCTGGGAAATCTGAATTGAGAGCTGCTAGGGGGAAGCTTGATAACGGCTGGGCTGATTACGATAAGAAAATAAATGAACTTGAAGATGGAAAAGCTGCTCTTGCAAAAAATAAAGAGACCCTTGATGCAGTCCAAGCACAATATGATGCAGGTGCGGCGTCAGCCGAAAGTGCTATGGGTATGACGATGGAGGAAATAGAAGCCGCACTCCCGTCTATGGAATCCCAGCTTAATGAATCAAAAGCGCAATATGAAACTATTTCTCAGCTTGCACAGCTGAAAGCGGCGAGAGACGCTTACGAACCGGGGACGCCGGAATACGATGCGCTGAATGAACAATATCAGGCAGCATTACAAGCCGCCGGTCTTACAGAGGAACAGGCTGCCGAACTGATTGCACAGCTTGATGTAATGAAGGCGCAACTTGATGCAGCCCAGGAACAGTATGATCAGCTTGCCGGACTTGTAACGATGAAGCATACTCTTGCACAGAAATGGGCGGAGTACAATGCTGCCGCCTCACAAATAGAGGAAGGTGAAGCACAGCTTGCCGATGCCAGACAGACCCTTGACAGAGGTGAAGACGAATATTCTGAAAAGAGTGCAGAGCTTGGGAGTGCCGAAAATCAGCTTTCTCAAGCGAAAGACGAATTGATTTCTGCAAGACGGGTTTATGATGAGGGCCGTGAGGAATATGATACCCAAAAATCAGAAGCGGATACAAAACTTGCCGATGCTAAAGCAGAACTTGACGATGCAGCGTCAGAAATTACAGACGGAGAAAAAGAACTTACTGAAAAGCAGCAGGAGTATAAGGATAAAAAAGCGGAGGCTGATAGGAAACTCACCGATGCTAAAGCAGAACTTAATGATGCAGCGTCAGAAATTGCGAAAGGGGAGAAAGAACTCACTGAAAAGCAACAGGAGTATAAGGATAAAAAAGCGGAGGCTGATAGGAAACTCACCGATGCTAAAGCAGAACTTAATGATGCAGCGTCAGAAATTGCGAAAGGGGAGAAAGAACTCACTGAAAAGCAACAGGAATATGAAGATAAAAAACTTGAAACCAATAAGGACCTTGCAGATGCAAAGCAAAAAATAGAGGATGCGGAGAACAAGCTTTCCGGTTTAGGTAAACCAAAATGGTATGTCCTTGACAGGCATATGAATGAGGCTTTTGTTACCTATGAAGGCGACACGGAACGTATGCGCGATCTTGCCACCGTGTTTCCGATTGTATTTTTTCTCGTGGCCGCACTGGTATGTCTGACTACTATGACCCGTATGGTGGATGAGGACAGAACCCTTATCGGTACTTTTAAAGCCCTTGGTTACTCAAACGGAAAAATTGCCGGGAGATATTTAAAATATGCTGCTTCTGCCAGCCTGATAGGCAGCATGGGCGGAATATGTGTAGGATTTTGGTTGCTCCCGACTATTATATGGAGAGCTTATGGCATTGTTTTCGCATTGCCCAAAATGACGCCGGCCTTTTATTTTGGTATCGGAGCCCTGTCGGTTTTTGCGACTGTGTTTATCACGACCCTTTCTACCGGTATTGCGGCAAAAAATTCCTTGAGGGAATCTCCTGCCGAACTTATGCGTCCGAAGGCTCCAAAAAGTGGGAAACGTGTATTTTTAGAGTATGTAAAACCGGTTTGGAGCAGACTTACCTTCACACAAAAGGTAACTGTCAGGAATCTTGGATTAAACAAAAAACGGTTGATGATGTCCCTCGCAGGCATTATTGGCTGTACTGCACTGGTGGTTACGGCTTTGGGTGCGAAAAATGCAGTGAGGGCGATTTTGGATGAGCAATTCCGTGATATCTTTCATTACGATGTCACAATCGGTTTCGACGAGGAAAAGCCCTCCGCTGATCTTACTTCCCTCTTATCGGATAAAACATATTTCGATAAATCAACCGAGGTACTTCATAACTCTGCCGAGGCAAGCCTGAAGGACAAGGATAAGGATACCTATAACATTTATGTGGTATCCCCAAAAGAAGCAGAAGAGTTTACGGATTATGTTACTCTTTACGATCCAGAGACAAAGAAAAATCTTTCTTTTACAGACGACAGTGCAGTGATTACTGAAAAACTTTCACTGAATTTGAATGTCGGTGTCGGCGACACGATTTGGGTGAAATATCTGGATAATGATGAGAGATATCCTGTTAAAATTACAGGAATTACGAGAAATTACGCTTCCAACTATGTTTATATTGGTAAAAATGCCTATAAAGCCTCATTCGGTGAAACACCCGAATACAATCAGTTTTTTGCTATTACGGCAAAGAACCGTACCGATGATGAAATAAAGACATACCTGTCCGAAGCTTCCGGTATTGGTGTAATCTCTTTTACGGACGACCTTTTGGGTAATATCAGGACTTCTATAAAGAGTGTGGACAATATCATCTGGATTCTGATTATTGCAGCAGGGGTGCTTGCGTTTGTTGTTCTCTATAATCTGACGAATATCAATATC
The DNA here is from genome assembly GCF_004103715.1 of Acidilutibacter cellobiosedens. Classification (NCBI taxonomy): domain Bacteria; kingdom Bacillati; phylum Bacillota; class Tissierellia; order Tissierellales; family Acidilutibacteraceae; genus Acidilutibacter; species Acidilutibacter cellobiosedens. The sequence goes on along the minus strand of NZ_CP035282.1, from coordinate 3,260,862 downwards.
GGCGAACGTCAAAGGGAACTTGCTACGCTTAAAGTCCTTGGCTTTTATGATAAGGAAACATACAGCTACATTTTTCGTGAAACGGTTATTTTATCGACTGTCGGATGCCTTGTGGGACTGTTGTTTGGTGTCTTCCTTTATCGAGCGGTTGTTACAACCGTAGAGCCGGATATGCTATTTCTTGCCCGTGATCTTACATGGCAGGGTTATCTTGGGGCTATAATTCTGATGATGTTCTTTACATGGATTGTTAATCAGTGCACGAAGCCGAGAATTAGAAACATTGATATGCTTGAATCTTTAAAATCAGTGGATTAAGCCGAAGCATAAATTGAAAAAGTATTTCCGCAAAGGATTGGAGATAACTAAGATGCAAGATATGCCTGCCAAGCAGAACTTTCAGGACATAAAATATAATATATAAATTCTTAAATGCTCATTTGAATTTACTTCAAATGAGCATTTTTATTATATTTCTGCATGGTGTGGGCTGCGATCATAGGGTATTTGAACCCCAATTGCCTATAAGTTGTTATTGAAAGTTTAGCTAAATTGGACAACTTGGCTGTAAATCAAGTAATGCTCCAAACCTCTGAGAGGCCGTTATAAAACATATCAGAGCTAAAAGTTCAGAAATTTCATTGTCAGTAAATTCTTTTTTTAATTTATTAAAATATTCATCACTAATAGGCTGATTTTTAGAAACAATATCTGCTATTTTGGTAGCAATCAAAATTTTTGAATCAGTTATTCCATCAGAAGGCTTACCTCTAGCCATACAATATTGGCATCCATTATTAAAAGCAAGAGTACGTCTTACCTCTTCTTTTAATTCGGTTGTAAATGTATTACTATTGAAAAAACATTCCTCTAAAGAAGACCATTTTTCCAATACATACTTATTATGACCTAATAATTGTTGAAATGGTGAAAGTCCTTCTTGTGAAAAAATTATTTTTGCCATGTTATCTCTCCTCTATAATATATTCTTTAACAATTTATATTATATAAATTATAATATAAATATTGTATTGTAAATGATATATAATATAATAATAAGTATGTCATTTAAAACAATAATTTATGAGGGGGAGTACAAATGAAATTAGATGAAATAGATGTGCTAATTTTACAAGAGTTACAGAAAGAAAGCAGATTATCTATAAGAGAATTATCCAGACGTGTAAATCTTTCGCCGCCATCTGTTACTGAAAGAGTAAGAAGACTCGAAGATAATGGGGTCATTGAAGGATATACAATTAAAATAAATAAAAAGAAACTTGGATTGTATATTGATTGTATAATTAAGGTAACTATGAGAAATGGGCAGTATGAAAAATTTAAGATATTTATTAAGGAGTATAAACAAAGCGAATGGTGTTATAGAATTGCTGGGGATGGATGCTTTTTAGTCAAATTATCAATTAGATCTTTAAATGATATAGAAGAATTTATAAATGATATATCTTCATATGCAATGACAGAAACCATTATAGCATTGTCAGAAGTAACAATAAATAATAATATTAAAAAATATCTTTAATATTAAATGAAAAATGATTTGTAAAGATGGACTACTTAATTTTATTGATATTATTTCTTATATGCAAAAGAAGGGTCGATTAGTATTTTTTTAAATAGATTTAAAAATTAATTTGGACACTTTTGATTCCTCATTCGTTATATAAGTGAAAGCACTAATCGAGGATGTGAGATAATGAATGTGTATTTGGTTTATCAAAAATACAATAAAGATTTTATTTCCTTTGCAAGGTCAATTGCTCACAATGAAGATCAAGCTGTAGATTTAGTTCAAGACACCTATGTAGCTGCATTGGAGAGAGAAGAAATATTTGCAAATATGAACGAGTATCAAATTAAAGGTTGGTTTTTTACAACCATTAAGAATAAGAACATCGACAATATTAGGAAGCAAGCTAAATTGACTTACTTAGAAAATGATGAAATATTTGAAGGATATGGAGACTTTGAAGAAAGCGCAGTTATAAGGATACTATTAGAAAAGTTACCCCCAAATAACAGAAGAGTGCTGTTACTGAAGTATAAAATGAGTTTAAATAGTAGTGAGATAGGTAAAATATTAGGTATCTCCCCATCTACAGTCCGTTCTCGATTAAGTGCGTCATTAAAAATATTAAAAAATAGATTATGGGAGGAATAAAAATGTCAAAGATTATAGGTATAGGAATGTTAGATGTTAGAAATATTTCTGAGGATTTAGCTCAGGAAATAACAAAGATTGAGGATATTGGGACACTTGTAGAAAGTGATGAATCTCGGGTACTTTTAAAAAATTGTGAAAAAATAAATGTTGCCAGTACTATAAAAGTACCAAAAGAAATAAATATCATAATTCAAAACGGGAAAATGAAAGTAGACAGAGATTATTTAGAAGGATTAGTGAAATCCGTATCTATTATGGTGAACGGAATTCTGACTTTTGAAAATGACATTGATATCAAACTATTTGATGATAAGGTTTATTCCGTTTTGCTGAATGGTAAATTGATATGTACTAAGAGATTGGCTGTGGCTGTTCAGTCTAAAGGGATAATTAACGGAAAAATCGTCAACTATAATAACGACTACAAATTTTTCAGCGGAAATTTCAAGTTGACGAATAGTTTTCTAAAGAGTTTAAAATCGGATTCGAAGTTAGCATTTGAGCAATTAATCATTATCGACGACATTGACATAAAGCTATTAAAGGAGAAGATATCTAATATTCAGATTTTAGATAAGGTAGTAATGCTTGATGAATATGAAGATGAAATTTCTCCATATATTGATGAATATTATACGGTGAACAAGACTTTAATTCCTCAAGGGTCCGGAGGAGTTCAATATATAGATGGGGATATTTCCATAGATGATATTTCAATAAGAAAATACGACCATAATGTTTTATATGTAGACGGAGATGCGGAAATATATTTGAAGGATAATATAGTGTTTGACCAGTATATTGAGCATTTGATTTGTGATACGGTTGTATGCAACGAAAAAACTTATGAAATTATCAAGGATGGGTTGGACAAAAATGTGGAGGTAGAAATAATCAAGGGAAAGTTGTTGAACAATAAAGGAAAGCTTATATTATCAGGAAATTTAGAAGAGGAAGTAACTATAAGGAATATGGGGAAACTTATCTTTGATGAAAATCTTGACTATGAGAAATTCAATGAAAATGTTGCATCGATAATTAACTATGGACTTATTGAAGTACCGGAAGACAAACTTAATACGGTAAATAATAAGATAACAGATAATTATGGAAAGATAATGACACCAAAAGAGGAAAAAGCTGAAGAATCAAACGATGATACGGAGAAGATACTTTATGGGAATGTAGCGGAACTGAAGTTGTAAAAAAGATGAAACAAGTAAAAGAAGGGGTTGCGGATGTTTTATTACAACAATATATTTATTTTTTCAGAAATAATATTAAATGAAGATATTGGATTAAAAGAATATAAAAAATTAGAATATAGATGGTATAGAAAATATATCACAAGGAACGCATAAGAGAACTGGCATGATTCTTAAAAAGATAGGTACTGTATAAGAATAAAAACTAAATAGCTTAATTTTACGGTTGCCAAAACTATTTCATACGTTAAATGATTAGTTTTGGCAATAGTTTTAATGAAAGCATGATTTGTTTGACACAAAAGTCAATTTGTATTATTATAACCTGTAGTTATAGCGGAATATTATGATAGTTTTAGGATTACATATTATGTCTAATATATTACATAAAGAAGGAGGAACCGATAAATGAACGAAGAAAAATTATTGTCTTATATGGAAGAAAAACATTTGGACGGATTTTTTGTAGCCAAAAAGGAGAATGTACGTTTTATAAGCGGTTATACAGGAGATGATAGTTATCTTCTTATAACAAGGTCAAATTATTATTTCCTCACGGATCCCAGATATACGGAACAGGCAGCCATAGAGTGCCCTCAATATAAAGTAGTAAATTGGAGAGAAAAAGGCAACACAATAGGAGATAAGGTTAGCGAACTGATGGCAGAGAACAAACTTTCTACTTTAGCCTTTGAGGCGGATAGAATGAATTTTGCCGATTACCAGACATTTAAAGAGACTTTTAAAGGAGAATTGATTCCTGAAACAGATGTCATTGAAAAAATGCGTCAGGTTAAAAGTCCTCAGGAAATTGAATATCAGAGGGCAGCGTGCGAGATATCCTGCCGTGCTTTAGAAAAACTCCTCCCGGAAATCAGGGTAGGGGTAACAGAAAAAGAATTGGCAGCAAAATTATCTTTATATATGGTTATGGAAGGTGCCGATACTATGCCGTATGGTAATATTTTGATTTCCGGCGCAAGAACTTCACTTTTGCATGGAATTCCTTCAGAAAAGGCGGTCGAATATGGCGATTTTGTTCTGATGGATTTTGGCTGTCAGGTACACGGCTACATGTCTGATATGACAAGAACCGTTGTGGTGGGGAAAGCAACAGCTAAACAAAAAGAGGTATATGAGCTGGAAAAAAAGATGGTAGAAGATTGTCTTGCCATAACAAAAGCCGGAGTTACCGGAAGAGAGATTTATCGTGAATCTTTAAAAGCCTTGGAAGGAACGGAGTACATGGGATACCAATACACAAATATCGGCCATGGCATAGGGCTTTTTGTTCATGAAGGGCCATTTTCGTCAGAGGCAGACCTGACTAAGCTAATGTCCGGAAATGTAAGGACCATAGAACCTGGAATATATATTCCAGAATGGGGAGGCGTAAGAATCGAAGATCAGATACTTGTAACAGAGGACGGGTATGAGAATATGGTTCGTTTCACACATGACTTGATAGAATTATAAAAAAGGAAAGCAGAACTTATACGGATTTTGCTAATATAAATACGGGAGGCATCAGAAATATAAGGGAGAAAGGATAGATAAATATGAAAGAATTATGCGTGATTGGTAGCGGAAATATGGGAAAGGCTATTGTAAAAGGGATCTTAAAAGCAGGTCTTTTGGAAACGTCTCAGGTCATAGTTACAGATATTAATGAGGAAAAGGTAAAGAGGATAGAAAAGGAATTGAGCATTAGTGGAAGCTGTGACAACCAGAAAGCAGCGGCCGAAAGTCATATTGTAATATTAGCGGTTAAGCCGCAGTTTTACAAAGGTATAATAAAAAGCATACAGAATGTAATTAAACCTGAAACAATCATTGTTTCAATTGCTCCCGGAGAGACGTTGGAAAAATTAAAAAGAGGATTTAAAGAAGGAGCCAAAATTATCAGAGCTATGCCTAATACTCCAGCTATGGTACTTGAAGGAATGACCGCTTTATGTGGAAATTCTAATGTAACGAAGATTGAAATGGAACACATAAAAAAACTGTTCAATGGGTTTGGAAGAGTAGAGGAAGTCCCGGAATATATGATGAATTCAGTTGTAGGAATAAGTGGAAGTTCTCCGGCTTATGTATGTCTGCTGATTGAAGCTATGGCTGATGCGGCAGTAAAAGAAGGAATGAATAGGCAGCAGGCCTATACATTTTCTGAACAGGCAGTTATGGGAAGCGCGAAGCTTCTATTGGAGACAGGCATGTCTCCCAGTGAGTTAAAAGACATGGTATGCTCCCCCGGTGGCACCAGCATTGAAGCTGTCAGTGTCTTAGAAGAAAAAGGTTTCAGAGGCAGTGTAATAAAGGCGGTTGAAGCATGTGTGAAAAAATCAATGGAATTATAAAAGAAAACGAGGACGGCTATACTTTGGAATGCTTTAACTTGGTAACCAGGATGGGGGAGATGATGCTTCTTAACGGAGGAGAAATTTTCAGGACTGATCAGGCCATGCGCTATGCGGCAGAAGCACTGGGGTTGAAAGAATTTAATGCTTATGTAATTGCAAACGGGATTTTTGCTTCAATTGTTGTGAATGGGAAGTTTTATTCCAGTCGTATTTGTGCTGTCCCATTGGCACCTATTATGTTGTGTCGGGTAGAGGCTCTTAATAATCTTTCACGCCGAATTGCTGGTGGAAAGTGTAGCTCTATTGATATTAAAAGGGAATTGGAACGGATTGAAAAGATGAATTCTTCAGGCAATTTACTAAAGATTCTTGCTTCCGGCTGTGGAAGTGCCAGCTTTTGTTATTTGTTTAAAGGTAGTATAACGGATTCGTTGGTAGCCTTAGTCGGAGGTATGGTTCTATATATTTTTCTAATTTTTGGGGTTCCAAAAGCGAATTTGCCGAAAATTATGGTAAATATTATCGGAAGTCTTCTGGTTTCCCTTACATGCTGCGGTCTCTACAGTATAGGTTTTGGGAATAACCTGGATCGAATTATCATAGGATCGATTTTTCCGCTAGTTCCGGGGATACCATTAACGAACTCCATAAGGAATTTCTTGGAAAATGACTACTTATCAGGGATAATAAGGCTTATGGATACACTTTTAACTGCAGGCTGCATTGCCATGGGAGTTGGTATTGCTATGAAAATATGGAGCATGATAAGGGGAGGAATTTTTTAATGAAAACGGCAATGCAAATAATAATGGCTTTTACAGGTACTGTTGCATTTTCCATACTCTTCAACGTTCCAAAAAAGTACTACTTTTTCTGTGGACTTACTGGAAGTGTGGGATGGAGTGTATATCTAATAATTAACCATTACTTTCATAACTCGATTTTAGCTACATTTATCGCCAGCATGATATTGACAGCTATGTCTCGCATTCTTTCCGTAAAATGCAAAGCATCAACTACCCTGTTTCTTCTGTGCGGGATATTTACATTAGTTCCCGGTGCCGGTATTTATTATATGGCTTACTACATTTTTATTAATGCGGGACATGAGGCCATGTTAAAAGGAATTGAAAGTATTAAAATTGCTCTGGCAATTTCACTCGGGATTGGAGTTGCCTATTCAATACCAGCAAAGGTATTTGGATGGGAGCAGGAATCTGAAGTGTGGAATGAGATAGAACGCAGATCCAAAAAGTCTAATAAATAAGGACTTTAAGATATAAAAATATTAGTAAAGAAAGGGTGGCCGTGCTATGAGCAATGCATATTTTAAAATTGAAACGTCCAAAAATAAGCATGTGAGCAGTTATACTCTGAGAACAGGGGAAAGAGGCAGTTTGAAAAAAAGAACTGAAAGATGCAGTTGAAGCCGCAATGACTTAAATATATACTTTCAGTTGGAGTTAGTAGGTTACGAGGACGAAGAAGCTGGAAACCTGTGCTTTTATCCGTGGGTGGTTTACTTTTGAAAATCAGGGATGAGCCTCTTAATTTTATTGATATTATCTCTCGCATACAAATAGAAGAGTTAATCCTTGAATATTTACCAACTTTATTATTTGTGGAACATGACAGTGAATTTTGCAAAAATGTTGCCACAAAGATTGTTGAATTATGAATTTAACACATGACATGAAAAGACAGGGTGTCCCTTTATCTTTAAAATTTTATTATAAAAGAGGATTTTCATTTTGCTTGCAGAATAATATTTATGAACAAAAAATGCTATTATGAAAGGAGTTGGACATTATGAGAGCAATAACTAATAATAGGGACCTTTTAACGAATGGAGGAAGTGTATTTAACTAAAAATGACTTTATCCATTGGCGAAAGGTACCTTAAATAAATAGATTAAAAGACAAATAATTGGAGGTATCAAATGATGTCAATGGAAAATCAAAACGCTTCAGAGAAAAATGTGTTTAACTGGATAGAAGAAAAATTAATGCCTAAATCATGTACATCAGAGGAATTTATTTATAATGAAATGGAGTCACAATCTGAATATAGTTTACCCATTATATATCAGCCCTTTGATGCTTCAAAAATATCTCACTGGAAAGATAGGGGACAACTTTATGACTTTCTTTATTCGACTGATGGAGAAGGAAAAATTTTATTGGATTTCGGACCGGGAGACGGTTGGCCTTCATTAATCGTTGCTCCATATGTAAAAAAAGTTATTGGAATAGATTCATCAGTAAAGAGAATAGAAGTTTGTACAGAAAATGCAAAGAGAATGGGAATAACGAATGCTGAGTTTATAAAATATACGGTAGGTACAAAACTTCCTTTTGATGACAATACATTTGATGGTATAATGGCAGCTTCATCTATTGAGCAGACACCGGACCCGAAAAAAACCGTAGAGGAATTATATCGGGTACTAAAACCAAAAGGAAGATTAAGAATTTATTATGAAGCATTGAGCGGCTATAGAAACGGGCAAGAACAAGATATATGGATTTCAGAAATTAAGGACAATCTTTGTAAGATAATCTTATATAATAGGAATATTGAAAAAGAATATGCAGTTCAATATGCATTGACAATTGCCATGTCAAAAAAAGAAGTTGTAAAACAACTGTCTGCAGAAGGTGAGGTCTCGTTTAACCAAATAACTGTACCGTATTTAGAAGGTATAAAGCATAAAATCATTAATTCACAAGTATGTAAAACGATTCATCCATCCGGAAGAACTTTTGTTTCTTGGTTAAAGGATATAGGTTTTGGAAAAATAATTCCCACCTATAATGGCGGTATAGCTGCTGCAAAATTGTTTGATCAATATTCAGACAAGGATAGACCGAAAGATCTTGCTTCAATAGATGGTATTATTAAAAAAGTAGTAAGCGTTGCAGTACAATTTGAAGCCCCGACATATATTGATCCGTTTATTACAGCCATTAAGTAAATATAATATAAATTTGAGGATACCGTTATGGTATCCTTTTTGATTGTATCTATACAATAACCCACCGGTTATGTCTCAGCTTGTATATTTCCGTCAAAAGAAATACAATATAGCTATGGAGGTGTTATGCGTGGATTATATAACGACAAAAGAAGCAGCGAAAAATTGGGGAATCACGGACAGAATGGTAGTGTACCATTGCTCCGCTGGGCGGATTAAGGGAGCTAAAAAAATGGGAAATACATGGCTTGTTCCTGCTGACGCTGAAAAACCGGCTGACGGACGATGCAGGAGCAGTAAAGTAAAGGATGGTGAGAATAAATGAAACGGATATTTTTGGTTGAGGATGATAAAGTAATCGCTAAAAACCTTATACTTTTGCTCCGCTCGGAGGGATTTACAGTCACCCATGCCCCTACGCGGAGTGATGCCCTTGCTATTCTTGCCGGGAATAAATTTGACTTGGCGTTGATTGATATTTCTTTGCCTGACGGAAACGGCTTTACGGTTTGCACGGAAATCAAGGAAAGGCAACATGTTCCTGTTATTTTTCTGACGGCTTCCGGCGATGAAGCAAGTGTTGTTACCGGATTGAACATGGGTGCGGACGACTATATCACCAAGCCTTTTCGTCCCCGGGAATTGATCGCACGAATCAGAACCGCCTTGCGAAAAAGCGGACGTTCTCCATCGGATTTTGAAATCTGCGAGCTTCATGTCGATACGGCAAGCGGCATTGTGAAAAAAAACGGCAACGAAGTTTTTCTTTCAGCTTTAGAATACCGCTTGTTGTTGGTGTTTATTAACAACCCAAAAAGTATTATCACGAGGAGCAGGCTGCTTGACGAATTGTGGGACGCTGCAGGCGAGTTTGTTAATGACAATACGTTAACCGTATACATTAAACGCCTGCGGGAGAAGATAGAGAACGACCCCGCGAGTCCGCAAATCATTCTGACCGTTCGCGGGACGGGGTATAGATTGGGGGACGGTTATGCTTCGGAATAGAGAGTTTCGGCAGTTTGCCATTTTGTTCTCCTTAATAGCCGCCGCCGCTGTAACGCTGGGATTTGCAATCAATAGGTTGGCTGGAATCCTTGCCGTTGCTTCTGCCGCCGCCTTTGGGGCAGCATTTTTTGCGTTTACCAAAGCCCGATACAAAAGCATTGCGCGGATTTCAGATCAAATCGATCTTGTGCTTCATAATGCCGACCATCTGTATATTGGTGAATCGGACGAGGGCGAACTTTCCATTCTGCAAAGCGAGATAACAAAAATGACGCTGCGTATTCGGGAGCAAAACGACGCACTGAAAAAAGAAAAAGAACATCTTGCTGATTCGCTGGCCGACATAGCTCACCAACTTCGCACCCCTCTCACATCCGTAAACCTTATTCTGTCATTGTTGGAGAATAACCTTGACGAAAACGAACGGAAAGCATTGATACGGGAAACAAAGGAATTGTTTGTACAGATGGATTGGCTGCTTACTTCCCTGTTGAAATTATCCCGCCTGGACGCGGGCATTGTGGTGTTCCAAAGCGAGCAGATTGATGTGAATGCTCTTGTATGCGCCGCGCTTCGCCCATTCCTGATTTCAATGGAGCTGCATGGTATTGCTTTGCAAACAGACGTACCGGAAGGGATAATTATTCAAGGCGATTCTGGCTGGCTTTCGGAAGCAATTCAGAACATCATCAAAAATTGTATAGAAAGCGCAGGCGAGAATGGGAAGATTGAGATTGTCTGCAGGTCCAATCCACTGTTTACCGAGATTGCCATCCACGACAGCGGTGCAGGCTTTGAAAAAGAAGACTTACCTTGCCTGTTTGACAGGTTTTATCGTGGGAAAAACGCAGGTGCGACAGGATACGGGATCGGCTTGGCTCTCTGCAAGATGATTATAACACGGCAGGGAGGGACGATTACCGCAAAAAATCACCCCCAGGGCGGTGCGATATTTACCATTCGTTTCCCAAAGTGACGAATCTCTCACCTGAAAGTCACCGAGATGTAAGCTGAAGGTTCTATTATATAGGTGAACCAAGAGAAAAGGAGGCTCACATAATGGAGTTTTTAAAAATTGAAAATCTATGTAAGATCTACGGCAAGGGCGAAAACCAAGTTACCGCCCTTGACCATGTTTCGCTTACAATCGAAAAAGGAGGATTTACCGCAATCATCGGCTCATCCGGTTCCGGCAAATCTACATTGCTTCACATCATCGGCGGCGTGGACGTGCCGACAAGCGGAAAGGTGTATTTGGACGGGCAGGATGTATATACCCAAAGCAATGAAAAACTCGCCATTTTCCGCAGGCGGCAGGTCGGACTGATTTACCAGTTTCACAACCTCATTCCCACTCTGAATGTGGTGGAAAACATCACCTTGCCTATACTGATGGACAAACGGAAGGTCAACGAGGAACGGCTGAATGATTTGTTGGATTTGCTTGGGCTAAAAGACCGCAAAACACATTTACCCAATCAGCTTTCAGGCGGTCAGCAACAGCGCGTTGCCATAGGACGCGCTTTGATGAACGCTCCGGCTGTCATGCTTGCCGACGAACCCACAGGCAGTTTGGACAGCCGAAATGGACATGAAATCATCAAACTGCTGAAAGAAAGCAATAAAAAATATGGGCAGACCCTGCTCCTCGTCACCCATGATGAAAATATCGCCCTGCAAGCAGACCGCATTATCGGCATATCAGACGGCAAAGTAACGCGGGATGAGAGGATGGTGCGACCATGAACATTTTCAACAAAGTCACCCTGCAAAGCATGAAAAAAAGCCGTACCCGAACGATTGTCACGATTATCGGAGTTGTTCTGTCCGCCGCCATGATTACGGCAGTCGCTACCTTTGGTGTTTCCTTGCTGGACTATATGGCGAAGGGCGCAGCCGCAAAATACGGCGATTGGCACGTTGCGTTTCTGGATGTTGATTCTTCCTTCGTAGCGAAGCAGGCAAGTAACGACAAAGTTGCAAACACCGTAAAATTTGAAAATATCGGCTATGCAAAACTTGACGGCGGGAAAAATCCTAATAAGCCGTATCTCTTTATATCTGGATTCAGCAAGGAAACCTTTGATGCCTTGCCCGTGACCTTACTTTCGGGCAGACTTCCTGAAAACAGCGGGGAAATTCTTGTCTCGGGAAAAACTGCGACAAACGGCGGTGTTTCCTATACGGTGGGCGATACGGTTTCCTTGTCTGTGGGAAGTCGCATGAATGGAAATAAGAAACTCAGTCAGAATGATCCGTACACATCAGGGGCCGAAACGCTTGTACCACGCGGCGAGAAAACTTATACGGTTGTCGGTATTTGTGGAACACCAGTTTTTGAGGAAGACTCCGCGCCGGGATATACTTTGATTACAATATCGGATACTGTAGAAACGGCAGACGACCTCAGCTTGTTTATCACTCTGAAGAATCCTCGTCAGGTTCATTCCTACGCGAGTACTGAGGCGGCTGGCCATGCTTACATCCTGAATCATGATGTGCTGCGCTTCATGGGCCTCGATTCATCCGATAAGATTTTTAATGCGCTCTTGTACTCAGTGGGCGGCATTGTGGTTGCCATTATCATGATTGGCTCGGTTTTTTTGATCCACAATTCCTTCAGTATCTCATTGAACGAGCGTACACGGCAGATAGGGATTCTTGCCTCCGTGGGGGCCACGACAAAGCAATTGCGGAATTCGGTACTTTTTGAAGGGCTTTGCATTGGTGCAGTCGGCATCCCAATCGGCATTCTCACAGGCTTGGGCGGCATCCGGCTTGTGATTTCCGTTGTATCAGGGAACTTTGGGAGCATTTTCTACTCTGGCGTTCCCTTAACCCTGCATGTGTCAGTTCCCGCAATTGTCGGTGCAGCGACGGTTAGTCTGGTCACGATTTTGATTTCGGCCTATATCCCGGCCATGAAAGCTGCCAGTACGCCGGTAATGGAGTGTATCCGCCAGACGAACGAAGTGCAGGTGGAAGCGGGAGCCGTAAAAACATCAAAACTGGTGCAGCGCATGTGCGGTCTGGAAGGAACCCTTGCGCTGAAGAATTTCAAGAGGAACAAAAAACGTTACCGCAGCATTGTACTGTCACTTGTTTTAAGCGTCGTGCTGTTTATATCGACCAGTGCTTTTGTAACAGATTTGAAGCAGACGATGGCACAGGTATTGTCAGTTACCACTTATGACATTGGTTTCGGAACGAAGGATATGGACGACGGCGAAATGATTCAACTCTATAACAAGCTGAAAACCGCCGATGGTGTTACCGGAAGCTCCTATCAGGCTGTTATGAAGTATTCCTGCGTTGTTCAGGCAGACGAACTCTCAAACGATTACTGGGAATCCGCAGGGGGATCTTCGCCGGGCAAAACGGTAGAACTGCCAATAGAGATCCAGTTCCTTGATGACAGCACATATCTGAACCTCATTAAGAGCGCGGGTCTGTCCGCAGAGGACTATACCGGGGAAAACACAAAAATGATTGCCGTTGCCAAAATACAGACTGGCAGCAATGAGAAGAAGGGAAAAAAAGAAGTCAACGAGTTTCGTAATATGTTCAAGAGTTCTTCCGTGGAGGCTGACCTGATCCCCGAAACAAATGGGGGGGAGCTGAATAAGGATTATGGACAAAGCGCAAGCATTACCTGTGTAGAAGTCGTGGGTCTGGACACACCTCCGACGACAGAAGTCTCCGATCAGCGGACATATTTTTTTCAGGTGATGGCGCCTTGGTCGCTGAAAGAGAAAATTGCCCCCCCTGATGCCTCTGTAGATGTCAGAGTCAAAGGCTTGACCTTTCAGTCCGAGAACCCGTCACAGTCTGTTGCTGAAATGAAAACGATGATACAGGGTGCGGGGATTACATCCGCGTATATGCTGTTGAATATGTCTGAGGTGATGGATGAAAACCGGAATTATATCTTCATTTCCAACGTGTTCGCTTATACGTTTATCGTCATGATTTCGCTGATTGCGGTTGCCAATGTGTTTAACACGATTTCCACCAACATCCGGCTGCGCCGACGGGAGCTCGCCATGCTCAAGTCCGTGGGTATGTCCGACCGCTCTTTCAATAGAATGATGCGTTGTGAATGTGCCTTTTATGGCATAAGAGCGCTGTTTGTCGGGCTTCCATTGGCAATCATCTTCTCCTGGCTGATTTATAAAGGAATGTTCATCGGCGGAGCGGACGGTATCATTTTTGTGTTGCCGTGGGCCAGTATCGGAATCAGCGTGTTTAGCGTGCTTCTTGTAATCTTTGTCACCATGATGTATGCCGTCAGCAAGCTCAGAAAAGAAAATATCATTGATGTACTCCGGGATGATATGGCTTGATTAAAAAAAAGCCTAGTTCCTGGACAGGGGTATTCCGGTAGTAGATATGAAAATTGTTATTATATAGGTAAACAAAATGCGTCTGCGTGGCATTATACCCCGCAAGCGCATTTTGTTTATATGACTTCGAGACAAATTGTCCCAAGATGCGCATATCGCACAAGGGGACGGTTCTTTTGTGCTGTTTTTATTGTATAATTTTACTCTATACTAAACAAAACATTGATAAATTATAACTATTAGAATATTATTTTTATTTATATATAATAATAGGTAGAAATAAAAGCAAGGGGGATTTTTAAATGAATGAAGAACATTTATTTGAAGAAATAAGTACAGCAGTAGTAGATATGGAAGATGAGTTAGTTGAAAAACTCTGCAAAGAATCCTTGACATTTTCAATTCCTGCAGAAAAAACGATTACAAGAGGTTTATTATCAGGAATGAATAAAGTCGGACAACTTTATGAAGAACATGAATATTTTCTTCCTGAAGTACTTACTTGTTCTGATACTTTGAATATAGGGTTGGATATTTTAAGACCTCATATAAAAACCGAGATTACAGATAATCCTATTAAAGCAGTTATAGGAGTTGTGGAAGGAGATACTCATGACATCGGGAAAAATTTAGTCAAAATAATGACCGAATCGGCAGGAATTGAAGTACATGATTTAGGCAGAGATGTACCCCTTGAAAGATTTATAGCTGCGGCGGAAGAGACAAAGGCGGATTTTATTTGTATGTCTACTTTGATGACAACTACTATGATGGGAATGAAGACTGTAATAGATATGTTGAAGAAAAAAAATATAAGAAACAAATATAAAGTAATGGTTGGCGGGGGACCTATTTCTCAAAAGTTTGCCGACGAAATAGGGGCAGATGCTTATGCTGTTGATGCTAATTCTGCAGTAAAAAAAATGAAGGTTATAGCAGCAAATAATTAGATTGGGGGACTAAAATTGAAAGATGATCAAATGACACCAAAAGAGAGGATGTCGGCTTTTGCACAAGGGCTTGAAACAGATCGGATTCCGTGTGTCCCGGACATGGGAGTTATCATGGTTCCACTCATAGGAATGACTTTAAAAGACTATTATCATTCTGCAGAGGGAATGGCAGAAGCCGTAATAGAGTCATTTAAAATACTAAGACAAGATGGAGTAAGTATTACTACTACTTTAAGGGGAATTGCCGAAGCAATGGGTTCAAAGATTTGCTACCCGGAAAACAATATTTCATTTTTAGATACTCCCGTTGTAAAAAATATTGATGAAATAGAAAATTTGAAACCTTGCAACCCCGAAAAAGACGGCAGACTTCCGCTGGTATTTAAAGCAGTAAGAATTGTAATTAAGGAAATTGGTCATGAGGTGGATGTTGGATTGTCTATGCCGGGGCCGTTTACTACTGCTGCGTCGGTGGTTGGTACTGAAAATTTATTGAAGTGGATGTTGAAATACCCTGATAAGATTCATACATTGCTTGAAATAATAACGGAATCTAACAATCGATTTATAGAAAAGGCTGTAGATATAGGTGTAGGGGTAGGAATATCAGAACCTATTTCATCCACGAGCTTAATAAGTGCCAAACAATTTAAAAATTTTTCTGCTCCGTATATTAAAAAGAATGTAGATAAAATGAAGTCATTAACAGGACACAGTATGGGAATACATATTTGCGGTAAAAGCAAAGATATTTGGGAATCGGTTATGGACACGGGAGTTTCAAGTTTTAGCATAGATAATGCGGAAGATCTTGAAGAGGCCAAAAAAATAATGGGTGACAGAGTTACAATATTGGGTAATGTTCCTCCTGTTGACGTAATACAGAGGGGCACCAAGGAAGATGTACTGAAATCGGTAAAAGAATGTATCAGAAAAGCTTATAACAGCAAAAAAGGGTATATTCTTGCATCAGGATGTGAGATACCTATGTATACTCCAATGGAAAATATCGAAGCATTAATTGATGGAACAAGGATATATGGAAGTTACCCTATCAAAGAAGAACTGTTATTTAATGGAGATTAAGGAATGAAAAATATGACTCAAAAGGAAAGATTATTAAAAATTTTAAGAGGTGAAAAAGTGGACAGGCCCCCGGTTATATGCCCCGGAGGTATGATGAATGCCGCGGTTACGGCTATTTTAGAAGGGATAAAAGCTAATCATAATACAGATTTGGATGCTATGGTATCTGCTGCAATTAAGGTTCATGAAATTGTAGGGTTTGAAAATTACGGTGTTCCCTTTTGTATGACATGTGAATCAGAACCATTCGGTGTAATTATCAGCGAAGGAGACAAAGAAAATGAGCCGAAGATAGTGGAGTATAATCAATCAGACGTAGAAGATATAATGGAATCTTTCGACTCGGAATCATCGGTAAATTTAAGAGTCCAAACTGTAATCGAAGCTATCGGAAGGTTAAAAAACGATAAAGTGCCTGTTATAGGGAATATTACGGGTCCCATAAGCACAGCCACATCTGTTGTGGATCCCCTTAAGTTATTCAGAATGTTAAAAAAACAACCGGAGAGAGCATATAAATTTATTGAATATATAAATGATTATCTCATAGAATATGCTAAAAAGATGGTAAAAGCAGGAGCTGATGTCATTACCGTGTCGGATCCTACGGCAACGGGAGAAATATTGGGAAAGAGAAATTTTGATAAATTTGCAATGCCTATGTATACTAAGTTTTTAAAAGTCATGAAAGATATTGATACTCCCGTAATAATTCATATATGCGGTGATACAAAAAATATAATCTATAGTTTGAATTTGCTGGAAGCAAACGCCCTTAGTTTTGATTCTATGGTAAATATGAGATTTGTAAAATCTAAAATTAATACAAGATTAATGGGAAACATAAGTACACTTCTGTTACAGAACGGACCTCTGGAAAAAATTATATCATTTACCAAAAATGCCATAGATTCCGGAGTGGATATTGTGTCCCCTGCGTGTGGACTGGACATGTCAACTCCTGTTGAAAACCTTAAGGCAATGACGGAATGTGTGAAAGGAAGTATATAATGCCCATAGTTAAATTCATTAATGAGAATATAAGTATTGAAGTAAAAAAAGGCACTGTTTTATTGGATGCCATCAGAAAGGCTGGATTAAGCATTGAGGCTCCATGTAATGGTATGGGAATTTGCGGTAAATGTAAGGTAGTTGCAAAAGGAAAGCTATCCGATCCTAGCGAAATGGAGAAAAAAATTATAGATGAAAATAAATCTGAAAGACTGTCCTGTATGGCATTAGTATTTGGAGATACGCAAGTAGGGATTTTAAAAAATGAAGAAAGATTAAAAACAGTAAATAAAGGTTTTAGTATTGATGTTCCTGTAGACAGCCCTGTTAAAAATATAAAACTTCCTGGTATTTGTAAAGACAATCCTTTACCGTATGCCGATTATCTCGGATATCATTTTAATTCCCCGGAGTTATATAAAAAAATAAGCCTCATAGAAGAAAATAATCCAGAAGAAATATGGGGAATAGTGTATGACAACAAATTATTAGATATTACAACATATAAAAAGAACATATTGGGGGTGGCTATAGATGTTGGAACAACAGGTGTTTCCTGCTATCTAATAGATTTGTCAAATGGAGAAATAATAAAAAAATTATCCTTTTTAAATCCTCAGATTCAATACGGCGGGGACGTGCTTACAAGGATTACATACTGTATGGAAAATAAATCAGGAACAGATAAACTCCATGAACTTATAGTTAACGAAATAAATAATTCAATAAAAAGCTTAACAGGAAATATTTATAATATAGATGATATTTATTATATTACTGTTTCTGCCAATACTACTATGAATCATCTTTTACTTGGGATTAATCCAGAGTCATTAGCTAAATTTCCCTATAGGGCTGTATTTCTAAGAACAGATGACATCAAAGCAAAGGATATATCCATTGAAGCCAATGATGAAGCTGTGCTTACGGTAATTCCATCTATTTCTTCATATGTAGGAGGGGATATAGTATCAGGCATCATGGCATCGGACTTTCAAAATAATAAAGAAGCTGTTTTTATAGATATAGGAACAAACGGAGAAATTGCGGTTTTAAAAGACGGGGATATAATATCTACCTCTACTGCAGCGGGGCCTGCCTTAGAAGGTATGAATATAGAATGCGGATGTCGTGCAAAGGAAGGTGCTATAGAAACCTTTGATATAGATGAAGAATTTAATATTCGTTATACCGTAATAGGGAACGAAAAACCCATAGGGATTTGTGGGAGCGGACTTATAGATATAGTAGGAGCATTAGTTAAAAGAAATATACTTCAGAAATCCGGAAGATGGAGTAAAAATTTAGATTCTAAGATAGCCTGGAGATTAGCAGATAAGAAATTTTATATAACAGACGATGTATATATTTCTCAAAAAGATATAAGACAAATTCAATTGGCAAAGGGAGCCATAGCTTCAGGTATGATTTTACTCTTGGATGAAATAGGATTAAACATACAAAAAATATCGACCATATATATTGCAGGGGCTTTTGGATACCACATTAATCCTGATAATATAAAAACAATAGGGCTTATTCCTAAGGGATTTAGGGGAGAAATAAGATTTTTGGGGAACACTTCCTTAGAAGGCGCAAGACTTGTTTTGATAAATAAACAATGCCTTAAAAAGGCATATTACATAAGCAAAAATGTAAAGACGTTGGAATTGTCCCTTAAAGAAAATTTCCAGGATGTTTTCGTATCCCAATTAAATTTTTAGAAGGTGATAATATGGAAACTATAAATATTTTTAAATGTATCGGAAATGAAATAGATATAATACCGGATAAATTATTGGAAAAGTTAAAGATATCATATGAAACCGCAAATAACAGGGCTTCCGAAATGGCGATGCTATCAGAATTGATTAAAGAAGAAAATAAAAAAGAATATTGCAGATTGCCTTTTTGCCATACTGTAGAAGCAGAGGCCTTTGGTTCTGAAGTTATATTTAATCAAAGGGTAGGAAACAGAATCGGAAAATATAGAATTGAAGATATGGATTCAATTGGCAGCATACAGCAAATTGATTTAAATAAGGGGAGGATATCTGAGGTTTTAAAAGCGGTAAGTATTCTAAAAAAGAATGGAGAGAATGTAGTGCTTAATATCGGCGGTCCCATAAGTATAGCTACATCTGTTATGGACAGTCAATTGTTTTATAAAATTCTCCGAAAAGATAGACATAAAATAGATTCATTGTTAAAACTGATTGAAAATAGTGCGGTTGAATACATATCGGAAGGGATAAAACGAAGCGCGGATATTATTTCTTTTGCCGATCCGGCGGGAACCATAGACATAGTTGGGCCTAAAATTTATAAGGAATTATCGGGAAAGGCTACATATAACATATTAAAAAGAATAGAGAAAGGGTTGGGAAAATCCGTTGTCCATCTTTGCGGGAAAACATCTACTTCCCTTGAGGCTACAGGGCTGTTGGAAAGTGAAATAATTGAGACGGAAGGAAAAGATTATTTTCAAATGATTCAAAATGCAAAGCTAAAAAGAAAGGACATAAAGTTTATCGGACATTGGTGTTTAAAGACGGATAGGTTTAGAAATCAAGTAGTTGTTTGCAATATTAAATGAAGAGGAAAATATGGACGAGAACTTATCTATATATATTTATAAAATATATAGTTTTGTAATAAGTTTATGTTAATATGTTTGTAACGAAATGAAAATGAACATAAAAATTGGAAGTTGTAAATTTTTATAAAATTTCACTTGATTAATAAGTGTGAATAAATTATAAGGAGTGAAGATAATGGCAAAGGATTATACCGGAATTATTGTAGAGGAGAGTCTTGACGACAACAGATTACTTAATGAACTGAACGTAAGAAAAATGCGGATAACAGGACATACCAATCCTGTCGATAGGTGGCATATGTATGAGGTCGATGTAACAAAGGAAGAAATACAGGAGTTGTCTAAGCATATTATTGGGGATTGGTATATGCATTTTTGGAAAGAAACAGATGTTATTGCCATTTTTAAAAATAAGGTATTTGAATTTAATTATGAAAATAAAAATACTTGGAATAAGGTTTAGCAAACCACTTATAGCGAGCCTTGAGCATCGGTCAGGCGACTTATGATGTTAAGCGTGGACAGTTAGGTAGTAGGCGGTAAACATTAGTTAAAAGGATAGAGTCTCGAAATCCCAATCAGGACAGAAAACAACATCAATATATTCGCTATGCAAGAATATGTTGTCTTCCTCGGGGTCCAATGCTTTTCGCTCTACACATTGATATGATTCGGTCAACTTGGGAGACCCTATGGCTCTTACGCAGAGAAGTAGGATAAATCAAGTGATAACAAAGCAAGGTAATCCAATGTACAAGGGAGTCGGATTGCTGAATAGTACCGAAGAAGTAGAGTAATTTTTGCGTTTTTTATTTAAAAACGTGGGTTTCAAAAAGGCTGTTCATACTAATTTTTAGGCAGTTTATTTAAATTATTGTAAAATTGGGATTGACATATTTTAGAATAGTAATATGATTAAAGCCAGGAAAACGATATACATATTAGGTATTTAAGATACTTGATTATTATATAATTGATTAGAAAGGAGAAGAATATGTTTCTTAGTGAGGTAAAAAGATTACATATAGATTTTAAAAAAATAATTAAGGCTTTTCTTAAAAAAATTTTATTTTTGATTACTGTTTATATGATTATTTCATTTTTGAGTGTGTACCCAAATAGATTATTAGGTAATATTATTGATTTAATAACAGTAGAAAAGGGATTAACGAGTAGTGTACTTAAGTTAATTTTTGTTTATATATTGATTAGATTTTCAAATTTAATATTCAGCTTTTTTAGTACATATTATGGTGAAAGTATAAGGGTAAACTTAGAAAAAAATTTAAGAATAAAATCTATAAATAAACTATTGGATATCAAATATTTAAATGAGAGCAACAATCTTCAAACAAGTGAATATGTTACGAGAATTTATAATGCTATAAAAGAGTTGGTTGAGTCGATTTTAGAAATTGTTTATTGGTTTGGAAAGTCATTATTTGTACTTATATTTACCTTTTATTTTATATTTAAAATTAACTATATCATTGCTTTTTTGATAATTCCTTTTGTTTTGGTAATGGCTTTACTGACAAAATATATTTCAAAAAAACAAAAAGATGCTTCTAAAAAAGAAATAGAAAGTAATGCAAAACTTATAGATTTTACTCATGAAATAATAAATAGCCTTAGTACAATAAAAATATTTAATAGTGAAAAGTATATACTAAATAATTATAATAAAACAGAAGAAAATTGGGGACAGAACAGATTAAAGTGTAATTTAATCTCATCAACTTCTGTTATGAGTTTAAGTTTATTTGGAATAATAATTATTTCTTTAATTTTATTATTATCAGGTAGCGGTAAAAGTATGGTTAAACCGGGGGAAATAACATCATTAATACTTTATACGGGAAATATTTTTGTAATAATCATGGAAGTATTCAATAATGTAATAATATTCAGTGCATTAGAAAATTCATTAAAAAGATTTAATGATATTTTTAATGAAAAAAATATAAAAATTGAAGAGAAAGGCCGTATAGCTAAAACCGATATAGCAAACTGGGATATTGAGTTTAAAAGTGTAAATTTTAGATATCAAAGTAAGAAAATTATAAATAATATGTCTTTTTATATTCCGGAAGGAAGTAAAGTTGCCATAGTTGGGAAAAACGGTACCGGAAAAAGCACATTGTTAAAATTAATTTCAGGTTTGTACAAGCCTGACAGCGGAGAAATTTATGTGGGAAATATATTACTTAATAATATTGACGAAAAGGTATTAAGGGATAACTTAAGTTATGTATTACAAGAATCTTATATATATAGTGATACCGTAAGCAATAATATTTTTTTGGGGAATTATGATAATGAAGACAAACTGAATTATGTTACGGATATATGCCAATTGAATGATTTAGTCAAAGATCTACCGAAGGGCTATATTATCCATAATAACGGGGCTAATTTATCGGGAGGACAAAAACAAAAAATAGGCTTGGCGAGATCGATTATTAGACAACCCCAAATTTTACTTTTGGATGAATATACTAATGCTTTGGATAATGAATCTCAGAAAATAATATCCGATGAGATATATAACCGCCATAGGACTATAATTTTTGTTACACATAATTTTGAAATTTTGAATAAAGCTGATTTGGTAATTTATCTTGGTAAAAACGGTAACTATTATATAAATAGTCATTATAAATTATTATCCGAATGCGAAGATTATAATAATTATATTAAAATAAATTAACCTGTTGTGCTAGTTGATTTTATAGGAAAAACTTACAAATGAAAAGCCCCAACATATTATGTTAACCTATAGTTGGTATAGTTAAATAGATAATAATGCAACTAAGGAGGTTATAAATATGCCGGAGCTTCATAAATCTTATTTTATCAAAGAAATAGAAAATTTTAAAGACTTGGTAATAATTGCCTATGTTATTATAGATGACATTTACCAAGAAATAACTCCAACACATATAAAGAATCGTCGAAATGCTAATGATTCTATACTGAGTGACAGTGAAATAATTACCATAAGTATCATTGGTGAACTGCTTACTATTGATTCAGAAAAAGCTTGGCTTGGGTTCTGTGAGAAAAATTTCAAGGACCTATTTCCCAAACTTTGCGGCAGGACTAGATTTAATAGAACTTGCAGATCACTGCATGCAGTTATTGACGAAATCCGTAAACGGTTATCTGCTATCACGAGAAACCAAAATAGTCCTGTTAGAATTGTTGACAGTATTCCATTGCCTGTGTGTAAATTCGGTAGAGCAAAGTTTCATAAAACTTTTAGAGGTTATGGTGCAACTTATGGAAATTGTCCTTCTAAAAAGGAGATTTATTTTGGTTACAAATTGCACCTCTTAGTAACACTTGATGGATTCATCACAGACTTCGAGTTAACATCATCAAACACTGATGACCGTGATAGTTTGTGGGATATATTAAAGAACTATGCCTCAATCACTGTACTTGGTGATAAAGGGTACACTCATAAGAATTTGGTTTCTACGCTTAAGCAAGAAAAAAACATTGACCTTATTCCCTTAAAAAGAGACAATGAAAAAGTTCAATATTCCAAAGCCTTCAGGCAGTTAATTTTTAAACTCAGACGAAGGATTGAGACTACAACATCACAGCTAACAGAGCACCTTAATATTGAAAGAGTCCGTGCTAAATCGCTCTGGGGTCTTATAACAAGGATAAAAACCAAGCTATTAGCCTATAATCTATGCTATTATATCAATATGCTTATAGGCAGAGATACTAATTTTTCAAGGATCAAAGCTCTTATATTTGGATAAATAATCCAAAATATTTAGCGGCTAATTATATAGGGATACTATATATCTTTATATTGCCATAATATCCCTCAGTTGGGTTATATATCTGTTAGCACAACAAGTTAATTTAAATAATTTTGAAACCAGAGTTAAACCTAAAAGTATTTATATAGAGATAACTTCTGATTGTAATTTACGTTGTAAACATTGCTTTGGAAAATTCGGAGAAGGTAATTTACACATGTTATCATATGATTTATTGAAAAAGATAATTGAAGATGCATCTAAAATTGGGATTAGTGACATAGTTTTAAGTGGTGGAGAACCATTATTATATAAAGAATTTATTGAAGTATGTAAATATATTTTAGATAAAGGATTTAATTTAATAGTAGCTACTAATGGTACTATTTTTAGCAAGAAGTTATTTTTGTTATTTCATGAATACCAGAATATTAGTATACAATTTAGTTTAATAAGATGTACTACTCTGTCCCCTATCAGTATATCAGAAATAAAGTCGATGTGCGTATTACAGATACAACAATTGAAATATTTTTTAACCACAATAGAATTGCCTCTCGGGCCTTTGACAGTTGAAGAATAAAAAAAGTACGAAAGTCATTGAAAAGACTTTATTTTTTTGTCAATTTTTAAAAATAATTATTGGGTGATGTCGCGTGATGTATTATAATAAAATATATACGTATGGGAGGGTTGGTTATGAGATTGAAAGTATCTCGTTCAAAAAATTCTGCTTCTTACTATGTTACTAAAACTGTTTATGAAAATAAAAAAGAACGTACTATCACCGTTGAAAAACTTGGTACGGAAAAACAACTACGTGAAAAACTTAATGGTCAGAATCCCTATGAATGGGCAAAAGACTATGTTAAAAAATTAAATGAAAAAGAAAAAGAAGAAAGCAGACAAGTCATCATAAAACGTACACAGTCCAAACTTATCAATAGAGGAGAACAGGTGTCTTTTAATGGGGGATACCTTTTTCTTCAAAGATTGTATCACGACTTGAAGCTTAACCGAATCTGCAAAGATATTTCTGACAGATATAAATTCTCTTTTAATCTTGATTCTATCCTCTCAAGATTGATTTACGGAAGAATTCTTTTCCCTTGCTCAAAGCTTAATACATATCAACTCTCCGGAACTTTTTTGGAGCAGCCTGATTTTGAATTACAACACATTTACCGTGCTCTTGAAGTAATTGCCAAGGAATCGGATTTTATACAGTCTGAGCTCTACAAAAATAGTCTTGCTGTTTCTAAACGTAACAATAAAATTCTTTACTACGACTGCACAAACTACTTCTTTGAAATTGAACAAGAAGAAGGCGACAAACAATACGGGCCCAGTAAAGAAAACAGACCCAACCCTATTGTAGAAATGGGACTATTTATGGATGGAGACGGGATTATATTATATATAGGAGGTGCATTCCGCAATATAAATATTTTAAATTTGACAAAAAAATAAAGCCATTTCAATGACTTTAGCGATTTTTTTATTCTTCAACTGTCAAAGACCCGAATAATCAATTCATTTTAATGGTATTGGATTTCGATTAAATCTTAATACAAAATTTATGTTCGGAGAATTTTTCGCCTTGACATTAAAAATAATATGTGTTACCATTTTTATTAAATTATATCCATTAAGATATGTCTATTAAATTATATCTTTATAAGTTAAACAACTCAGTAAAGTTATATTTTGCTGAATTTCCAAAAGGAAAACGGGGGAACCAACGTTGGGGTGCATTGTTTTGCTTTATTAAAACATAGGGTAGTTTCTATCCGAACCCGTCAGCTAACCTCGTAAGCGTATGAAACAAATTTAACCATTTCTGTTTTTTCAATTATGCGTGTTTTTTCTTTTGGGCTATAAAAAGCCCTTTTTGTTTTTCTATTTTAATATTCCAATATTATAGGGCTGTTTCAGCATTTTCTGAGTACTTAAAAATATATTTTAAGTATTTTTTTATTGAGTATTTAAAATAGAAAGGAGAAAAAAATGAAAAAATTTAAAACGGCAACAAATTTATTAACAGTTCTATTATCAATCGGTTTGCTGGTAATATTTTTAACAGGGTGCCAAGATTCAAAGGAAAATTTACAATCAAAAGAAGGGGCGCCCGAAAACGAAACGACATTAGAGAAAGCGCAAAGGCTTGGTTCTGTAACAATTGGGTTTGCAAATGAGAAACCATATGCATATCAAACAGCGGAAGGTAAGCTTACAGGTGAGGCGGTGGAGGTTGCAAGAGCAGTTCTTGAGAATTTAGGCATCACTAAGGTTGAAGGTATTTTGACTGAATTCGGCTCATTAATTCCGGGCTTAAAAGCAAAAAGATTTGATATGGTTACTGCCGGTATGTTTGTAACACCTGAACGTGCAAAGGATGTAAGTTTTGCTAATCCTGAATATAAAATTGGGGAAGCTATTGCCGTGAAAAAAGGCAATCCTCTCGACTTACACAGTTATGAAGACATTGCAAATCATGATTCTGCTAAAATTGCAGTACCGGGAGGAGCAATAGAATATGATTACTTAGTGGCTGTCGGGTTAGATAAGAAACGCATTGTCACTGTTCCTGATATGCCTTCGGCTCTGGCGGCTTTACAATCAGGGCGAGTAGACGCAATTACCGCAACAGGTCCGTCACTGCAGGCCACTCTTGACTCTTCAGAGGATGATAAAATTGAGCGCGTGACGGATTTCACACAACCTGTTATTGATGGTGAAAGTGTGATTGGTTACGGAGCAACGGCATTCAGAAAGTCAGACCAGGATTTTGTTGATGCTTTTAATAAAGAATTAAAGAAGCTTCGGGAATCAGGAAAACTTCTTGAAATTATTGAACCGTTTGGGTTTACTGAAAATGAACTTCCAGGAGATATTACAATTAAAAATTTAATTAAATAATTTATATTTGGAAGGAAGTGTTATAGTTGAGCACATTTGAGCTGCTCATCTCCCTTTTGAAGGGAGGCCTTAAAGTTACAATTATAGTTACATTATTTTCTACAATTCTTGCTTTTATTTTGGGATTTACTGCAGGGTTGGCACGTTTATCAAAATATAAAATATTACGGATTATATCGGGAATGTATGTAGAAGTTTTTCGTGGGACTTCTCTATTAGTTCAACTTTTTTGGTTGTATTTTGCTTTGCCTTTATTGGGTATAAAATTTTCTGCGATATCTACGGCTATTCTTGCTATAGGATTAAATTTTGGTGCCTATTGTTCTGAAATTGTCAGAAGTGCGGTTAATTCAATTCCTCAAGGGCAAACAGAAGCTTGTATAGCATTAAATATGACTTCATTTCAAAGTATGCGGAGAGTTATAATACCTCAAGCATTTGTAACGATGTTGCCCAACTTGGGTAATCAGCTGATAGAGCTGTTAAAAAGTACGTCTCTTGTTTCTATGATTACACTGGCTGATTTAACATATCACGCCAATATACTTAATTCTTCTACATTTGAAACAACAAAAATTTACGGCTTGCTTTTAATTATATATTTTGTTATTTCCTTACCTTTAACATATGGTATTAAGATGTTGGAATGCAAGCTGTCCGTATGGAGGGTTTAATATGTTTGATTGGAAATTTGCTATAAACATACTACCTAAAATATTGGCATCTTTAAAAATCACTATTGTAGCAACCTTTGCAGGATTTTTTCTTGCTCTTGTATTTGGTTTAGTATTATCCATTTTATCCAAATCAAGAATAAAGCCAGTATCTCGTTTAACTAATGGGGTAGTCTTATTTATCAGAAATACACCTTTGTTAGTACAACTATATTTTATTTTTTATGTATTTCCTGAATACGGTTTAACACTTGAGCCACTTTCTGCCGGAATTTTAGGTTTAGGAATTCATTATAGTACCTATTTGTCAGAGGTTTATAGAAGCGGTATTGAAAATGTGCCTCAGGGCCAGTGGGAAGCAGCAAAGGCTTTAAATTTTACACGGATGGAAACTTGGACTAAGATAATACTGCCTCAAGCGATACCTCCTATTTTACCCGTTTTAGGTAATTATTTAATTACGATGTTTAAGGAAACTCCCCTATTATCTGCAATAACACTTGTCGAAATTCTGCAGACTGCTAAAATAATTGGTGCGGGTTCTTTTAAATATTTGGAAGGGTTTACAATAGTAGGCATTATATTTTTTATACTTAGCTATCCGTCATCGAGATTAATAAAGAGCTTGGATGTACGATTAAATAAAAAATTTTAATAAAGAAAGGAGTGATTACAATAAAACCTATAATTCGTTATAATAAAATCACTAAAGCTTATGGTGATCTGAAAGTTTTGAAAGGGATAGATTTTGAAATTTATCCGGGAGAAAAGGTTGCTCTGATCGGGCCAAGCGGGTCGGGGAAAACGACTTTAGCCAGACTTTTAATGACATTGGAAGAACCGTCATCCGGTACGATTGAAGTTGAAGGCAAACTTTTGTGGCATGAAAAAATAAACGGCAAATTAGTCAGAGCAAAGGAAAAGCATCTTCACGAAATGAGAAAGGATATTGGTATGGTTTTTCAACATTTTTATCTTTTTCCCCATATGACTGTATTGAATAACGTAATGGAAGCCCCTATAACGGTTTTGGGAATGTCTAAAAAAGAAGCTAAGAAACAAGCCGAACTTATGATAAAAAAAGTCGGCTTAATAGACAAATTAAATATTTATCCTGTTCAACTGTCGGGAGGTCAAAAGCAAAGAGTTGCCATTGCACGAGCTTTGGTAATGAAACCTAAAATAATGCTGTTTGACGAACCTACATCGGCTCTTGATCCCGAATTAGTTGGTGAAGTGCTGGATGTTATAAAAGAAATAGCTGTCGAAGGCAACGACACCGATATGACTATGCTTTTAATAACCCATGAAATGGATTTTGCACGAGAAATAGCCGACAGAATAGTATTCTTTGATGAAGGAGTAATAGTTGAACAAGGATCTCCGGATGAATTGTTTGATAATCCTAAAACCCCAAGGCTGCAGACATTTTTATCCAGGTTTAATTCCTGAAATTTCTGATATTGTAAAATTCCAAAGTTATATGAGATGAAAGATAACAGTATAATTTTATCAAATGGTATGTTATATTGACAAAATATAAAGTCACATGGATATTCTATAAAAAATTAAATAATATACTAAAATAAATATCAATAAATCATTTCGGGTAGATATTCTGTTCTGCCCGAAATAATTAAAATAAATATCTGCTAAGAAGGAGAATTTGTATATTTTGCCTATTATTTTTTTGTTAAGAACTCATAGAAGCTCCTCCGTCTACATGAAGAATTTGCCCGGTAACATAAGTAGAATCATCGGATGCCAGATAAACGTAAGTTGGCGCCAGTTCCACAGGTTGACCGGCTCTTTTCATAAGAGTATCCGTGCCGAATGTTGTTATATATTCTTTAGGAAAACTTGCAGGCTGAAGAGGAGTCCAAATAGGGCCCGGTGCCACACCGTTTACACGTATTCCCTGTGCTACGAGGGATTTTGCCAATGATCGTGTGAAACTTACGATGGCTCCCTTGGTGGCAGAATAGTCGATCAGTAATTCATCGCCTGCGTAGGCAGTAATTGATGTTGTATTTATAATAGCACTTCCGCTTTTTAAATAAGGAAGAGCCGCTTTTGTAATATAAAAGAATGAAAAAATATTAACACGGAAAGTATGTTCAAACTGTTCCGCAGTTATATCCTTCAGACTGTTTTGCGGGAACTGTACTCCGGCATTGTTTACTAATATATCAAGGTGCTTAAAAGCATCGATAGTATCATCAACTGCTTTTTTGCAAAATGCCTCTTCTCTTAAATCACCAGAGATCAGAATACATTTTCTTCCTAAATTATTGATGTATTTTTCTGTTTCCTTGGAATCTTCATGTTCATTATAGTAGACTATGGAAATGTCGGCTCCTTCTTTGGCAAAGGCAATTGCTGCAGCTTTGCCGATACCGCTGTCGCCTCCGGAAATAAGAGCAACTTTATTGCGTAATTTTTCGGTTCCGACATAATTGGGATTATCAAAAATCGGATTTGGAGACATGACATATTCAAATCCGGGCTGCATAGTCTGATGCTGAGGCGGAAACGTAGTCGGTTCTGTGGTACGTTTTTCTTTGTATCCTATATGCGGATAATAGAGCATATTATTCCTCCTAATTTATTTTATATTATTATGATATGAAAAAGTATTGTCGGTATGGTCAAACAGGAACTGACGCTATTAAAATTATCCGGTTAATTCCCTGATTTAATAGGTCTTGATTTTCCATCATAATATTTTATTATGTACAAAATTTGAAAAAAAATTATATTGATAGAACATATTTTTGATTGAATTATTGATTTAAATATGATCTGTGTAAAATAAAAATACTTGGGATAAGGTCTTGGAATATGGGCATTCCATTGGAATACCAGAGGATGAATTGGATTTCACGATTAATGGATTATAATATAGCTGTAAATTTATGGTATCAGATTCAGTGCAGTTTATCAAGCTGGGACAGGAATGTCAGAACGATGGAAGTTACAGTTCAGTCATGCCATTCATAATATGCCAGAATATACAATTCAACTAAAAAATATATAACATGGCTGGCATATTATTCATAATAGTTTGATTTGTCCCTTTCTTCTTGTGTACTGCACCATGCTCGCTGGGCAGCGATAGGCTAATTTTTAATTTTTGCCAGTCATAGCGTAATATGAGCCGCCTATACTGTCTAGAAAAGCGTAGAAAAATTGGCTGAACTGTGTTATGCTGGATATGGAAAGTAATCTCTTGCAAATGTGAACTTTGTGGGAAATGGGTGAAATTTATATAATCCAAGTAAATTCAATAAGTTCAGGAGGTTGAGTTAATGGGAAAAAAACGCACCCAAGCAACGTTTGGAATTATACTGTTGATTTATCTTATATGTTTATCAGAACTGACTAAAGTATTTTTGGTGAAGCTTTTATACACAAGCTTATGGGAATTGGAATTCTTTTTATAGCGTTAAAGTATCTGCATATTCGCACAAGTGAAATCGGCTTTCAACCCCAAAAAGCTCTTAAAAATGTGCTATATGGATTGCTGCTTGGAGTATGTGCATATATGTTGGCTTATGGGATCGAGTATTCCATCCATTCTATGTTAGGAAACTCACCATCGTTGCAGCTTTATGTGACAAGTTATTCTGTCAATGGCAATTTAGGTAATCAGACAGGACTCTTATTCTTTGCCATTTGTGTCATCGGCAACATTATAAATGTTGTTATGGAGGAAGGTGTTTTTAGAGGACTGTTTTTAAAACTTGCGGAAAAGAAATATTCATTTTTAATTGCGGTAATCCTTTCATCCGTATTGTTCGGGTTTTGGCATATTGCCGCACCCCTGCGGAGCTTTTTGAACGCAGAAAGAAGCTTTGGCGGTACGCTTATGATGATGCTTATGCTTGTTGTAACAACAGGCATTACCGGAGTCAAATTTTGTCTGCTTACAAAAATATCAGGTTCTTTGTGGCTGCCAATGGCAGATCACTTTTTAAACAACACAATTATCAATATACTGCATATTTCCACTATAACAGATGTAGATGAGCTGCAAATTGTGAGAATAACCATATCGCAAACTGTTTCATTCATTGCTGTTCTTGTTATATTTTGTAAAAATAAATTTTATAAAAGGGAGACGTTTAGATAAATTCATCAAGATTATTATCAATTTGCTTGTAATCATAGCGTTTTACCAAATCAAAGATAATGCGAAATAATCTTCACGGCGCAAGCCGTCCTGCTTACCAAAAATTTTCAGTCGGCAGGGCGCTTTTGTCAGCCTAAAGTTACATCATTAGGAACAATTTCATCAATAATCATCTATGGCAGGTTTTTTAAATTGTGAAGGAAATTAAAAATATATGGAATAAAATAGAGGGCATGTACTGTAATATATCTAATAATTTAAATACAAAGAAAAGTAGCTTTAATAATACTTTTACAGAGAATTTCCTATGGTGAGAAGAAACAAAGGGTATTGAAGTGAAAATAGCCTTGGAGTTGTGCACCGGGATCATTAGATTTAGGCTGCACCGGGTTTGCCCGTTATAGCGATAGAGTATAATCATTGTTATATAACGTACTTGAAGAGGCTTATATCGTGAGGTACAGGCAAATTAGGATGGTAACGCGAAATTCAACTCTCGTTCCTAAGAATTTTTTCTTAGGTTCGGGAGTTTTTTTATATAACTATTTATACACGGAAAAGATAATATTCCTTTTCACACTATAATCTTACCTGCATTGTTGAGTGGTCTCGGAATCAACAAATTTCCTGGTAGGATAATTTCCAGTGAGTATATTACCTTAGAGGGAAGAAAAATATCAACGAGTAATAACTGGGCGGTGTGGGTTCTGGATATAATTGAAAAATATAATGCCGACTCATTAAGATATTTTTTTATAGCAAATAGTCCTCAAAAAAGGGATGCGGACTTTTCGTGGAGAGAATTTATCGATAGAAATAATGGTGAATTATTAGGTGTGTATGGAAATTTGGTAAACAGGACCTTGGTATTCGTGAAAAAATATTTTGAAAATAAAATACCGGATGGTAAGATAGATTGCCATATAAAATCAAGAATTGAACTCTTATACTATGAGATTGGTAATCTTATCGAAAACGGCAATCTGAAGACAGCAATAGATGAAATTTTTGATTTTATAAAGAGCATAAATAAATATTTTGATGAGAAGAGTCCTTGGATTACTATAAATACAGATAGGGCTGGGTGTACGAATACTATTTATAACTGTTTAGCAGCTATAATAAATATTGCTAATTTACTACAGCCATTTTTACCGTTCTCATCGGCTAAAGTTAAAGGTTGGTTGAATTGTGATACAGAAACTTGGAAGTATATTAATTTAAAAATAGGGGCTACAATAGCTAAATTTGATATTTTATTTGAAAGATTGGACAAAAAAGAGATTGAAGAGGAGCTAAGCAAATTAAATTGAAATAACTAAAAAATATGACATTTCCATAGGATAATTATAAAGTGGTATTATCACAAATTAATAACAAAAACGTAAATTTTATGTTGATTAGTTATTATATTTATATTATAATGAGTATGTCAATGAATTTATTTTTTTGTTTTGGACAAGACCGGATGAAATTTTTGAAAACATGAATAGGAGTTTATGATGAGTAATAAAGGTGTTTTTCTTGAAGCGGTAAAATCCATAAAGAGGTTGGTTAAAGCTTCGAAGATGTTAAAATGGATGATAATGTTAATATTTTTGTATATTATATTATTTTTCTCAGGTTATATCTATTCTTATGGGTTAGGTATAGTGATTGACAATGCTGTGGATTTTCATAAAAATCTATTATTCAAAGGTATCGTTTATATTGCTGTAGGTATGTCTGTAAGTGCCCTTATAAATTTATTAAATAAAATCCTCTCTTCGTACATAAAAGAACAATCTGTTGTAAATTATAAATTGCTTATAGCACAAAATTATATATATGGTGATTACTGCCGGATTCATCGCCAGAAAACAGGTGAACTCATCGGAAAATTCAGCAGCGATACCGAGAGGGCGGCACAGGTTATATCGGTATTTTTACCGGATATAATGAGGAGGATTGTCGTTATTTCCGGAGTCGTAATTGTAATGTTATTTACCAATCTTAGAATAGCATTGGTTTTTCTCGTATCAATCCCTGCAATTTTATTTTTCCAGATAAATGCTCATAAACATAGTGAAGAGCCCCTGTCCCTATACAGAGAATCTTATGGCAGGAGGGATGCACAAATCAATGATATTGTCGGCAATGTTGTTGCCATAAAATCGTATCAGCTGAATAATGTCGTTTTGAAATGGATGAAAGATATCTTTGAAGTTTGCATAGAAAGATTTACAAAGGCAATGGTGTCTTTGCCCATATTTTTCAGCCCTTCAACTGTTGCCGTTCAGTTGCCTTCTTTATTGGTAGCAGGTGTGGGATCTTCCCTTGTAATTAATAATTATATTGCCGTAGATAAATTCATCACTGTGTTTTCCCTTTCAATCCTCGGTTCGGAAGAACTGCGGGGCTTAAATTCCGTATTCGCTAATTTGCCCGGACTGATAGCTTACGGCAAAAGGTTGTTTCCTTTGTGGGATGTGCAAAAGGAGAAGAGCGGAAGCAGGTTTATTGATTTTAGTTCGAAATTACCGGTTCTTTCTTTTGAAAGCGTTTCTTTTAAATACCCTGAGAATGGGAATGAAAACAATCAATTTGTTTTAAAGGATATTACCATTGAAATAAAAGAAGGAGAAAAAGTTGCGATTGTAGGTACAAGCGGATCAGGCAAAAGCACAATATTCAAACTGTCGGAAGGGTTATATAATTCCTACGAAGGAAGTATAAAGATCTGCGGTGTTGACATTAAACATTGTGATGTTTCCCAGTTAAGAACTCTTATAAGTTATGTCGGTCAGGATTCTTATATTTTTCCAGGAAGCATCCTAAAAAATATTGTTTTGTCAAAACCCGAAGCATCTTCCGATGAAATATCCGAAGCCGTAAATAAAGCCGGTTTACAAGGAATGATTGAAAAGCTTCCCCATGGGTTAAATACCATTTTAGATGAAAACGGCTCAAATATATCGGGAGGCCAGCGTCAACGAATATTGCTGGCAAGGGCCTTATTAAGAAAACCTAAATTGATGCTCCTTGATGAATCTACCAGCATGATGGATTCCAAAATCGAAAAGGAATTTATCAGCAATTTATTAAAGAAAGATATCTTTTCGACAATAGTTGTTATATCCCACAGATTATCTTCGATTACAGGTGTTGACAGGATATTGGTTCTGTATGAAGGCAGAATTGTAGGGCAGGGAAATCACGAGGAACTTCTTAAGGAGAATAAAATATATAAAAAGTTGTATTACGATCAATATTTGGAGGAATAGATTTGACTGAAAAATATTCTAAGAAAAGAGTATATAAATTAATAAAAAGATTATGTACTTTTGATTCAAAGACCTTTGGAATATCCGTCTTGGGAGCTGTTATTACGGCAATACCATGGTATGTTACGGTTTTGTTAAACGGAATACTTATGCGTACCGTAACTGACAATGTTTATAGAGGAATTTCCACTTGGAAATTTATCATACAAATTATTATTGCCTTGATTTTATTAAGAATTCCAAATATATTCGGATATAGATTAAACGCCTGGGGAAGCATAAGCCTTGTCAGCAAATTACAAGAAAAAATAATACAGAAATGGATCGGTAAAGATGAAAATAAATTAAATAACATATCTACAGGGGATTTATTATCAAGAATAATTAAGGATTGCGGTGATATACTGGGGGATTTTTATTTTCAGGGTCTTGGGCTTAAAATTATTGAACCCTTAATAACAGGTGTATTGGGTTTGATTACAATTTTTTTAATTGATTTCAGACTGGTAATATTTTCACTGATCATTGGCCTGTGCTCCGCCGCTGTTTCATCATTTTTTTCAGGCAGTATACAAAACCTGCAAACCGATGCAATGAAAGTACATTCAAATACAACCCAGAAATTTACGGATATAATTAAAGGCATAGCAACAATAAAAACTTACGGTTCGGAAGAAAAAATGATTTCGGATCTGAATTCACAATGTATTTCAGCGGCAAAAATAGGTTTAAAAGCAGAAACAAAAAATCAATTGGCCATTTTCTTCAGCAGTTTATTTGAGATGATTTCCATAGTGGGATATATTTTGATAGGACTTTATTTATCTCAAAAAAAATATGTTTATTTTCCCGATGTGATGATTGCAATTCCAATACAAAGCCTTGTCAGCAATATGCTGAAAATGATTGGCGAATTTTGGAATTATTTAGTCTCCGTAAGCGTATCGGCAGAAAGAATTTTTGAAGTCATCGATTTGGAGCAAGAAGACGATAGGGCAGAAAGAGAAGGTATTACAGAGGATAATATTGATTATACTAATAATGTTATGGTTGAATTGAAAGATGTTAACTATAAATTTTCAAGAAGTCAGTTTATACTAAAGGATATTAATCTAAAAATAATGAGAAATGATTTGCTTACAATTGTAGGAGATTCGGGTTCAGGGAAGACCACCCTTATAAAAATAATCCTCGGGGTATTGGTGCCTCAATCGGGAAATATTTTTATGAAAGGACAAAATTTTTATGATACAAGTCTTTTTTCCTGGAGAAGTAATATTTCATATGTTCAGCAAGAAACTCCCCTATTTGACAGAACAATAGGAGAAAATATTGCTTTGGGGGCACTGGGGAGGAGGAAAAAACCTTCTTTCGAAGAAGTTGAAAAAGCCGCAAAACTTGCTAACGCTCATGATTTTATAATGAAATTTCCAAAACAATATGATACCCCAGTCGGGGAACTTGGGAGCAATTTATCTTTCGGGCAAAGACAGCGTATCGTAATAGCCCGGGCTTTAGTAAGCAATTCCGATATTATTATTTTTGACGAGCCTACAAGTTCTTTGGATTACGAAGGAGAAAAACAATTTTATCTGACGATAGAAAAACTGAAAAAAATACGCACAGTCATTATTTCAACTCATAGAATTATTCCGAACAGCTATTCAAAAATTATAGTACTGTATAACGGAGAAATTGTTGAAAGGGGAACTCACGAATCTCTTATGATCGATAAGGGCAGATATTATGAATTATTTTATTCCCAATTTAATGGTAAGTATAATACTAAATTTAATTCTTAGGAAGGGATAAAAATGATAAATATATTAGTTTTCTCTCCACACCCTGATGATGCTGAATTATGTGTTGGTGGAACAATTATTAAGCATTCGGATAAATACAGTATTATTATTGTGGATTTGTCTATAGGTGAATGTTCTGCAAATGGCAATAATACAGTACGACAAAAAGAAATTGACCGAGCTAATGCTTTATTAGGTATTAATGAGAGAATTTGCTTGGATATAAATGATTGTGAGATATCTTCTAATTCTACAGAGCAACTAAAAAAGGTTATTTATACTATAAGAAAATATCGTCCAAGTATAATTATCTCTCCATATATGTTAGATAATCATCCAGACCATAAGGAGACATATAAATTAATAAAAAGTGCATTTAAAAAATCGAGTTTAAATGTATATTTAGATGTTGGTCCAGTATATAGATGTAAATATATTTATTATTACAGTCAAGATATAATATCAAATAATTGTAATAAATTATATATTGATATTACAGATATCTATGATAAGAAGTTGTTAGCGTTAGAACAATATAAGAGCCAATTTAAGATGAATATGGCATCAAAAGTTACATATTTAAATAAATATATGATTCAGAAAATAACGTCTAAAGATACTTATAATGGAGCTTTAATAGGATGTGAATATGCAGAAGAATTGCTATATGATGGTCTGATGGTATGTGATAATATTTTTGATTATGAGTTATATTATTAGGGGTGATTAGATGGATATATTGCTAATAAATAGCATTTATTTTTCAAAGGAGAATATATTGCCTCAGATTGGTTCAGTAAATTTATACAATAAGCTTAGTAAAACTTATGAAGTAGAAATTATAAATTTTGATTATTTATATTACAAAGGTGATATTAAGTTGTTTTTTGCAAGAGGAAATTCCTCACTTTTGCAAATTTTTTTCCTCACCCCATAGGTGGGGAATTTTTGATCATTGCAGCCATCTTTCAACTTTTTATTCTGCGGTTACTAAGCCGAAATACTTGATTCTCTCATCCTGTTGCTCTCCCCGGGGAAAAGCAGCAGGTGACAGTGGTGTAAAACTCTATCCAGTATTGCGGCTGTCATATCTTTATCATAAAAAACATTTATCCATCTTGAAAATTCAATATTAGTGTTTATAATCAGTGTTCTTTGTTCATAGCATTCGGATATAAGTTCAAACAACAGCCGGGCTCCTGTTACATCAAGGGGTACATATCCCCATTCATCACATATAATCAGTTCCGCTTTCATAATCTTTTTCATAAAACTGCTTAAGGTTCCTTCTTTCTTTGCTTCCGACAGTCTGTTAACTAATGCTGCCGTACGGTAAAAACGGGTTTCCATCCCTTTTTTACAAGCTTCTACTCCTAATGCTATGGATAAGTGAGTTTTCCCTGTACCTACATTTCCGTACATTATAATATTTGTTTTGCTTTCACAAAACTTTAACTCCTTTAAATACTCCGGTGTAACACCTGGAGGCAGGCTTATTTCATCAAACTTGAATCCGTTAAATGTTTTTATACTATAGAATCCTGCCTTGCTTATTAGTTTATCTATTCTTGCTGTTTTTCTGTGTTCTATTTCTTCCTGCAGTAGTTTAAGTAAAAATTCCTGATGATTTTCCCCTTCCGTTGTCTGTGCCTGTTCTGCCAGGTTTTGACTTAATCTGAGACGTTTACAGCATTCTCTGATTTCTTTATCTAACATGTCCTTTTACCCCATTTTTTCAATGCCTTATCATACTTTGATAAATCTGTTTTCGTAGGTTTCAGTCGGGGTATTCTGCTTTCTGTTTTCATCGGAGGTAATTCCCTTATCTCACTGCATAAATGCCTGTGCATGCTTATCAGGCTGTCTACATCCACTGCATCATAACATAGTACTTGGGTTACTGTTTGTGCTGCATTCTCAAAACCATTTTTCTCTGTTAATGAAGCTATTACGGATAGTATCTTCCCTCTCTCGCTTCTTTTACATTTATCCAGGTATTTCTTCATATCTTCCGGCATAATGTTATAGATACCACTATATTTTAGTGCCCCAGGACGTTTGGCAAGCTGCCTCAGATAGGGAAGCCACTTCATGCTTTGCTGTTTATGATCTCCGTATAATCTTTTGTGCCGAACAATTTCGTTTTGATTTTCATCCATAGGTATCACATATAAAGATGTAATTTTGATTACAACACGGGTATTTGCATATTTTGGTGAAACGGAATATTCATGTAATCCATTGTTTAAATAAAATCGCCCATATCCGTTTGTATGTACTATATGATATCCTGCTGTATCAAACTCTGTTGCAGGCAGCGGTAAAAAATTCTTTTTATCTTCTTCAAACAATTTACTGATAAAATCTGCTTTCCTGTAATGCTCCCTGTTTCCGTCTTCATTACATTTGACAAGTAATTCCTCGTTATATTTCCTTAATTCCTGAAATCTCGGAATGGGGACTAACATATTTCTCCTGTGGTATCCTACTTTTGATTCAACATTCCCCTTTTCATGCCCTGCCTCAGGATTACAGAATACAGTATCAAAACCGTAATGTTCCCGAAATCTCATGAATTTTTCAGTCAGGTTACGGCTTCCTTCTTTCAGTATTTTGGTTACAATCGTCTTCGTATTGTCAAACCATAACCGGGTTGGAACACCTCCTATATATTCGAATATTGCTTTCAATCCTTCCAACAAACATTCAATATTTTCTCCATAGAATAACTGAAGATATCCCTGATTACTGTATGGGAAAGATACATTCAGATATTTTCCGTCATGAAGTACGCCATTTTCATAAAACTGTGCATCCCCGAAATCAACCTGTGCTTCACCCGCAGGGTGCTCCAACGGCAAATATCCTTCTTTTTCGGTATGAAAAATTTCCTTTTTCTTTAATGTTACAAAAGCCGCTACTGTCCGGTAAGAACAGTCAAAACCTTCGATTTCTTCTTTCAGTCTGTTATAGACCCTGGTGGCTGTATGACGTTGTTTCTTTTTTGCTTTCTTATCATTCTCCAGCCATTGGGTAATAATTGACTTGTAAGGATCAAGTTTAGAAAATTCCATATTTGTTTTAACTGCAGGAACAGGCTTGTTCCAATCATTTTTATTAATATACTCCCTTATTGTTTTTCTGTCATAACCGGTTTCACGGGATATTTGAGATATATTTTTCCCTTCCTCAAAGTAAAGTTTTCTGATATCATATATTTGTGCCATTGTTAGCATCTCCATTTCCTCCTTGCAATCTAATCAATTACAAGGATAATATATTGGTCAGATGTCTGCAATGGCATTTGCAATATTGGGGAAATTACCTCTGCAAAAGTGGGGAATTCTACTTTGCAATATTGGGTAATTTTATTTTACAGCAAACACTTTTGGAATAATTTTAGCAAAATAGGAACGGGATAATGCCTGAACAGCACCTTGAAACATTGCAACGCAGACGGCCAGTGAGTATTCCGTTGCAATAGTGCATACTTTTCGGAAATTCAGCGCACCCTTTTCCGGAAAAGCAGTGCATACCTTTCCGGAGCAGAGTGCAGTTAATTGTTTAGTCCTCAGGCGGAATCTCTATTCCGTACTCTGTGAGCAGTGCCTGTAACTGGTTGATATAATCTCGCAGGTGTTGGATTTCTATCCAGTTGCCATGACACAGTTCATCGGCTTCCTCTAATTCGTGGCGGGTTAATTCGTAATCCATCCACTTGATACATTTATGGTCTTTACTGAAAGCACAATAATTAGTCATTGGCAGCTCCTTTCCGGGAAGCTTTGATGCCATGACGTTCCCTCATAGATACGCGGCCATCTATCATCACTTCATAGGAGTTGTGAATAATTCGGTCAATAATTGCTTCGCAGATGGTAGCATCACAGTCACTCCCGATACGGCTGTACCAGCCTTTCGGTTCAAATTGCGTACAGAAGATCACGGATCCTTTTACGCTGCGGGCTTCGATAATTTCAAGAAGCTCCCGTGTCTGCTCTGTGGATACCGGGCTTAACAGGAATTCGTCCAGAATCAGAAGGTCAATCTTCTGGTAACCCTTGATTACCTTTTTCAGTGTACCATCACCATGAGCAACAGCCAGCTCATTTAAAAGGTCAGGAAGACGCACATAACGGACTTTGATAAAGTTCCGGCAGGCTGCGACACCAAGTGCACATGCTATATATGTTTTTCCATTTCCGGACGCCCCTTTCAGAATGATATGGTGGTCATCTGAAAGGTACCTGCAGGTGGAGAATTCCATCATCTGTCCTTTATCCAGATTTCTGTCCGGATGATACTCAATGGATTCCATACATGCATTCGGATAGCGGAATTCTGCACTGCGGATAAGTTTTTGCAGCTTTGTATTTTTACGCTTATCCCATTCTTTGTCAACCAGCATACCAAAGCGGTTTTCAAAGGATAATCCATGATAGGTATCAGGGTCTGCACACTGGCTTTCAAAAGCATCTGACATTGCAGATAAGTGCATATCATGCAGTTTATCTATGGTTGACTGACGAAATCATGAACGGTCGCCTCCTTCGTAATAAGAGGCACCTCTGGTAATGCCATATTTGGAGCTTTCTTTACTGGATGCACTGGCAGGAACAGTTGATAATGCTACTTTGTCCTGACCATTTTTCAGAATGGTACTGATATTTTTCAGGCTTGGACTCGGAGTATAACTAAGTGCCTTGGCGCAGGCATTCTCCAAGCGTTCTGTACCGTAACGGTCAGCGAGCTTCATGAGTGATGCACAGGATTTATATCCCTGTTGTTCCACTTTATGCATATATAAGAAATGCTTTACCACAATGAGGGTGGAATAACCGATTGTTTTACCCCAGTTCAGAAAACTTTCCGTGTTGTATTCCAGAAATTTTCTGTGGTTTTCCGGCATGTGCTCCGGCATATAAACCGGTTCCAGTGAGTAAGCCCTGCGTACATGCGATGCTATACGGTTGTTATGATAGAAGACTTCAATACTGCTTTCAGTAGTACGAATATCCACTTTCTTGCCAATAAATTCATATGGAACAGAATACTTGCAATTCCCAACAGTTATGAGATAATCGGGTTGTATGGTGGCAGTGGACCAGACAGCCGTTTCATACGGGGAAGCAGGTAATGGCATGAGGAAGTCTTTTTCTTCTTCAATAAATGCAGTTAACCGGCTTCCTTTCTTTTTCTGGAAAGGTTTTGCATTGAACTCTTCCAGCTTTTCATGGATGGCTTTATTAAGTTCCTCGAAAGTGAAAAATTTCCGGTTGCGAAGCGCTGCAAGAATCCATGTTTCAAGTACCCTTACAGTACCCTCGGCATTTGGCTTATCTTTCGGTTTTATCGGTCTGGCAGGGATGATTGCCGTTCCATAATGCTCTGCCATTTCATGGTAAGAGCGGTTGAGTATAAGCTCTGTCCTCGTATTCTTGATAACACCTGTTTTAAGATTATCCGGAACAAGAATACGGGTTACACCGCCAAAGAATGAGTACGCATGCATATGAGCCTCTATCCAGTGATTGGATTTCATATCCGGAAAAGCTTCAGCATATCCGTACAGACTGCATGGAAGTACGGCAACAAATAAATATGCCGATATGTCACTGGTATTGGCAATATCATAAACCTTAATGGTATCACCTGCCCAGTCCACTTCCATTGTTTCTCCGGGCTTACACTTGATTCTGAGTGTTGCTTTCTTTGATGCGGCATAAGCATGGTACTTGTCATTGAACTGCGTGTGCTGATACGGAATCGTATCTTCTGTCTCACATTTGGCACAGTATTCTGCCCACAAAAGAGAAAGTGTTACACCCGGCTTGGCAAGCTCGTTGTAGACATACTCATAGTCAGGGAGCCGTCTTCCTTCATTGTTACCTCTGTCCGGATAAAACAGATGCTTAATGTCACTGTTTGTCAGTGCGTCAGGGATAGGCCATCCCAGAGAATGCGTTTCTGCAAGCTTAATCACTTCAGAAACCGTGTTGCGAGAGCAACTTAAACTATTGGCAATGGCAACATTGCTAAACTCCAGACTTTTTAGTCTGATGATTTCTCGATAATCAGTCATGGTTATCGACCTCCTGTAATGAATTTACACATTTTATGTGCATAAATTCATTATAGAGGACTGCACTCCACAGCGGAAACACCTGCTCTGAAATATCGGATTTAGGTGCTCTGAATTTCCGGAAAGAGTGCACTTTCTAAACGGAATATTCAGGCCAGCAACCAAAATTCCCAAGGTTTATCAAGTTGAAGAGCAAAAAGTGCGATTGCCAGATATCCTAAAATACATGTACTTATTAAATTTTGGGATTTAAATTTTTTAGATAATTTTCCAAATAAAATTGCAAAAGGAAATGCCACAATCTGTGTTAAGAGCAACGCAAACAAGAGATTTGCATCATCAATACCCACATCTTTTCCGTAGGATGTAGCCATTTCGATAATTGTATATACACCGTCTATATAAAAGAAGAAGGCTAATAAGAATATAAAGATTTTCTTTTGTTTTTTTATATCCCTTAATACATCATAAAGTCTGCGGAAGCTGTTCTTTAGAGGATTTTCTTTGACCTCCACGTAATATATCTGCTTATAATTTTTAATAAGGGGCATACTCATGAAAAGCCACCAAACAGCATTTAACAAGAAAGCGATACTTGTGGCGAAGGAGGTGGTTAAAGAAAGTTTATCGGCAAATAAAATAAGTAACAGACTTATTATAAAAGGTATACAGCTTCCTATATATCCCCACGCATATCCGAGAGAAGAAATGTGATCCATCCTTTCGTCAATTGTAATATCGGAGAGCATAGCATCATAGAAAATAAAACTTCCTGATACGCCAATTTTTGCAAAAACAAAAATGGAGAGAAAAAGAATCCAAGAGAGGGGAAGGGACAAGGCAGCGCATCCTAAAACGCCAAATATCATAAATATGGCAAACAGTGTTTTCCTGTAACCTTTGGTATCTGCAAGAGTTCCCAAAACAGGTCCAAGTATGGCGACAATAATAGTACTCAGAGATATGGCATAGCTCCAATATGCAGTTGAATCAGAAGGTATTATTCCATTAGTTTGAGCTATGTTTTTGAAGTTTATCGGTATTATAGTCGATACTAAAAGAATAAAAGCAGAATTTCCG
Organism: Acidilutibacter cellobiosedens; assembly: GCF_004103715.1. Taxonomy (NCBI): domain Bacteria; kingdom Bacillati; phylum Bacillota; class Tissierellia; order Tissierellales; family Acidilutibacteraceae; genus Acidilutibacter; species Acidilutibacter cellobiosedens. The sequence goes on along the minus strand of NZ_CP035282.1, from coordinate 3,217,406 downwards.
ACATCATAGAGAATCCAATATTTCTCTAAATTTGATAGTTTATTTCCGAATCCATTCATTATTTTTACTCCCTTCTCCCGTAGGATTTTATACAAAATTTCTTTGAAAGCAGCTATTTAATGACTTTGAACTATGAATATTTTCATAAAATTCATTTATAAGATCCCGTGTAGGTATTATGGCTGAGGAATATAGTGCCTTTAAGCTCATACTGATATTTTCGCAGGCAGGGTTGGGCTGATAATTCATAAGGAGTCCTGCCATATTTTCATAATTTCCGGTTAGCTTTAACGCCTTTACAATAAAAAACCTTTTTAATTTTCCTGGAGAAACCAGAAAATTTAAGTATCTTTTCATTGATTTCAAAGAAGACAGTATCTTTTCTTCGTTTATTTCCTCAAAAAACCATGAAATGCACTCCGCATATTCTATTTTTGTTATAATATGACTTGTCGGTTTATAAGAAAGAGGATTTAAATTATTTTCTACCATTAATAGACGATCAAACTCCGTTTCTATTTCCCCATGGGATAACTTAGTTTCTTCTGTTTTTTTCTTAATGTAGGGATGACATTGACTATCCAGCATAAAATGGCAGATAAAGCCTAATATATAGGCGCAACCTGCTTCCGGGGCAGTACAACTATTGATAATAATTTCTGCTCTTTGAAAAAAAGAACATGCCGGCTCTTCGTGAATGCGATGTCCCATTTGATTAATAGGATTTGAGCTCAAAGGCTTGTAATAAAATAATATATCCGGTCCGTGAAGGCCAATGTGGAATAAGGGGAGATTATTATATATCAACTCTTTTACTTCTCCGTCAAGATTTTGCAATACTTTTTCTCCAAAAATATAGTGAGCATAAGTAGCTGGCAATTTTGTTCCTCCATTCTGTATTCAAATAGTTAATTTTTAACATTTTATGGCTGATATAAACTGTTTGATTAATTACATCTTAAAATTAACATTTCTGAGTTTATTTTATATTAAATATATGTTAAGTATATGTTATTTTTTGAATTGGAGAATTTATATATAATTGCTCTTGTATTGTATTTAATGATGATTTCGGTCAAAAATCATGAGTTTGCAGCATTCATGGGACAAGGAGACATATTTAAATCTATATGTTAAAATACATATATCAAAAATTTTTGATGCGGTATTGAAGGCTGTTAGGAACAATTTCGTTGTTAAGGCAGGAGAATGCCTTGAAGTTACAGGAAGAAGGAAAAACGAAAAGGGCATCGGCAGAGGTTGAACTTCAGAATATTGAAAATGAATTGAAACAAAAATTAATAGGACTTAAAAAATAAAGTGTAGTTGGGGACATATCAAATTGTTCCCATGAATACTTTAAATATAATTGCCAACAGCCCGGTCGGGAGTTTGAAAAAGTTCAGCTTTGTCGGCGTGGTTTTAATGCCCAGCCGGTTTAATACGGAAAAACCTTCTTTGATTCCGCTTATCATAAGCCGTACATCTTTATAGGAGCGGGAAAAGGCATAATTGTCTCCGTCATACCTGTAGAGGGCATTGCCTATGCTTGTGACTATAGCTACGTGGTTTTTTTGCCAATTGTCCATGTTCCGAGTGGTGACGGCCGGAATTCTTGTTTTGCGGAAGATTTGTACAAGGACATCTAAACGCTGAGTTATTTTTCCGCTGTACTCGGCAAAAGTTGTGGTTTGAAAGATACGCATAAATCCCTTGCCTATGAAGTAGTTTACCTGCCCATTTATGTCCTCAGGTGTTAGTGTATCTATTACCTTGACAAATACCTGTTCTTGTTTCTTAGCTCCCGGCCGCATTAAAATTACCCCATGTTTTTTTAGTTCGTTAAACTGCTTCCCTCGGGCCAAAACTGTGACATCACAGCCGGATGAGGCAAGTTTTCCGGCAAAGATACTGCCAATTACGCCGCACCATAAATCAAAAATTTCATATAGATTCCTCAATTCATAAAAAAATATTATTTTGCTTTTATTCCCTTACTTTGTATATTATCAGTATAGCATAAATTAAAAACACAGTTTGATGTTTTTTGGGATTAGCATAACCGGATTTTCGACTAATATTAATACATTTGATATCCCGGATGAGGAGGTATTCGGTCTTAGGCCCTAATAGGACGGGAAAGACACCACAATTCATAAGTTTTAACAATGCTTTTTTTATATATTAATTTTTATAGAAGCCTTAATACATATTTTATATTTTAGACTTATTAATATTGAAATTTTTTAGTACTTAAATTAGGGAAAATTTTTTAAAGCAGTTATGGAAATGCTCTATAAATATCTTGACAAAATTCAAATACTTAAATATACTATTTGTTAGGGTGCTAACATTAAATGGAGGAGTAATATGGAGCAGCATAGGAAAATAGGACTTGCAATTAGAATTCTTTCACATCAGATAGGCCGTAAAATTGAATACCAAATATCTACAAACATTTCTAATGATGTTACAGGATTGCAGGGACACGTACTCGGTTTTATCAGAGAAAAGTCAAAGGCTGGTGACGTCTTTCAAAGAGACGTGGAAAATGAATTTGATATTAGGCGTTCTACAGCTACAGGTATGTTAAAATTAATGGAAAAGAACGGACTTATTAAACGCGAGGCTGTTTCATACGATGCAAGGCTGAAGAGGATTGTTTTAACGGATAAAGCTCTTGGCCTTCATAATCAAATCATAAGTGTGCTAAAGAGTGTTGAAAATCAGCTTGCGGCTCATTTGACAGAGGATGAAATCAACACTTTTTTTTCTGTTATGGAAAAAATTTCAGATAATATTAAATAGTCAATTGGATATATAAATCGAATTGACTATTCATTTTGGGCATATTGTCAGTATGACAATATGCCCGATAACATTAATTAGAGTTACAGTATGCAGTAAAGGAGAATGAATTTTATGTTGAAACGATTGATAAAAAGTGTAAGAGAATATAAAAGAGATTCCATACTTACACCGATAATGATGACCTTTGAAGTGGTTATGGATGTAATCATTCCTATTTTAATGGCAAAAATTATTGATAACGGTATTGAACCTGGGGATATGAACTATATATGGAAAATGGGAAGCATTTTAATTATTGCGGCGGCAGCTTCATTTTTGTTTGGCGTTTCTTCAGGGAAATTGGCTGCAAGGGCATCCGCAGGGTTTGCCAAAAATTTGCGTCATGATATGTATTACAATATTCAAAATTTTTCCTTTTCAAATATCGATAAATTTTCTACGGCCAGCTTGATTACAAGAATGACTACTGATGTAACAAATGTTCAAAATGCCTATCAGATGGTGATTCGTATGCTGGCTCGTGCTCCGATGATGCTCATTCTTGCCATGATTATGACTTTTAATATTAATGTCAGATTAGGATTTATTTTTGTATTTGTTGTTCCTATACTGGCAGTTGGGCTTTTTGGAATTGCAATCAAAGTACATCCGATTTTTGTGAGAGTTTTTCGTAGATATGATAATTTAAATACCGTTGTTGAGGAAAATGTCAGAAGCATCCGCGTCGTAAAATCTTTTGTGAATGAAGATTATGAAAATGAAAAATTTCACGAGCGTTCAACGGATATATATAATAATTTTGTAAAGGCAGAGAAGATGCTGGCATTTAACAACCCACTCATGCAACTTTGTATTTATACTTGTATTTTGCTTATTTCATGGCTGGGTGCAAAAATGATTGTTTCCCGTACAATGACTACAGGAGAAATGATGAGTATTTTTGCATATACTATGCAAATTCTAAATAGTCTTATGATGATATCAATGGTTTTTGTGATGATTATTATATCAAGGACTTCGGCTAATCGTATTGTTGAAGTTCTTGAAGAAGAAAGTGATCTCCGCAACAGTAATAATCCGATATTTAGTGTAAAAGACGGCTCTGTCGAGTTTGATCATGTTGATTTTAGCTATATAAAAGACGAAAATAAGCTTTGCCTTAAAGATATAAATATTAGTATTAATTCTGGAGAAGTTGTTGGTATTATGGGAGGAACCGGGAGTGCCAAGACAACTCTGATCCATTTGATACCAAGGCTTTATGATGTTACCGGAGGTTCGGTTAAAATCGGAGGTATTGATGTTCGGGATTATGATATGGACACATTACGTAACGAGGTTGCTGTGGTGTTGCAAAAGAACGTGCTTTTTTCGGGAACGATTAAAGACAATTTGCGATGGGGAAATGAAGATGCCTCAGATGAAGAACTTATACGTGCTTGCGAAATTGCCCAGGCAGATGATTTTATCCGATCATTTCCTGAGGGTTATGATACTTATATAGAACAAGGAGGCAGTAATATTTCAGGTGGACAGAAACAGCGACTTTGTATTGCAAGAGCGCTGCTTAAAGAACCTAAAATATTGATTCTTGACGATTCTACCAGTGCGGTGGATACTAAAACAGATGCCCTTATACGTAAAGCCTTACGTACAGAGATACCGAATACTACAAAAATTATTATTGCCCAACGTATTTCTTCCGTTGAGGATGCAGACAAAATTATCATATTAAATGATGGCAGAATCGACGGAATCGGAACATCTGAGGAATTGCTGAAGACAAATAGGATTTATCAAGAGATTTATAATTCGCAGATAAAGGGGGCATTATATGATGGAAAATAAGAAATCAAGAAGAAACAAAACGGCTAAACGCCTGATTGGTTATATCGCAGGAACATATAAAGCACGATTTATATTTGTATGCATCAGTATTCTCATAAGTGCATCGGCAGGAGTAATAGGCTCTCTATTTCTGCAGGTTTTGATTGATGATTATATTACGCCCATGTTATCACAAGCGAAACCGGATTTTACACCGCTCTTTCATGTAATTTTATATATGGTGGGGATATATCTTGTTGGCGTGCTCTGCACTTATCTGTATAATTTTTTAATGGCGACTATTTCTCAGGGAGTACTTAAAAGAATTCGCGATGACATGTTTTCTCATATGGAGATGCTTCCGGTTAAGTATTTTGACACCCATACTCATGGGGAAACAATGAGCCGCTATACAAATGATACGGATACATTGCGTCAAATGATCAGTCAAAGTATTCCGATGGTTTTTTCATCTGTAGTTACCATGATTGTTGTATTTGTCAGCATGGTGTATATCAGCATTCATTTGACATTGTTTGCGACTGCTTTTACCGGATTGATGGTTCTTACAATATTCAAAATAGGGAATAAAAGTAAGAAATATTTCGGACAGCAACAGAAATCCTTGGGAGAGGTGAACGGTTATGTCGAAGAAATGATGGAAGGGCAAAAAGTTGTTAAAGTTTTTTGCCATGAGAAAAAGGCTAAAGAGGATTTTGATGTTCTTAATGAAAAACTCTGTTATAGTTCGACTCAGGCGAATAAGCTGGCAAATATATTGATGCCGACTATGTTTAACTTAAGCACACTTTTATATATTTTGATTGCCATATTGGGCGGCATAATGGGTATTAAGAATGTGGGAGGGCTGACATTGGGAAGTATAGCAGCCTTTCTGCAGCTCAGCCGTTCTTTTACCATGCCGCTGGGGCAGATTGCTCAGCAGTCTAACTTTATTATTATGGCCTTTGCAGGTGCTGAGAGGATTTTTGAATTAATGGACGAAAAACCGGAAGAAGATAATGGGTATGTTACCCTTGTCAATGCTAAAATTGAAGGAGAAAGAATAGTTGAGGTAAAAGAACGTACAGAAATCTGGGCCTGGAAGTATCCTCATTCTGATGGTAGTGTTACTTATACGAGACTTTTAGGGGACGTTCGTTTTATAGATGTAAATTTTGGCTATACAGAAGAAGAAACCACACTTCATAATATCAGCCTTTATGCAGCACCGGGACAGAAAGTTGCGTTTGTAGGTGCTACTGGAGCAGGTAAAACGACTATCACTAATCTGATTAACCGTTTTTATGATATACAGGAAGGCAAAATCTATTATGATGGCATTGATATCAAAAAAATCAGAAAGAGCGACCTTCGCCGTTCCATTGCCATGGTATTGCAGGATACTCATTTGTTTACAGGTACGATTATGGAAAATATCCGCTATGGTAAGTTGGATGCTACAGATGAGGAAGTATATGAAGCAGCGAAACTTGCGAATGCCGATAGTTTTATATCTATGCTGCCCAATGGCTATAATACCATGATTACAGATGATGGCGGTGATTTGTCTCAGGGGCAACGTCAGCTTCTTTCCATAGCGCGTGCTGCAGTTGCGAATCCGCCGGTGCTTATTTTGGATGAGGCGACCTCAAGCATTGATACCCGTACAGAAATAATGGTACAGCAAGGTATGGATGCCCTTATGAAGGGGCGTACCGTATTTGTCATTGCTCATAGATTATCCACTGTTCAAAATGCTGATGTTATCATGCTGATTGATAGCGGAAGGATTATCGAATGCGGAAACCATGAAGAATTGATAAAAGCAAAGGGCAGATATTATCAACTTTATACCGGAGCCTTTGAATTGGAATGATGATTTGTCAGTAGCTATTATTTTTAATCAACAGTTTAAATTATTTGCTATGATTTGTAAGCAGATGAGAAATGTTGATAGGAAATGAAAAGCTACTGACTTTTTTTTTTTTAAGTTTTCCGGTGGCACAAAATATATTATTTATTAGATAAGTATAATATAATAAAATGAGAGAGAAGGTTTAAAAATTGGATAATATAGATAAACGAAATAAACTTGATGAAGAGGTTTTTTCATACAAAGTATCTAAAGATAATAAAGTATTTATTTTCTGGCATAAAAAACAAGTAATGATATTAAAAAATAGAGAAAGCGAGAAATTTTTATCTAAAATGTCAAAATCAAGCGCAAAAGAATCACAATTAATAATGGCTAAAATTACTGGTAATTTTAAACGTGGAAACGAAAGAATAAAAGGAAAGACAAAAATATGAATTTGAATGAAACAGAAAAATGATAGAGTGATCTCAAAACATATGACTTTAGTCATGTGAGGTTTACATATGTAGAGTAATATGCATATATTAAATATAGGGGGTGAAGTTAAATAAATGGTGAAAGTATTGGAATACCATAAACAAGGATATAATTGTGCGGAATCTATAATAAAAGCATTTAATGAAGAAAAGAAATTAAATATTCCTGTTTCTATTGCCAGTCCCTTTGGCAGAGGTATGACAGTAGGCAGTACCTGCGGAGCAATTACGGGAGTGCTTATGGCATTAGGGGCAATAAAAGGGAGGGAAGAGTCAAGTGACAAGAATGAATCAAGAGAATATACAAAGGAAATCATGAACAAAATAAAAGAAAAATATGGTACCTATGAATGTTTAGAATTAAAGAAGAAAGGTGTATCCTGCAATGAAATAATAGAATATGCTTACAATATTTTAAATGAATACATTAAAATGTAGGCATACTGAATAAAGTGGATTTTTATTCTAAATGAGTTTATGGTAACCAAATTATTGGAGGTTATAACCATGGATACCAATGCAGTATTTTTTCCTCTTGAGTCATCTATATTATCAAGTAAAGACATTCTTGAAAAATTGATTTATGAATATTCTTATAACATTATCATACCGAAAAAATGTCTTGAATTAAATCCGGTATTATAGAATTTATTATCAGTTTTTCATTGTTTATACCGGTTAATTACGTTATTTACCACATTATATTCCAGTATTTGCATAATAATTTTTATGCTTATTTCAGGTGGGGGTACTCACTATAAGGGAAAAATATGGTAGAATTAAATTAAGAATTTATGTATAGCATTGATGGAGAATATTGAATTATGCAAAGAGCTCATTAAAAAAGAGGTGGACTTATGGACATAGATGAAGGTTTTTGGATTGCTTTAGATGAATTAGTTTCCAAATCGGAAATTATTATTGACAGACCGAAAGGGACAAGGCATCCGAAATATTCAGACATACTTTATGATGTAGATTATGGATACTTAAAAGATACAGCTGAAAGGCATTTTAATAATGAGAAAATAAGCATGAAAACTACTGTGGATGCGTAGTATTAATAATAAAAATCAACTCGGAGGCGACATAATTTATAAAGGAGTGAGTATAAAAGTGGAAGTAAAAAATAATAAGGTTAATTATCATCTGTTGATTTTATTGGTAATGTTATTCGTATTGGCTTTATGGATGATTATACCCAAAGTTCTTGCCGATAGTTCCGTAAAATTAGTAGTTGACGGTCACAATATCACCGACGTTGTGCCGGTAATAAAGAATGACAGAACTATCGTACCCATCCGTACTGTAGCTGAACAGTTAGGAGCGGAGGTAAAGTGGAATAATGATGATAGGACTGTGCAAATTATAAAGGGAGATCGTTCGGTATTGCTGAGAATTGATAGCAGACTGACACAGTATGAAATTAATAAGGAGAAAATTTATAATTTGAGTGATGTATCTCCTTGTATTATAAAAAATCATACTTACGTACCTCTTCGCTTAATAAGTAATGCATTAAATGTAAAAATTGATTGGAATGATTCAGAGAGGACGATTTACGTTGATTCTTCACAAACGTCTAACATTACCTCATTCTTTGACATGAAAATCTCATCTCTAAAATCCGGACAAGTTATTACTGGTACAACAGATCTCCAAGCAGTATTTCCGACTCTTCAGAAGGGAGCAGCAGAGATAAAATACCTTCTGATTAACCCTGATACTGCAAAGGGATTTATAATCGCTAGAGGAGAAAACTTGACGGATAAATATAAGTGGATGCCAAGTATTCAGGATAATGGAGAAAAAATTCTTGTAGCTGCAATTTATGATGCCAATGGAGAATTTTTGGCCGGGGATTCCATTCCCGTACAAGTAAGTATAGCTCCTCAGGTATCATTAACCGGATTAGTTCAAAACCAGGTAATAACAGAAGACAAAATACAGCTAAATACAGGGTTAAATTTCTCAGCAGCTTATGTTAAATATGAGATAAAAAATAAAGATAAGGGTAAGGTTTATACTTCTCCGGAGTTAGATCCTCAAGGCATATTTAATAAGACTTTAATGGTAGAGGATAACGGAAATGTTTCTGTAAAGGTAACAGCCTATGATATTAACGACAATCCTTACCCCAGCCAGTCCGTTGATGCTAAAATTAATATAGAACGAAAACTATCATTAAGAGGGGTTTCGGAAGGCCAGACAATCGACAATCCTGTTACGCTGTCGACTTCAAGAAATTTTGAAGTAAGTGAAACCGAATATGTGATGAGAGATCCTAAAAACGGGGCAGAAAAAATTTTATCAAAGATTGGCTATGGAAATTATACTTGGTTCCCGGGGCCGGAGATATCAGGAGAGAAAGAGCTCTTTGTCAGAGTTAAAGATACATCGGGACGTTCCTACACAAGTAACAGTGTTACCGTTAATCCGATTGGAACTCCAAAAATCCTTTTACAAGGAATAGGGCCGAATCAAGTTATTACGGGAGCTGTGAAGTTGAAGGTTTTTAGCAATGTTTCCTTGAACAGTATTAAATATATTATGATTAATTCCAAAACTGGGAAAGAAAAAGTTGTTGCCGAGGGCAAGGACTATTTGAAAGAGTATGTTTATACTCCCGTTAAAGGAGATGCCGGAACTTGGAAAATCAAGGCTAAAGGAATATATGAGTCAGGAAAGGAAATTGAAACTGAAGAGGTGCCTGTTACGATTTATTTGGATAAAATTTATACAGCTTTACCGATAATTGAAAAGAATAAATTCATTGATATGGCATCAAAAATGGCTGAAGATTCATGGAAAAAAACAGGGATGTCGGCTTCACTTCAGACTGCTCAAGCTATTCTCGAAACGGGTTGGGGGCAGAGTGTACCTGTGGATAAATATGACGGACAACTTTCTTATAATTTATTCGGAGTAAAAGGTATTGGAACTGCCGGTTCTGTTACATCAAATACATGGGAAGAATATAACGGAGTATCTTATCGTATTGACGCTGAATTCAGAGCTTACAATAATGTAGAGGAAAGTTGGAAGGACCATAATAATTTGTTGCTTACAGCCGAAAGATATGAGCCTTTTAGAGAGGTAATGCATGACAGCACTCAGGGAGCATGGGCTTTAAGAAGAGCAGGGTATGCTACAGATTCTCAATATTCAATGAAACTTATAAAAATTATTCGCCTATATAACCTGCAAGAACTTGACAAAGTAAGTATTTAGTAGCTATTTTATGATTTTAGAAGGGACAATTAACTTTTCAAAGAGCAGGATATTAGTAAAAAGATATGGTATAAATATAGAATTCGGAGGCTAATCATGGATGCAGGATTGGAATGTATTTATTGTATTGTAAGGAAAGCAGATTCTTTATTCAGCAAGTATGAGGCTGATAAGGATAAAAAGTTGAAGTTTATGAAAGAGGTATTTAAAGTTGTCTCAATGTCTGAGAAAGGTGATACCTCTCCATATCTTAATTCAAAAATAATTGAAATGTTAAATAATGAGTTTAACTTAGGGGATACTTATTATGAAGTAAAAAAAGAGTATAATGCTCTTGCAATTTCTATGGAGGAAGAAATCTTAGGATTTATTTACGACTCTGAAGATAAACTTCTTACGGCTTTAAAATATGCAATGATCGGCAATTTTATTGATTTTGGAGCCATGGATAAAGTGGATATTGATGAATTAAGAAAGTTAATTAAGGATGTTCCACAGCAACTAATTGATGCTGAAGAATACGAAGGTTTCGTAGAAAAATTAAAAAATGCCGGACAAATCGCATATATTATTGATAATGCCGGAGAAATAGTCTTTGATAAGATATTTATTAAAATAATAAAGGGAATATACCCAAACATAATTATAAATGTTATTGTAAGAGGTGACCCTGTATATAATGATGCAACCATTATAGATGCAAAAGAAGTAGGACTTTGCAATATAGCTAATGTTGCAGAAAATGGGACGGCTATACCCGGCACACAATTGAACAAGATAAATATGAAATCAAAAGAAATAATTGATGATGCAGACTTAATAATTTCAAAAGGACAAGGAAATTTTGAGACTCTCTTTGGCTGCGGCAAGAACATTTATTATATTTTCCTATGCAAATGTGATCTGTTTACAAAGAGATTTAATATAGAAAAATTTAAAGGTGTTTTTGTTAGCGAAAAAAATGTTAAAAATATTATGTACTCTAAATAACTATGTCTTATATAATGTGAAAAACAAAAACAGAGTTTAATAGAAATTAATTAAGAATAATATTAAGATATTAACAGATGAGATTTTATGCTAAGAAAGTTTTTAAGGTGGCTTCTTATATAAAAAAGTGGCGGCAGAGGAACGCAATTAAGTTTAACTTCTGATAGGAGGATAGGTAGAAATTTTGAATATTACTGTAATCTATGGTGTAATGCATAAGGGCAGCACATATCATATCGTCAAATTGTTTTTGAATCGTTTAACTGATGATTCCGATAAAATAGATGAGTTCTTTTTACCAAGGGATATGGATCAGAATTGTTGCGGTTGCTTTTCTTGTTTTCTTAATGGCGAGAATACCTGTCCTCATTTTGACAAGGTGCATCCCATTGCAGAATCATTGGAGAAGGCGGATTTAATCATTCTATCAAGTCCGGTGTATGTATTTTCAATCAGCGGTCAGTTAAAATCATTGCTTGACCACTTCGGCTATCAGTGGATGCCCCATAGGCCCAATAAAACTATGTTTAGCAAAGTTGGTCTTGTAATCTCAACTGTTGCTGGTGCAGGGATGAAAAAGGCCAATCAAAATATGAAAGATAATCTGTTTTACTGGGGTGTTCCAAAGATATATTCCTATGGCAAAGCCGTTGAGGCTATAGGATGGGATAGTATATCCCATGAAAAGAAGAATATAATTGAAAGGGAAGTTAATAATCTTTCGCGAAAGATTAAGAAATCCGTTGGAAGAGCCAGACCTACTCTTAAGACGAAAATTATATTTTCCATTATGGGTCTTATGCAGAAAAAAAGTAAATGGAACCCTACTGACAGGGATTATTGGGAGAAAAATGGATGGCTGACGGGTGGCAGACCTTGGTAGAAGATTCCAATTATATTTAATTACAGAAAAATATAAATTATGTGAAATTATGTGAGATTATGTTATATGTTGACTTTTCAAAAATAAGCTGTTATGCTTATTATTAATAGTTAAATCATTTAACTATTAATTTGATTTAATATTAAATTTACTACTGTATTTATATGGCAAAAGGTATACCTGAAAAAAACGAGAGAAATTCTTCTAATTATTTGTCTGTTAAATAGGGAAAAGTATATCATTTAATATTAAAATTTTTCTGCAAAGTAAAGGCAGAAATGCTACAGCAATAAAATATTTTGGATAAAAATTATAGAGAGGTAGTGGAGTATGAATAAAAAGAAAATTCCGGTTTTAAGTTTAGTTTTATATGTATTGTCAGGATTACTTATAATTTATACGATTTGGTCTGCAGTCAGCTCATTCAAATATATTTCTGAGATGGTTTCACAAGGTCAGTTGGTAATCAGCGGAAATAAGTATAATATAGCAAATTTTTATATGTCAAACTGCGGACAATATGCAGCATTTGCAGTTATTTTATTTACCTTGGGATGGATATTGCAAAAAAGCTCATTTGGTGTAGCAACAAAATTTAATGTTGAAAATAATGCTGAAAATCAAATAACATTATCTGAAGAGAATCAGAATGATGAAAAAATCGAAGAAAATCAAAATGGTGAAAACCCTGAAGAGAATCAAAATGATGAAAAAAACGAAGATGATTTAGAAGATACTTCTAAAAATGATGATAAATAATATAATACTAAGTTTTTTAATTGATTAAAATCCAACAGGAGATATGTGGTAAACTGTTGTAATATCTAATTATTAATATTTATGGAAACTGTTAGAAGTTATATTTGTGACAACAATTATTTAACTTCAAATGCTCGAAAGAATGATTTTAATGTTTTTTCGGGCATTTTTGGTTGCATCATAAAATATTTTCATGAATATATTGCAAGTTTTTTCTATAATACAATATGGTAATTATTCATATTAAATATGTTTATAGTTATTATAATATATTATCGGACGTTAATGCAGGACAAAATGATAAAAATACGGGGGAAGGTGATTGGCTTGTCTTCTTGGAATCCTTGGCATGGTTGCCATAAGATCAGCCCAGGATGTCAAAATTGTTACGTGTATCGAATTGACGCAAAGTATGAAAGAAACAGTTCAGTAGTTGCAAAAACAGGTAATTTTGATTTGCCTTTAAAACGCAATAGAACGGGAGGATATAAATTGGTCGGCAACGAAACAGTTTATACCTGTTTTACCTCTGATTTTTTCCTTGAAGATGCAGATCCGTGGAGAGCTGAAGTATGGCAAATGATCCGTATAAGGCACGACTTACATTTTTTTATCATCACAAAGCGAATTGATCGTTTTCATGTAAATCTTCCTAACGATTGGGAAGAAGGCTATGACAATGTTTCTATTTGTTGTACAGTTGAAAATCAAGACAGAGCAGACTATCGGCTTCCCATATTTTTAGCTGAACCGATTAAGCATAAAAGTATTATATGCGAACCAATCTTGGAATTTATTCATCTATCTGATTATCTTTCTTCCGCCATTGAAATGGTTACGGTCGGCGGCGAATCCGGAGATAATGCTCGTATATGTAATTATGACTGGGTATTGGACATCAGAGAACAATGTTTGCAAAAGGGTGTTCCGTTTTATTTTAAACAAACGGGAGCTCATTTTCAAAAAGACGGCAGACTTTATACGATTCCCAGAAAACTTCAGCATTCACAGGCACAAAAGGCCGGGATTGATCTATAAAGTTGCATATAATGGTAATTTATAGTACAATAAAATATATAAAATGAATAACATGAAATTTTAGATTAATGCTAAAATTGTAAAGAATTTATATATGTGAAAATAAAAATGATGAAAGTGAATTTAGATTAAATTATTTCAGATGAGTTATTATTTTTCAACATATATATTTGGAAGGAAGTTATTTTATATGGGAGAAAATTTACAACTTAATGCAGACAGATTTGTAGGTTTTGCAGATGTTTATGATCATGGAAGGCCTAAATGTCCGGAAAATGTAAAGAAAATTATATTAAAATATTTAGGATATAATCCATCTCTTGTTGTAGATATGGGATGCGGCACCGGCCTTTCCACAATAATTTGGAGTAACGTAAGTGATAAGGTTATTGGAATTGACCCAAGCATAGATATGATAGAGGAAGCCAAGAAGAAGGCTTCCGCATTAGACAACTTAATATTCATTTCTTCATTTTCAGACGATACGGGACTTAAGGATCATTGTGCTGATGTAATTACATGTTCTCAATCTTTTCACTGGATGAATCCGGAGACAACTTTAAATGAAGTATATAGGATATTAAAAATGAGGGGCATTTTTGCGGTTTATGATTATGATTGGCCTCCTGTATGTAATTGGGAGGCAGAGATTGAATACCAAAAACTTTTTAAGAAAGTAAGAGAAATGGAGTCAACACATGGAGACATCAAAGATAGTTTTGTCAGATGGGATAAAAATAATCATCTTTCAAATATAGAAAAGCTCGGAAGATTCAGATATACAAGAGAAATTGTTTTTTCAAATTGTGAAAGCTGTAATGCTCAGAGATTTATAGAAATGGCTTTAAGCCATGGAGGATTACAGGCCAGCATTAGGGCAGACAGAGATGAAATCATTCCATATCTTACGGCTTTTAAGAAAAAAATAATGGATATTTATGGGGATAATGAATTTGAGATATGTTTTTGTTATCGTATGCATATTGGTATAAAATAATTTCGGGAGGAATTTATAATATGAATAATGCATATTGTTATGAGACGATAATCGGTAAAATAACTATTGTCGAAAATGGTGTCGGGATTATTCGTGTGAATTTTGGAGAACAGATTCCTGAAAATACAAACGTTTTTGAAACTCCGTTGTTAAAGAAAGCAAATCGAGAACTTCAGGAATATTTCAATGGAAAAAGAAAGAGTTTTGATTTGCCCCTTGTACCTCAAGGCACAGAGTTTCAACAAAGAGTTTGGAGGGCATTGCAGGCAATTCCTTACGGAGAAACCCTAAGCTACAAAGATATAGCGATAAATGTTGATAATTCTAAGGCCTCACGTGCAGTAGGCATGGCAAACAATAGAAATCCCATCCCTATCATTATTCCCTGCCATCGTGTTATTGGAGCTAATGGCAGTTTGGTTGGATATGGAGGGGGTTTGAATATAAAGGAAAAACTTTTAGAAATAGAAAAAAATGGTAGATGTACATCATGGACGTCGGAAATATAAAAGGAAACGAGAATATAATAACTTTGTTGGGGGAACAGCTATGTTGAATATAGGATGTCATTTATCAGCATCAAAGGGATATGAATCAATGGGAAAAGATGCTATTAAAATAGGAGCAAATACATTTCAATTTTTTACTCGGAACCCCAGGGGCAGTAAGGCAAAAGAAATAGATAAAAATGATATGGAAGCTTTATTAGAGATTATAAGGAAAAACAAATTTACTGCAATCTTGGGACATGCACCATATACATTGAATCCATGCTCTGCAGATGAAAATATAAGGGAATTTACAACTAAAATTATGGCAGAGGATTTAGGCAGAATGGAATATCTGCCTAACAACTTTTATAATTTCCATCCAGGCAACCATGTAAAGCAGGGAGCGGAAGTAGGAATAAAATATATTGTAAATATGCTCAATACCATATTAAGGCCTGAACAGACCACTATCGTTCTTCTTGAGACAATGGCCGGCAAAGGAACGGAGGTAGGCTGCAGATTTGAAGAACTAAAACAAATCATTTCCGATGTTGACCTTTCGGACAAGATGGGTGTATGCTTTGACACTTGCCATGTTTATGATGCCGGATATGATATAGTTAATGACTTAGATGGAGTCTTAGATGAATTTGATAGAATTATAGGTCTTGATAAATTGTATGCAATCCATTTAAATGATAGCAAGAATCCATTTGCAAGTCACAAAGACCGCCATGAAAAAATTGGAAAAGGATATATCGGTAAAGAGGCAATTATTAAAATTATAAATCATCCTAAACTGCGACATCTGCCATTTATCTTAGAAACTCCCAATGAATTATCAGGTTATGGGGAGGAAATCAAGATGCTGCGGGAAGCATATAGGAAATGATAATTTGAATTTTAAAGGATAAAGATAGGAGTTGCAGAGAATGGAAAAATTACCGCCTATAGAAAAAATTTATGAGGCATATAGCGCAATTGCGGATAATAGAGTAACTTTAATGAAAGAATCTGCGGCGGTTTTGTCGTCAAATAGAGAAAAGGAATATACTGTCACATGGGAAAACGGAGTTTATACGTCTAATGATAATGCTTCTTATTGGAGGGGCTATGCAGGATATCCCATAATAGCAGTTCTTATGCTGCAGAAAAAATTATCATTAAATTCAGATATTATAGATTATTTTAAAGGAATTAACTGGACGGAGCTTAATAAAAAATATAAAGCAAAATACTCAGAAGCTGTTGAAGAAGTTATGGATAATTTAAACAGAAAAAATGTCAACGTCAGTAAGATTAAAGAGGAAGTAGAAAAAGTATACGAGGAAATAAAAGCATTGAATATAATTTGCAGACGTAGTTCTGCAAGACCTCCTAAATAGCGAAATAAGATGAGAGGAAAAAGCATTATAAATTTAATTGACAACATAATAAATCTTTATATTATCTTCAAATAAAGTGGTCAATTGTAAAACTAAATTAGACTCTAAGTCAAAAAAGGGTCTAATTTAGTTTTACGATTAACTATTGAAAGAGCTTTCAATGGTTCTTATTTTTTATTATTGATTAAAGCAAGCCTTTTTGATATTATGTATTTAAAAATATTAAATTGTGGTATTCATTCTAATAACAAAATATAATAATATTGGGCTAAAAGATTCATCAAATATCATAGAAAAGAAGGTGCAAATTTGTGAGTGAAGCCATTGTAATAACATCAGATAGTGCATGTGATTTGTCCGCAGATATTGTTGATAAGTATAATGTCAAAATTATTCCATTGCATGTTTCCATAGGAGATAAGGATTACAAAGATTGTGTAAATTTAATGCCTGATGATATTTATGGAATCTATGATAAAACCGGTCTATTACCAAAAACCTCTGCGACGAATGTTTTGGAATACGTAGAATTTTTTAAACAGTTTACTGCAAAAGGCTGCTCTGTTATACATATTAGTTTAAGCAGTCAAGTTTCTTGCGTATATCAAAATGCCACATTAGCTGCTTCAGAGCTTTCAAATGTTTATGTTTTGGATTCCTTAAATCTTTCTACAGGAATTGGGCTTTTGGTTATTAAAGCATGTGAAATGAGAGATAGAGGGCTGACTGCTCCTGACATTGTAAAAAATTTAGAAAAGTTAATTCCCTGTGTGAATACAAGTTTTGTAGTAGATAGCTTGGAATTTTTACATAAAGGAGGAAGGTGTTCTTCTATTACAGTAGTGGGAGCTAATATTTTACATATAAAACCATGCATAGAAGTATTAGAAGGAAATATGAGATTAGTCAAAAAGTATAGAGGCAAGCTTAAGAATGCTATTTATAATTATGTTCAAGAAAGACTTAAAACAACTACAGATATAGACTATTCCCGCATATTTATTACTCATTCCGGCGTAGATGGGGATATTATTGAAATGGTTAAAAATATCATAAAGGAAAATTTTATATTTAAGGAAATACTTGTTACAAGGGCAGGATGTGCAGTAACTTCCCATTGTGGTCCAAATACTCTTGGTATTTTATTCGTGAAGGATATCAAAGATAATTAATGAAGAACTAAAAGTCGTTTCTAAAGAAGTATCAACCCCTAAAGAAACGGTAACTTTACCGCTTCCTTAGGGGTTATTATATATCCAAGTTTTTTATCTGCTTATATATTTAAAATTAATCATTAGGATTATCAGGATTACTGGGAACATTTAATTCTGGGTTGTTTATAACAGATACGGGTGTGGGTTTTTTTGACGGAGTTGGGGGAGCCGTTACTATCCTTGCTATTTTGGTTACAGGAATAAAAATAGGAGTGTTTCCATTTTCATCAGACAGTACAAGAATACCATATTCATTTTTATAAATTGCCCCGCTTGCTTGAGTAGTAGCCCCCATCTGCATTATTACCTCTGTTGAGAGCGGTAAATAATCACGAATAGCGGCAATAAGATCAGTGTCGCATCCCTTAGGGAGAGGTGATGGTGGTGTAAGATAAGTGATGGAATCATCATATACCGTTCCGTCTCCAACGTAAATTGCTGTTATTAGTGTTATAGGGACAGCTTGGAATTGCCCAAGGTCGTCTATTAATATAAAAATTGCTCCATTATCACCATCAGGAGAGGCATATAATTGAGAAGGTATTCCCGTTATCACATTAACATTTGTTGTAAAGACAGACATGGTGTTACCGGAATATAAAGTGATGAGCTGTTCAATGATATGTGCTAACTGAGCATAACTAAAACATAAGGAAGTAGTATCATTTGAATTTCCTGAAGGTTCGTCTTTAAATACCATAAGGCCTGCTTTTACAGGCATTGCTACTGAATAGGTTAAAGTACCCGTACTTGAATTTATTAAAGACAGTGTCACAGGAGCTGAAACTACATCGATAATTCCGATGCCGCTAACTTGCCCTGCGATTTGTGGGGAGCTTCCTGTTATGGAATCTGATTGTGAAGATAAGAGCGAGAATATCATTCCATTAGCTGATCCTGTTGACTGAATTGCAACCCACCAATTTATAATATATCTTCCCGTACTATTAAGGGTAATAATACCCGTGGAAGGATTATAATCTATATCTCCCGTTGAATATACAAGACTATTAAAGACTACACGAGCTGTAGAAGCAACTGTCGCACCTGATGCTGTTCTTTCTATTTGTAAAGCTATATTTCCCATTGAATTTCCTCCATTCCAAATTTGACTTTTTGTATGAAATTCATTATGCAAGTATTGCTCTTATTTGGGTCAGTATAAAGTATGAATGGAGAAAAACTTTTGTTCCATAAAATATATTTCTAAGATAAATCGGCATATTATTTTGCCCATTCCATAAACAAAAATAGAGGAATTTGCGCTAATCTTGCTATCCTATATGAAATTTCTGTTTGTTTTTTATCGGGAACAGGTTCATTATAATCTACGAGGATAAATTTGTGTTTCAGAAATATTTTAAAGTAATCTTCTAAAGTTCTATGTCTGAAAACAGCGGAACTACTAAATTCGTTATTTATTTTTGCTTTATAAATTTTTGGATTGAAATAATCTGTTATTTTAAAAAATTGATTTCCACAGTCATCTTTGTTCCATCCGGCAGCTTGTCCGCTGAAACACGGATGGAGAATACTTGCAAATAATCTGCCCTTGGGCTTTAAAATCCTGTATATTTCAGAAACAGTTTCCTTGAGATCTTCACAATCCATTAACATCATAGATGATAGGACTATATCATAAGCATTATCTTTTATATTTTCTAAATTACAGCTATTCCTGACGAGATAATTAATGTTCAAATTTTCCTCTTTGGATTTTGTTTTTGCTATTTCGATTAATTTATATGAACAATCGATGCCGGTAACATCAGCACCTTTCCTTGCAAGTTTTCGTGAGTACTCTCCTTCTCCGCACCCCAAATCTAAGATTTTTTTGTTGCCTATGTCACCTATCAGATTGATTGTATATGGCATTATAAAATAATTTCTGTAATCATTATTTTCAGAAAACTTTGCCCATTCTTCTCCAATATTATTCCAACAAATTGTTGAGCTGTCTTCTTTCAACTTTAATCACTCCCTTTAAAAAACATTATTATGATAATATTATCATAAATAGGTCAATTGTAAAACTAAATTAGATGGGAAGATTAAAAAAATCTATATTTATAATTAGCTATAAATTTTAATATAAAATTATAATATTAATTTGCCTTTAATGCTCTGCTGACCTTCTTTTATATAATTTTTTAAATTCTAATAAAATCTTAATATTTCACTAATACTCCTCTAATTTTATTATATTATCCTGTATATAAAAAATAATTGTACACTAAATACAATATATATAAATTCCGATTGTGAGCTGTACACTAAAGAATAAAAATATGATAAAATTAATAGGAAAGAAAGGTAGCGGTATTTTTAATATTTGTTTCGTTATAATTAATAGATGAAAGAAGAAGCTTTTTTTGAAACCCATTTAAAATCAAGTATAATTAAGACAAATAGGACTTTCCTATGGGTTATGAAAAAAACACATTATGATATAAGGGGTGTGTAGTATTGATGAACTTATTAGTAACGTTGAATGAAGCTTATGTACCGACACTTAAGGTCATGCTGCGTTCGTTATTTGACAATTGTAAGAAACAATTGACTATTTATATTATGTATACGGATATAGGAGAAAATGAAATAAAGGATCTTGCAGCATTTGTTAAATATTTCGGTCATACTCTATATCCACTGCCTGTTAATTCTGATACTTTTTCTAATGCACCTGTTAATTTTTATTATAGCAAGGAAATGTATTATCGCCTCTTTGCTTATACTGTTTTGCCTTCAACAGTAGATAAGGTACTTTATCTTGATCCTGACATTTTAGTACTTAATCCAATTGAAAAATTATACAACATTGATCTTGGGGATTATTTATTTGCGGCTGCGGCTCATGATAAAATGATGATAGGATATATTAATAAAATACGTCTTAAAACAGATGGAGACAGATATTACAATTCAGGTGTGCTGTTAATGAATATAAAACGATTACGTGAGGATATGGATATATCAGAGATATCAGGCTATGTGGAAGAACATGCCAGTGAATTAATATTGCCGGATCAGGATGTGCTTAACGGCTTGTATTGGGATAAAATTATGCCTTTGGATGAATGTTTATATAATTATGATGCCCGCCGATATAGTGCATATTTAATTAGTACAAAGGGAAAAGTCAATATGGAATATATTATTTATAATACCGTCATTATGCATTTTTGTGGTAAACAGAAGCCATGGCATAATGGATATCCATATCGTTTTGGAATATTGTACAAACATTATAAAAAGTTAGCAGAAAGAGATGAGAAGGCTTTGCTGCAATAATAACATTGGAGGTTTCTATGAAAAAAAAAGATGCTGTTATATTATGGAGATTGTTCTATATTTTTTTCAAAGCAGGTACTTTTACATTTGCAGGAGGTCTTGCCATGTTACCTGTCATTGAAAAGGATATTGTAGAAAAATATAAAATTTTAGATAAAGATTCTTTTATGGAATATGCTACTCTTTCCCAGACTTTACCGGGAGTTATTGCATTAAACTGTGCATCTTTTGTAGGATATAGCGCTGCAGGAATTATAGGTATGCTGGTCGCCGGATTGGGAGCTGTATTTTCTTCTTTTGTATTAATGGTTGTTGCTACTATTCTGTTACAGAGGGTTGCTCAGGAAGGTGCTCTAGCGGGAGCCTTTCGTGGGATTCGCGCAGCCTCTTCCGCATTGATACTATCTGCCGCTTTTTCTCTTGGAAGATATAATTTAAAGAGCAGGTTTGCCGTTATTGTTATGATATCAGCCTTTATGATGGTTGCATTTGGACAAGTAAGTGCCTTATTTGTTGTTATTATGGCCGGGGTAGCAGGCTATATATATCAAAATGTGAAAAATAAGATTAGAGGAGACAAAAGAATATGATTACGGAACTTATGGAACTATTTCTCAGTTTTCTAAAAATTGGATTCGCCGGCTTTGGAGGCGGATATGCTATGCTTTCCATGATATTGAGCGAATCACATAAATTTGGTATTACTTTGGAACAATTTGCTGATTTAAATGCTCTTGATATGATAGTACCCGGACCGATTGCAATTAATGCCGCAACATATGTAGGGTATCTGAGCGAAGGTTTTTGGGGTGCTCTTTTTGCTACTGTGGGAGTTTCTTTGCCATCTTTTATTTTAGTTGTTTTAGTTATGCGCTTTTTTTCCAGGTATCGTGAAAGTCATTTGGTAAATGACATCTTGTCCGGAATTAAACCTGCCGCCGTGGGATTAATTGCAGCAGCAGCTCTTACTATTGCTTTGGGAATTATTTTATTACCGGGGCAGCAGATAAGCAATTTATTTTCAGATCCGTTGGGGACTGTTTCCTTTGTTTCTCTTATAATTTTTGTTGTTACAGCTTTTTTGAATATAAAGTTTGATTTAAACCCAATACTTCTTACATTAATTGCCGGAATTGTAGGAACTATATGTTTAAAATAAAAATTCAAGATGATTGTTAATAATAGAGCTGAGATTAAGATGGTGAAAAGGGTTTTGACAGCTAATTAAAGGAATATTGAGTTTCATATTAGAAAATATAATACTATAAAGGGGATAAGTAAAATGTCTAAATTAATGATACAAGGGACGGCTTCATCAGTTGGTAAAAGTGTTTTAGTTGCAGCTCTTTGCAGGATATTCACTCAGGACGGTTTTAAGGTGGTACCCTTTAAATCTCAAAATATGTCTTTAAATTCATATATAACTTTAACGGGAAAGGAGATGGGCCGGGCTCAGGTACTTCAAGCATATGCCTGTGGTCTGGAACCGGAATTTTATATGAATCCCATACTTCTTAAACCTACTTCGGATAAGAAAAGCCAAGTAATTGTAAATGGAAATGTCTATGGAAATTTTACGGCTATGGAGTATCATAATATGAAATCCATGTTTAAAGATATGATTAAAGAACAATTTGAGGACCTGGAAAGGAAATTTGATATAGTCGTTATAGAAGGGGCGGGAAGCCCTGCTGAGATAAATTTGAGAGATAAGGATATAGTGAATATGGGAATGGCTGAAATAGCCAATGCTCCCGTACTTATTGTAGGGGATATAGATAAAGGAGGGGTATTTGCTTCTTTAGCAGGCACTATGCTTTTACTTAACAATGAAGAACGCAAGAGAGTGAAAGGGACAATAATTAATAAATTCAGGGGGGATGTGGAAATATTGAAGCCCGGTCTTACCATGCTTGAAGATATTATCCATATACCATGCCTTGGAGTAGTCCCTTATTTTAGGCTTATGTTAGAAGACGAAGACGGGGCAATAGAATTCAGCAAGAAAGTGACGGCCCCTATAGATATAGCTGTAATAAAGCTTCCTCATATTTCGAACTTTACGGATATTGATCCGTTAAAAAACGAAAAAGATGTATCTATAAGGTTTATAGAATCCAAAGAAGAATTTGGGAATCCGGATATACTTATTATACCGGGAAGCAAAAACACCATAGGGGATCTTATAGCCTTGCGAAAAACAGGCTTGGAAGATTTAATTAAGGAATATTCAAATATCGGGAATATCATAGGGATCTGCGGAGGATATCAGATGCTTGGAAGGTGGATAAAAGATCCCTATGGAGTTGAAACGGATGAAAAGGAAATAGAAGGGATGGACCTTTTAGACATAGGGACTGTGTTTAATGAAGAAAAAACCACAACCAGAATAGAAGCGGAAACCATAGGATTGAAAGGCAATATGAAGGTTTATGGATACGAAATACATATGGGAATATGTGAATATGGGGATAAGGCTAAAAAATTATTTGAAATTGTGGACAAGAATGGAGAAAAAGCGAATTATCCTGATGGCACCGTAAATGAAAAGGGCAATATAATGGGAACATATATTCACGGGATATTTGATGGTACGGAATTTAGAGAATATATACTTAACAATATAAGAAGCAAAAAAGGGCTTCCTCTTAGAAGATCCGATATTTATGAAAGCCTCAGAGATAAGGAATTGAATAAATTGGCGGATATAGTAAGGAACAGCCTTGATATGAAAAGGATATATAAAATAATCGGACGGGAGTTCGTTTAGAAAAAAGGTATAGAAGATCATGTTATGCTAAATCACCTGAGCAGTGTGAAAAATTTTTTCTGTATAAGTTTTTGTAACTCATTTGTAACGATTTTTATATGGATAATTGTTATACTAAGTATAGTAAGCTTAAATTAGATTAATAAGCCCGCCGTTGGCCTAGTTCTACCCCAAGCGATTTACAGAACTAGGTCTTATTTTTGTTATGCAAAGGCAAAGTTATCCTCGTTTTGAACCCGTGGCTTTCAACACTTCTAAAGTTAACGGAACCCTCATGTAATTCAATAATTTGTTTTACAATCAACAAACCTAATCCATGAGATCTTTCAGTTTTAGTATTTCTTTTGATAAGTTCTGTTACCGAATAGTTTAAAAGCTTCAATTTTTCTTCAGAAACGCCAACTCCATTATCAGAAATATCAACATTAACTTCGGCGGTATTCATAGTAATTTCTATTTGAATTTGGCACCCTTGTGGATTGTGTTTTATGGAATTTAAAATGAGATTTCTGAAAGCTCGCTCCAATAGTTTTTCGTCCCCGTTTACCATAGTGGAGGAAGGAATACTATCGGAAATAAAATTGAAATCGTACAGGGAACTGTAGATTTCATGGTTCATATAATCTACAATAACCTCCCGCAGGATTTTTACAATAGAAATATCCTTTTTTTTCATAGGCACTAAATTATATTCTAATCGTGAGGTTAAATTTAAATCATTAACTAAATTTTGAATTTGAACACTATTACTTTGAATTAGTTCCAGCTCTTTTTTCTCTATATCGTCAAGATGCTTACTTTGGGAAAGACGATCAATATATCCTATAATCAGAGACAGGGGCGTTCTTATGTCATGACTGATTCCGGCAATCCAATTTGTTCTCATGGAATCTTTTTCTAATAGCTGTTTTGATGTTTTATTAACAGCTATTTTGATATCCAACAAATCCCCATTTTCTTTCAATTGAATTTTTTCTCCGTTTGAAATCCGGCATATAGCATTAGTAATGGGATTTATAGATTGCAATAGTTTTCTTTTTGATATCATATAGAGGATGAAAACAACCAATAAATTAAACAGTAAATAATACATTATATTTCGGGGCAAATTTTGTACTATCCGCACGTGAAAAGCATTAGTAGGAATCTTTCCATAGCTGTCCTTAGGATAACCCAGTACTAAAAGTCCTTTATTATTTATATAAGTGAAAACGGGATAGTCTTTTAGATAATATCGGGTAAACAAAGCAACGTCTTTTATGGAATATTTTATTGGAATTTCTTTCGGTAAATCCTTACTCCATATTACTTTTCCGGTTTTATCGTCAATGACCATAGCCCAAATTTTATTTTTTTCAAGCAGTGCAAGATCGTTCTTATCTATAACTACAACTGAATTATTTTGATTGATTTGATCTATTAATTTATTGCTAAGTTCATCCGGAGGAATGATAGAAGCAGTGATACTGATAGCTTTATAGTTCAAATAAGTGAATAATATTAAATTGATAATAAATAAAATAAACAAGGAAAGAGAAAAAGCAAGTAAGTTTCTGCGGATAAATCGTACTGTAGATTGCATGTTTTTATCTCCTTTCCACAATTAGCTTATATCCTAAGCCCTTAATGGTGATTAGGGATTCGGGACAGGAAGGGTTTTTTTCTATTTTTTCACGAATTCTTCTGATATGTGCCATTAATGAGTTTTCATATCCAAAATAAGCATCCCCCCAGACAGCTTGACACAAGCCGTCTATTGTAACAATACGGTTTGAATTTTGATATAAGGTTTGAAGGATGGAAAATTCCTTTTTAGTAAGAACAAAAACCTCTTTACCCTTTATGATCTCTCCGGTTTCAAATCGAATTTCCGAATATTTTAAAACTATAGTTTCCGATTTTTCTTTATAAGTTCTTCGGAGAACAGCTTGAAGACGGAGGACCAAATCTTTGGGAAGAAAAGGTTTTGTAATGTAATCATCCGCACCTAATGAAAAACCCTGATATTGATCGTTCATGGCATCTTTTGCTGATAAAAAGAGAACAGGGACATCCGATAATTTTCTGATTTTACTTAGAAATTGAAAACCGTCTCCATCAGGCAGCATGATATCTAAAATAATTATGTCCGGTTTGAACTCATAAAAACTATTTAAAGCTTCACCCATGTTTTTTGCTTTTGCTATATTGGTATAACCTTCTTCTTGCAAAATAGTCTGAAGCAGATCTAACAATGCTTTTTCGTCGTCAACAAGAAGGATATGTTTGGTTTTAAGATAATCCATATTACTCAATAATACCACCTTCCAATGGAATTATATCATAATATTATTTTGTAAAAAAAATTATTCGCAAATTTAAGGTAAATTTAAGGATGCTGCAAGGGCAGTGTAAGGATTTTCTGATATGCTGTAGTCTCAGAAAAGGAGGAATAAAAATGACCATGATGATTGAAATTAAAAATCTTATAAAAAAATATGGCAGAGAAACAGTTGTCAATATTGATTCCTTACGGATAAAAGAGGGAGAAATATATGGATTTCTCGGACCAAACGGTGCCGGAAAATCTACAACCATGAAGATGATTTTATCTCTTGTCACACCTACTGACGGTAAAATTCAAATTATGGGAAGAGAAATGAATGATAATACGAGAGTAGCGCTTCTACAACAGATAGGTTCATTGATTGAAGGCCCTTCATATTATTCTCATTTGACGGGAATGGAGAATATGGAAATTATACAGGTTTTAAAGGATGTACCAAAAAAAAATATAGAGAAGGCTATTCAAATTGTAGGTCTAAAGAACCACATGAATAAAAAGGTAAAAAACTATTCTCTTGGCATGAAGCAAAGGCTGGGAGTAGCTATGGCCATTTCTAATTTTCCAAAGCTTATTATATTAGATGAGCCGACCAACGGACTTGATCCTGCGGGAATGGAAGAAATGAGGAAGTTAATAAAGACTCTTCCCAAGGATTACGGAATGACAGTTATGATGTCCAGCCATATCTTAGATGAAGTAGAAAAAGTAGTAAGCAGTATCGGTATCATAAACAAAGGTCATATGATTTTTGAAGGAAGTTTGGCAGAACTGAAAAGAGATAACCATCCAAGTATTTATTTTAAAACATCCAATCCGCAGAAGACTTTTGTACTGTTTAAGGAAAAAAATTCTGAACTTAGGGAAGAAGGAGTATTAATATCAGATTTATCCGATAGTGAAACTGCCTATTGTGCAAAAAAAATTATTGATAGCGGAATAGAACTGTATCGGATGGAAGAGAGGACAAAATCATTGGAAGAGTTGTTTATTCAATTGACAGGAAAGAAAAGTTTATAAGAAAGAGGTGAATTCTGTGATAAATAAAATAAAAAAATTTTCAGTGGAAAATAAAAAATACCGCCATCTATATCTATCGCTTATATTTCTTTTATTTTTATTTATGGATATGGGGATAGTTATTATGACAGCTTTGGATTCGAATTTTCAGAGTACAATAAATAAACCGGAAAGCTATTCGTGGTTACAATTGATAAATAGTTATTTAATAGCAAAAACAATTTTTATGCCGACTTTACTTGCAGTCATTACAAGCAGAGTAGCTGATATAGAAAATAGGGGAGATATGTGGAAGGTGTTAAAGACTTCCGGATGGACTATGGAGGAAATATTTGATATTAAATTTTTATCCATCTTCCTAAAATATATTATATTTCAAATTTTGGAAGGAATTTTGCTTGTGCTGGTAGGAAGAAAAGTCGGAATAACTATGCCAATACCAGTAGAGAGATTAACTGTGACTTTAATTTCCATTATAGCCATAAGTTTTGCCATTATGACTATCCATTATTTTTTGGCTATGCGTTATGAAAATCAGCTTATTGGATTAGCTCTTAGTGTATGCGGCTCCTTATCTGGAATTATAGGAATACTTTTACCCTTCGGCATTAGTCGGTTTATACTTTATTCTTATTATGCTCATCTTATATCGACAGAATTTGTTAAGACTGGGAAAGACCAATGGGGGCTGAAATTAGTTCCTATGAGGTTATATCCTCTTTTGGTTTCTGCTTTACTCGGCATCTTTGTGTTTGTATGGAGTCGCCGAAAGCTGAAAAAATTAGATTTTTAGGAGGGCATATGATGAATTTAATCAGAATAGAATTTATGAAATTAAAAAAGTCAAATATATGGACTTCGGCAGTTATTATACCAATGATTTCTGTTTTTTTAGGAAGCGGAAATTACTATTTGAATAGAGAGATATTAAAAAGCGAGTGGTATTCTTTATGGACTCAAGTAAGTTTATTTTACGGTTTCTTTTTTTATACCATTACCATTGCAATTATATGTTCTTATAGTTGGAGAATGGAACATAAGGATAATAATTGGAACAGGATTTTAGCTTTACCCTATTCATATTTACAACTTATTATCTCAAAAATTGTCTCCATATCTATAGTTTCATTATGTATTCAAGCGATATTCTTGATATTTTATTATGTAACGGGAAAATTTGTATTCGGATTTAAAACCGAATTTCCCCCTGAAGTATTTATTTGGGTGGGAATAAGCTGGATCATATCTATTTCTGTTTGCAGCATGCAATCTTTTATATCTATGAATATAAAATCTTTTTCTGTTCCTGTAGGCATTGCCCTGTTTTTATGTTTTATCGGAATCGGATTTTATGTTTTTAAGGGCTTGGGAGAAAATCTGGTATATTTTTTACCAAATTCATTATTGATAAAGGGAATGTCGTCAAATGAAACAGAAATGCTTAAAGTATCGGAATATATAAAGATGTTGATTTCAACTTTATTATTTACTGTATTTTTCATATATTTGTCAATAATAAGTATAAAAAAAATAAGAAATTGAGCAGGGTATTTTAGACGAATAATAATTTAGCGTGGATTTTGTAACTTATTTGTAACCATAATGTAAATATCTTTTAAATACCTTTTTAACCGGATTATATAAAATAATATATGAGTGGTAAATTAATATTAACGGAATTTTTAATGATCTGGGGGGATTTATTTGAAAAAGTTTAATTTATTGGTTTTAATTGTTTTGTCATCTGTTTTAATTAATCAATCGTCGGTTCAGCCTGTTCAGAGCAGTCCATCACCATCAGCAGAAATTAAACCGGAAACAAGTGCTGCTGTTGTAAAAAATGACGGATTGTATTTGATTGATTTGAATAAGGCGATTGATTCCAAACTTTGTGATGGTCAGATAGTTGGCCCGAAATTTTCTCCGAATGGGGAACATGTTGTATTTGTACGGGGTAATTCCATATGTATCACTGATCTAAAAGGAAATCTAAATTTGGTATCAAGTAAATTTGAGAATATGAACGGTGAATATTACAGTTGGATTGATAATTCACGAATAGTTTATTCAAGTGAAAAGGGAGGATTATATACTTATGATGTTCAAAAGGGGATTACAAACGCGATAAAGAAGGGAGCAGAGTATTATTCCAATATGATTTATATATCCGATAATAACCTTTTGGCAGAAAAATATAAAGAATATACAAAACCTAACGATCCGGGAAGATATGTTAAGTGCTTCGGTATAGTGTCCATAGATTTAAAAACCGGAAATGAAGAAATTGTTATTCCTGATATCCCTGCAGACTGGGATGAGGACGGAGGAACAGGTGCAGGAATGATGCCTATAATTGCCGGAAAATCATATGACAGCTCTTATGTTTATATATTTAAACATTTTCATTCAGGTTCCATGTCGGCAGACGGGGTACCCTTCGGAGTATATGATGTTAAGAATAAGAAATTCATAAGCTTTGATAATGTTTCTACTACATGCAATAATGATAATATTTCACCGTCGCCGATTATCAATACTCAATTGGCGTTTACCCAAACTTCGGGAAGAATGATATGGAATGGAAACAGCGTTGGAATCTTGGATGTCAAAGATCATTCATTTAAAAGGCTTTCCGACAAAAATGTGAATGCCATGACACCAACCTTTTCACCTGACGGAAAATATATAGTATATTCTGCTTCTCCGGCTGTTACCGATGTTCTCGATGGAAAAGATTTTTTCCAAAAAGGAAGACAAAAAATATATGCTCAGAATATCGCTACAAAGGAAGTTACGGAATTGACTACGGCAAAAGACGGATTTGATTTCGGACCGAGATATATAAATAATGGGAAAACTCTTATATTTTTAAGATGGGATATGAAAGAATCAAATGATGAAAATTTTATCGTCTCTCTTTGGAAACTTGAAAATGGTAAAGAAACGTTGATCAGCAAAGATATAATGTCAGTGGCATACTACGGCCATATGAGTACGGAAGATTATATGGAGATAAAATAAATGATTTAAAAGCACTCCTGTTTTACGAAGGAGTGTTTTTAATTTACATATAGTTTTACTCATCTAAAAGTCTGCAAAAAGTTTTTATATCGGTGGTAGGCTCATAGCAGCTGAAATTTTTACAGACATAAGCGGTGGTTTTATAAGATACAAAGGCATCTGTCTGCTTGCTGTCCTTTAATATAAAAACAGTAAAAGGAAGAAACCTTCTGTTTATTTCATTTATCATATTTATTGTATTTTGATTTTCCGGTTCCCCTGCAATTACTATCTCGCTTCCTTTTAATTTCATGAACATATACCCGGACAGGAAGTTTATATGTGATTCGGGAGAGCTGTTTATATTTCCGCCGAAAAGATCCAAAAGTCTCGATGCTTTTGAATACAAATCGGAATTTTCGGTGAGCTTACTAAGTCTTATTAAATCAGATAAAGCTACGGAATTTCCCGACGGCATGGCTCCGTCATAGATTTCCTTAGGCCTGATTATAAGATTTTCGCTATCTTTCCCGTACAGATAAAATCCGCCTTCCTTTTCATCCCAAAACAATTCAGTCATTTGATTATTCAAATTTACCGCATTTTCAAGATATTTTATATTTAGTGTGGCTTCGTAAAGTTCTATAAGCCCCCATATGAAAAAGGCATAATCATCAATAAAACCCAAGTGATCAATGCTGCCTTCCCTATATCTCTCCATTAACCGTCCTTTATCTGAAAACATATTGTTTAATAGGAAACCGGCACACTTTTCCGCAGCAGCGATATATTTTTTTTCTCCGAAAGCTCTTCCTCCGAAGGCCATAGCTCCTATCATAAGGCCATTCCAGCTTGTGAGTATTTTATCATCCTTATGAGGATGGACTCTTTTTTCTCTGTAGCTGAACAGTTTTTTTCTTATTCCTTCAAAATTTTTATCCAGTTCTTCAAAGGATTTTATATCCTTGTCGATAAGATTGGGAATATTTTTACCGTTAAAATTTCCATTTTCGCTTATATTATAAAAATCAGAGAAAAATTTTGATTCCTCCTGAGTTAATAAATTTTCAACTTCTTTTTTATCCCAAACATAAAATTTTCCTTCTTCGCCTTCACTATCCGCATCTTCAGCACAGTAGAAGCCTCCTTCGGGAGAAGTCATATCTCTTAGAATATAGGCAAATATTTTTTCGGATATATCTTTAAAAAATTCTTTGCCGGTAGCAAGAAAGACTTCGGCACATACATGAGATATAAGGGCATTATCATAGAGCATTTTTTCAAAATGGGGAACAAGCCACTTTTCGTCTGTAGAATATCTTGAAAATCCGAATCCTATATGATCAAATATTCCTCCTCTGTACATGCCTTCTATTGTTTTTTGTACCATATGCAGAGCATTTTCGTCATTGAAATATTTATAGTATCTAAGCAAAAAACTTAAATTATGAGGTGTGGGAAATTTAGGCCGAGTTCCAAATCCTCCGTATGTTTTATCAAAATTTAAGTTAAAAAACCGGTAAGCTTTATCTAATATGTTAGGCTGCAATTTTTCGTTTTTATATCTGATTAAATTATTGTTAATACTTTTTGCAATCTCTTTTCCAGTTTCAATAAATTCTTTCTTTCTTGACTTCCAGATTTTTTCTGCCGATACCAATAGGTCAATAAGGCCTAAAACGCTATAATTACTTATTTTGGGAAGATAAGTCCCCGCATATACAGGTTCTTTATCATAAGTCATTATTATTGTAAGAGGCCATCCTCCTTGCCCGGTTAAACTTTGACAGATGGACATATAGATATTGTCGATGTCAGGCCTTTCTTCCCGGTCAACTTTTATGCTGACAAAATATTTATTGAGTATTTCAGCAACTTTTCCGTCTTCAAAGGATTCTTTTTCCATAACGTGGCACCAGTGGCAAGTCGGTTATTAACAGCAAAACTACGAATACCCAATAGATAAGAAAATTGGCTTATCTTCTCTTTTTGCTGTTTCAAATGCTTCTTGACCCCAAGGGAACCAATTAACAGGATTATATGCGTGTTGGAGTAAATATGGAGATTTTTCAGCAATTAATCTATTGGGTATTTTATTGTTTGCCATAAAACCACCTCCTTTATAATTGTATTTTAATATAATATATCCAAATTTCGCAAATTTAAAAGGCTACCAGAAATTTTGGTAGCCTTTTGTGTGTTAGTAGTTTTTTATGCTGTTTTTCCCATCTGTTTTGTTTCGGCACTGCCATTCTTCGTAGTAGTGTTATTATTATCACTACAAGTGTCCAGAAAATTATAAACCGACTGGCTCAAGTTGGTCAGTGCGAACTGCGATGGTTTGTTAAGTTCTTTAACTATAAATTTAATCGCCATCCAGTAAGCACCTCCAATTTTCCTGCGTTATTTGTAGCATAACATAAAATATTTGGAGAGTTCGGAATTAGGGGCTATAAGCAAAATTGTAATAGAAATGTAATATTTAAATGTGGGTAAGAAAACTTTAAACTTCTGCAAACTATTTAAAACTTTTTTGATTTTTTATAAAAATTTTAAAAAAGTTATTACTTCGCTTACCCATTTTAAAAATGAATTAAAAAATACTACTAAATACGCATTTGTATTAGTAGCATTTTAGTGAAAAGTAATTTATAAAATAAGAGGCTTTCCATCTCCCATTAGTATTTTATCAAGTTTTTTATTTATTGATTTATATTTTTGCATATTTTCCTGTTCAGTATCGTCACTTACACCAAGAGTTTCGAAGTTTATTTCTGAATCAATAAAACTCACATCTTTATAATGTAACATAACGTATTTCGTTTCCATCTTATTTTTAAATATAAGTTCTAATTTCTTTAATTTGTCTATATTATTTATTGTTTCATTGTAAAATCTCCATTCACTATATTGGAAATATCTTAATTCTTCCCGTTCAAAATTATTTTCCTTAAATATTTCCTTCGATAGTTCTTTATAAAATTCTATACGGGTATTAAATAAATCTAACAAACATTCAATTTCATTTTTATTAAATTCTATCTTTTCTTTTTCATTTTCTTTATATTCCAAATAACTTGAATACTTTTGTTTCTTTTGTTTTATTTGTTTTGTCTCTTCTTTTGTATTATTTCTGTATCTATCTAAACTTATTATATTATTTTCCAATTATAAACACCTCTTTTTTATTTCCTTCCCAATATTAGTATAACACAGGATTTTTTAGAGAGTTTTAAATAGATATTTTAAAAGATTTTTAATTAGAGAAACAGTTTCTAAAAGAATTAAATTAGAAAAAATGGTTTCGCCTGCAAATAAAGCGTTTTTGAACCGTTTCTCTATACTATAGATATAAATCTAGTGCATTTCTAATTATTCTATCTTTTTCGTTTTCTATTTAGGGAACCGTTTCTAAAATCAGTTTTGCTCGCTATTTGACACTTACTGACACGTAAGTTTAAGACTTTGGGGTTGTTGTAGAACTGATTTAAAAGTCCTCAAATAAAAAGTTTTTTGCCCCAAAATTTGAATTCTCAAAAACGCTGTGTAAAATTACCTCCAAAATCCCTTATAACTTCTTAGGGGAAGGGGGTGAATTACATGGTATCTGTCGATACAATCCGAGCATACACTTACGCAAATATTAATATAAATGGCCTTGTGCAAAGAGGTTGGAAAAAATGGGTGAACAAAAAAGATAATTCCATTTCATTTTTTAAGAAAGACGGGCATTTATTGTTTTGGTATTTTCCAGCAGGGATACTCCTGATTAAATTTTCGATTCCTAAATTTTTTTATGGAACAAATGCCAAACCATTTAACCTTACTGATGCAAGTTTAGTCATAAAGTTAGTCAACTACAAAATCAAAAAACTCCTCCCCGATATTGATGTTGACTGCTTTGAAAACTGGATATGCACCGAAATACATCCATTTGTACATTATTACGCAGATAATGAAGAGGATAAAACCATTTATTTGGAGTGCTTGAAAAAGACACGATACCCAAGATTAAAAAGGCATAATTATCCTACAGGGATACAAGCAAGAAACGGAAGTTATGCTTTAAATATCTATAGTAAAGTTGATGAAATAAAATTTAGGGTTACCAATAGACCGCATTCTGTGTCAAATGAGGATTATACCATAATGAATAACATTAAATATGTTTTGCGATTTGAATACCAGGTTAAGAAGGCTTACCTGAGGTATCATTTTAGGTATAATAGAACAGTAAAAGATGTTTTAACAAAACAATTTTGCGAAAACTTGCTCCTAGATGCTGTTAAAAATGCTAATCTTAATAGTCCTTTTCTATATAAGAGCGAACTAATAGAAAGAATTAAAAGTGAGTTCGGAAAAATAAAAGCCCGAAACCTAATAGAATTTGTTACCGATTTTAATGAGAGACCTAAAGACTTTATAAATATAAAATATCCCCAAAAAACCCAAAACAATTATCTGGGAATATTAAAGAAAAATAATATTAATCCTGTATACCTTTTAGATAAGGTTAGCAGGAAAATAGATTTTACCGATTTTAATGAACCAGACAAATTAAATTTCAAAATCTCTCTTTTGAAAATACTAATACTAATCACTTTTCTAAAAAAGCATCTTAACCAGCAAAAAAATATTCATATAGAATCTATAATTGCATCCTCACTATTTATTCCTCCGGCATTTTATTTAGAGGATGGTGGAGGGTAGGGTATGAGACTTATATATCATACGTAAAATTAACCCCATTCAAAATAACCAATAACCACTAGCATAGTCAATAACCAAATAATAACCTTTAACACGTGTTAAATTCAAATCTATAACAAGTAAGGTCATTATGTATTTTTAAATACAAAATGGCCTATTTGTGCTTGTTTTCCTTTTTGCAGGAATGCTGCTGTAATTATATATAAGCATAATGCAACAGACTTTCAGCGGTAGCTGAAAGTCTGTTTGCTTACCATACGTCAAATATTTCATTGAGTTTTCTCTGCCATTCCTTATCAAAAATAATCTGAAACTCAACTGTCTTATCTCTAAATTCTTCCCCGAGTTCTTCCCAACTAATCTTTTTGCCTAACTCATTACATAAATCAAAAACCGACTTTTTATAAGCAGTATCTTCGTTTTTTAAATGTAATCCTTTTGTCTCAACTACAAGAACCTTTGAATAATCATCATTTTCCTCATTTGGTTTGGATAATATAAAATCCGGATATATTTTTGACTTTTTCCAGCCTTGAATATAATAATCCTGTTTTGATAGATTTCTATACCACCAAAGCAATTTTTGTTGTTTATCAATATATACCGCAACAGATTGTTCTAACTTGTTTAATTCTTCCTCTGGAACGTACTCGAATAAACTTTTTTCAATTGGGTCTCCAGTATCCCTTGTAAGTTTTTTAACATTATTTCTTACTGCATTTTTCGTAGGCAATGCAAAATTTGAATCGCATTGTAAGAAAAACAGTATCTCTTTATTTTTTATCAATTCAACAAATAACTTTTGAGCAAGAATGTCACGCTGCTCTTCTAGAGTTTTATTTAACTCTTGAATTATAAAAACCATATTAGCACTTATTAAATCATCAGAATACTTTCCTCTTAATATTTTTAATGCCTTCTCTGTAATCTCATATGCAACCCAAGGGTTAGGAACTACATTCATAATATGTCTCGTTATAAAGAGATAATCAACAATGAGTCCATCCGCTCTCATGGCACTAATCTTTTTTTCTATTAAATCTTCAGTACTATCGCTTAAAGCAATGCTAATTACAATATCATTTTTATTTTCAGGTGATAATACAAGGGATTCTATATCCTTTAAGGAAATTTCATTCCAATTAATTCGGCTAAGGATATCCATCTCATAACTTAATTCCCTGTAGGATTCATTTTCTCTAATAATAAATCTTGGTAAATATATTCTACCCTCAAATTTTTTAAATTCTTCTCTGTATCTAATAATTGTTGTATCCACTCTGGCTGAGGTATCTAGGTCCCCTGATTCCGAAATCACTCTTCCTGCTATATCTCCTAGGCCTTCTCCCTCTAATCCCTTTTTAATATTATTTAATATCTCATTAGTATTAGGTCTATAGCAATATACATAACTTTCATCTAAGTCAATGATTTTCGTTTTCTTTGCATAAGGTTGTCGCAAAATCCTTCCAACAAGTTGCGTAATATTCATCTCGGAACTTGTATCAGTCAATACTGTTAAAACATAAGCAAAGGAACAGTCCCAACCTTCTTGTAGTGCTTGTTTGGTTATAATATAACGTATTGAACAATCCTTACTTAACAGGTCTATACCTTCAATGTCATCTTTCTCACTAGATTTAATTGCTATTTCATTAGAAGATATTCCACATTCATTCATTAAATAATCTTTTACATGTTCTGAATGAATATATCCACTATTAATTTGGTTTTTGCCCGTTCTTTCTACCTGAATTAAGCAAATTGGACGTATATACTGCCCAGTTTGTGATTCATATTGTTTTGCTAGTTTTTCAAGTGAATTCCTTTTTTCAACACTTGATAGAACAACATCCTTCCAATTTGTTGTTGCCTTATTTACTACATGAATGTCTAGTTTTATCATTTCCTCACGATTTAAATCCTGTCCTGTTATATGACTAATAGGATTGCTACCGCTAGGTGGTGTAGCAGAAAGTTCAACTACGATACTTGGGTTGAAATTTCTTATAGTTTTCTGTGCATTTTCACTATAAGCCTTTTGCCCTTCATCAATAATAATAACAGGCTTTAGAATTCTCAAAGTATTTCCTAGTGATGTTTTTATCTGTTTCCAAAAAGAATCTTCTTCACCAAAGTAATCGAGGTTTGGGAACTTATCTATTAAGTCTTCATGGGCTTTAAAATCATCGTCAGGCGGAAAAAATGAATCAAACCCTCCTGCATCTTGAAAGATTTTTAAAGTTTCTTTGTTTTGTCTATTAGCAGAAGGTAGCATTAACATCATAATAACTAAATTTTCATTAATATCTTGAGTTGTAAATCTATCTCCTTTTTCCAAGATTAAAGTTCTCCCACCACTAGATAAATCCAAAACTTGCCTATATGGGTGCTCTCTATTTTTTAAACTATTAATTGTTTGTCTGTATATCTGATTAGTCGGAACAATCCATAAAACTATACCTGTTTTCTTTTTACGATATATTGTATTAATCAAATCTACAGTTCTTGTGGCAAGAAAGGTCTTCCCACCACCTGTAGGAACTTTTATACAAAAGTTTGGCAAAGGTTCATTTAGTCCATTTTGTTTAGAATTGTATACTACAGATTCTCCAACAGCATTTTTAAATTCACATTGCTCCCATGCTTTTTTAGGAAAATCATAATCAAAAGCCATTTCTTTATCAATCTCTATGTATTTATCATATTTATCTTTGTATTCTACAAGAGATTGAAGATACAGTTTAATATCTTTCAAACACCTTTTTTGATAGTCTTTTAATTTCATAATGATTACTCCTTAAACCTATAAATTTCAAATGGCAATTGACAATACTCAATTCTATACTGTAAAAGATACTCGTTATCTAAATATTTCATGGGAGCAAAAACAAGCCTCTTTTTACCTTTATATTCGCCAAGACTTTTTGCTAAATCTAAATCTAATGCAATAGTCCTTAAATATTGTATGTCAGGTTTATAAAACAAATAAACTTCATATTGGTCATTTTCACCAATGTAATTCTTTTCCTCATCTACCTTAGTGATATCAAAATCATCCCCAGTAGCAGTATAAAATAAATATCTCGCTAATTCTTTATATTCTGGTAAATTCTCTCCCTTTAATATATCCTCCAATTCAATGGCATTACCCAACTCAAAATAAGAAAATGTTCCCCCTACACCATTTTTAATTCTCTCACTCGAAGCACTTGGTACACCCTTAATAACTCTTCTTATCCTTTCAGCAGTAACAGTATTAGCATAATCTTCTGATTCAATAAGAATGAATTTTCTATTACTCTTGTCATCTTCAAAATTCATGTCCAAAACTGCATGTCCAGTTGTACCGCTTCCAGCAAAGGAATCTAGTACGATAGCATCATTTTTGGTGGCTAACTTTAAAATATGTTTCACAAGTTCAACAGGCTTTGGTGTATCAAAAACTTTTTCTTGTTCAAATATTTGTTGTAACATTTTAGATGCACTAGTCGCTGTTCCATAGTTAGTCCACTCCTGAGCAGATTCTTGGTCCACATTTAATATCTCTTCTTCTGTTTCTTCATCATATAGAAAAGTTTCAATCGAGCCATTCCCCCACCATGTTCTTTCAACTTCTCCAAAATCCTTCTTTTCCTCCCAGAACACTTTAAGTTGGGGTTTTGCCCTTCCAGTAGTACCAAAAATTATTCTCTCATCTTTTAATAAGGCTTTGTATTTGTCTTCTTCTGTTCTCCAATGCCTTCCATTAGGAGGTAAATATTCAACTCCTGTATTTGGATTTACTATTGGATAGGTTAAATTTTCCCTTATTTGCGGTGCATCAAATGGGTCAGCCTTCCACGGTCCCCTAGGGTCATTATCTGGATTTGAAAATTTCGATTTATCTAATTCTAATGGTTTAAAAACAAAACCATCCATTGTATACCATCTATCTGCGTTTGATTCCTTTAATCTTCTTTCTTCCTGTCTTCTATTTTTGGCATAAACAAGAATATGGTTATGCTGTTGGCTAATATCCGTATCATTTTGAACTGATTTTCTAGCCTGCCATACTATATTAGTTACGAAATTATGTTCGCCAAATATTTCATCCATTAGCATACGCAGGTGATGAACTTCATTATCATCTATTGTGACAAATATGGCTCCATCCTTATGTAGTAATTCCCTGAGTAACTTTAACCTTGGCATCATCATGCAGCACCATTTATCATGTCTTGTCAAATCATCTTTGTCTACTACTTTCCCAAGCCATTCTTGTATCATTGGGGAATTAACATTATCATTATATACCCATTTTTCTTCCCCCGTATTATACGGAGGGTCGATAAAAATGCAATTAATTTTGCCTGCATAGTTTGGTAACAGTGCCTTTAGGGCTAGCAAATTATCACCATGAATAATCAAATTATCATTTAGACTTACATTATCTGTTATACTAGATTTTTTATCTGGAATAAGTTGATGATATTTAACTGTTAGATGATGATTCTGTACAAAGGCTTTACCTTTAAAATTTATCGTAGGCATAGATTTGACCTCCTTATATCTTTTAAGTAAATAAATAATTTTAATCCAAATTTAGTAACTTGTCAACCTACAAAGAATTCTATCATAAGTTTTTCCAAAAGTGAAGTTTAACTGAACGATGCACCCAAAACAAAAGAAGTGCTCCTAATTGAAGCACTTCTTACAATAATCATATATACTATAGTCCATTTTGCTTTGATAATTTGTATTCTTTTCTAGTTGAATAGGCTATATAAGCAGTTAATATTAAAAATGGTATAAACCATAATTTTGATACTTCCTGACCAACAACTGGAACTTGCTTTATAATAGCGAGTAAAATATAGAATACTCCATATCCTGCAATAACGGGGGAAACATTTGATAATATAAAGACTTTTTTATTCATATCTCTTCACTCCTGTCAATCTTTTCTATATTATTAGTGTAACTTATATTATAAGATTACGCAGCCCCTTATCTAACGTTTTGAAGTAAATTATCCAAACACGCTGCCCTTTACTACCTCAAGTTGCTACAAAAGAGCATATAGCGAGTTTGTGACAAAAAAAGAATAAATGGCTACTGTTAAACCATTTATTCCTTAAAAAATCCGCTTATTAAAACTACTTCTTAGAATGTCTTTTGTATATTATACATTTTTTAAGAATAGTTGTAAATATATTAAACTTTATTCTCTATAGGATAGCAACATGCAATAATAAGTATAACTATTAATGGTTAAGCGATAATTGAATAATTCCCTTGACTATCTTTTCTGTATATATTCTTTGATATCTTATTTATATCTTTTTCTATCTCTATAAGTTGACGCAATATATATAACTGGGTATCTATTGTGTGTTCATTATGTTTTGCACAAATAAAACAGGAGGAGGATGGCATGCAAAATAAAATATCTGTTCCAACTTTTTTTCTAATTTGTTGCTGTATATGTTCCGTAAGAAAAAGGGTTGCTCCAAAATCGGAATTAAAGTACAGAGTATAAATATGAAGTGCATCATCAAGTCTACCAAGAAAATTTGTCATTTTGTTTAGATTTTTCATGCTTTCATTTTTTAATATTTTCAAATCTATATTAGCATTTTTTAAATCATCATATAGCACAAATCTGAAAACCTCTCCCATATCTACTACGTAAAATAATGATAGATTGCAAAACAAATCTTCCCTTATGAAATTATGATTAATATCTTCTCCGAATTCCTTGGGTTTTACAAATGGAAAAACGTTGCTTAAGTTCAATTTAAACCTATAGCAATTCAAAACATCAGAAATTATTTTTATGTAGTTTTGCAAATTTTTCTGATATCCAACAATTTGATGTTCTTGATACATTGTTCTTAATGGCAAAGAAGCATTGGTAAACTCGCTACCAATGTATAATCTTTCTTTTTCATCCAGTCTAACTTCGTTAAATTCTCTCTTTAAATCCTGAATCATCCGATTTGCAAACTCCATATATTCCATTATTATTTCCCCTCCTATTCCATTTTATAAGTATAACGTTAATTTTGGAAAAAATCTGGTCCTAAAAACGAACAAGGGTTAAAATATAAGAAAAGGTATAGGAAAGGGATGAGAAAATTTGAAAGAACGGATTAAGAAATATATTTATATATTATTACTTACAAATATTGCTATCGCTAGTTTTCAGGTTATTGCTCAAAATCCAACCATTAAAATTGTACTTGCTATATATACCATGTTAACCTTACTACTCACTATAATTTATGTAAAAAGTGTGTAATGAGATAGCGTTACTATAAAAAAGTCTTAGGTTTGTAGTCCAAAGACTTTTTATTCTGCACATTTTCTAAAATTATCCACATACCTTCTTAATTATTTTTCGTACCCTTTGCTTTAAATTCCTTAACTCTGTTATAGAAAGTATTCTTTTTTAGTCTAGTTAGTTCCATTGCTTTTACAGCCGTAATCTCACCGTTTATCCATCTATAATAGACTTCTTCAAAATTGTTTGGTACTATTTTGGGGCGACCAAACTTTACTCCACGCATTTTTGCAGATTCAATACCTTCTCGTTGTCTTTGTTTAGTAAAGAGCCTTTCCTGCTCAGCAAGCCAAGCCAAAATTTGAAGTGTAAGACTAACGATTAAATCTCCGACACCTTCCATTCCTTCTTCCTTATACTTTCTTGTATCTAATAACGGTAAATCCAAGACGACAATTTCGATTTCATTATTAACAAGCCATTGCCACTCCTGCAAAATTTGGGCTTTATTCCTTCCAAATCTGTCTAAACTCTTGACAACTAATAAGTCGCCTTTACGAATACTTCGTTTTAATGCCTTCCATTCTTCCCTTTCAAAATCTTTTCCACTCTCTTTATCACAATAAATATCTCTCTCATCAAACTTAATTCCTGAACTTTTAATAGCATCCCATTGTCTATCCAAGTTTTGTTCCTTACTTGACACACGTAGGTACGCATAATTTCTCTGCACTACCTTTACCCCCTTAATGCCTAAAAAAGTATACTTTTTTATACTAAATAAAACGGCCATTAATAATAGTTGAAAAAAGTTATAAATCGATTTTTTAAACGTACAAAAATGATAATGTACTTTTTTAACCATTTTAGCGCACTTAATTGAAAATTGCAGCGCCAAATTTAAATACAATAAAAAAAGCCCTATAGGGCTTTAAGTAAACAAATCTGAATTATCCATAGATACAAATTTAATCGCTTTTTCAATATGATATAGAACAATATTATCTTTTGATTTTTTTACAAAAAGTGTATAATGAAAACCTTCGTTATAGCCAATGATTAAATTTCCTTCTTCTAGACTACATTCATCAAGTTGTTTTATAATCTTTGTTCTGTCTAAATTATATTCTTCTATTAGACTACTACATTTTTTAGTAATTCTAACTTTCATGAAATCAAATCCTTTCTTAAAAGGGGCAATATAAACAATGCCCCTTTTCTCAATAAATACCTGGATGTTTTATATATTAACTTATGGAGGTAATTGTATAGTACAATATCTTTTTTTTGTTTTTCAAGTATTTTTACTATATTTTTAGGTTACCATTTCCCATATTATAGTTACTAATTATATATCTTTAAAGTATAAACGTCTTGACCTATAAATATGTTATACTCAAAAATAGTTAGAACATGTCAGAAGGAGTTGATGTTATGGCGGCAAAATTAAGTAAGGTCAAGAAGGTTGCTATATATTTACGTAAATCAAGAGGTGATGAAGACGCAGATGTAGTTGCAAAACATAGAGAAAGGTTAAAAGAATATGCGAAAAAAAATAAATGGAAATTTGAGATTTTTAATGAAAATGTTATAACAGGTGAAAGTCTCCTTGAAAGGCCTGTAATGACTGAATTACTTAGAAGAATCGAAAAAAAAGAGTTTGATGGTGTTTTGGTGGTGCATTGGGATAGATTATCCCGCGGGGATACTTCGGATTTCGGAGTCATTAAAAATGTCTTCCAGTATGCAAATACGTATATTATCACACCTGAACGCGCATATGATTTACATGACAACGCCGATTTAACACTTTTAGGCATTCAATCTGTTATGTCAAATACTGAATTAAATATTATAAAAGAAAGATTTTACAATGGAAAAAAAGATGGTGCAAAAATGGGTAGGCTTACTAATGGAAATCCCCCTTACCCATATACCAAAATAAGAAATATCATACAAGACGAAAAAGGACGGATAAAGGTGGATTTTACCATTGAGGTTGACGAAGAAAAAAATGCTGTTTATCAAAGAATT
Organism: Acidilutibacter cellobiosedens; assembly: GCF_004103715.1. NCBI lineage: Bacteria > Bacillati > Bacillota > Tissierellia > Tissierellales > Acidilutibacteraceae > Acidilutibacter > Acidilutibacter cellobiosedens. The sequence continues at coordinate 3,174,012 of NZ_CP035282.1, read as the reverse complement.
AAAAAAATGTATTTGTCTGGACTCAATACAGAAAAAATTGCGTTTCAACTTAATAAAGAAGGAATACCATCACCGTCAAATAAAATGTGGAGTTCTACGGCTGTAAACCGCCTTTTAAAACATTCCTTCCATATGGGTAAAGTGATATATGGAAGGAATGAGTGGACAAAAACACCTTTAAGTAATAAATTAGAAGTAAGAGAAAGGGATGAATCTGAGTGGAGTGTCGGTATTGGAAATCATCCTATTCTCAAAACAGAAGAAGAGCACCGCAAAATTATGGAAGTCATGAATAGAAATCAAAAAATTCCAAGAAAAAGTCGTGCTGGCGTATTTCCAACAAGTGGACTCCTTGTTTGTAAAAAATGTGGTAGGACCATGACATATAGTTGGGGAAGAGTGGAAGCAAAGACAGGTAAACTTTATCACTATACAAAGTGTTATTACAAAACTCCACTTGGAGAAAAATGTCCACAAAAAGGCGTTAAAATGAATGAGGATTTTTATAATGCGCTGTATGATACAATAATTAATAGTTATGTAAATGCAGAAAGAATAAAAAAAGTAAAAGAAAATGAAGAAGAGAAAAAACAAAGAGAGAAACTCTTAAAAGATAAAGAGGCTAAATTAAAAAAAGAAGAAGATGCATTAAGAAGAGCAAGAACTCTTTTAGAGGAAGGCAATTATGATATAAATGATTTTGCAGATGCAAAAAAGCGAAGAGAGCCTATTATCAAGAAACTAAAACAGGAAATTATCAAACTTGAAAGTAAAAGTGATTATATTTACTCTGATAAAGAATTAGAGAAATTAGTTAGTAATTTTAAAAAGAACTGGCATAATGCTACTACACCTGAAGAACAAAATCAATTATTACGAAGTATAGTTAAAAAAATTTACTATGATAGAGAAGGAGACACTGTAATTTTCGAAATCGAATACCTATAACAAACGGCTACAATCCTTTAAACAAGCCGCGTTAAAATATTCCATAATTGCTGTTAATCACACACATGACACCAGTGACAGGTGGAATATCCTATGGAAAGGAATACGGGTTTATCTTCAGCTTTCGCTTTATCAAAGGCTTCATCACACCAAGAATACCAATTAACAGGATTATAAGCGTGTTGAAGAAGATAAGGACTTTTTTCGTTTATCAATCTATTAGGTATTCTGTTATTAGCTGTCATGGGCATCATCTCCTTTCTATAGCTGTTTTCTTTATTATATCCCAAATAAAAGAAAGCTACTATAAAAATAGCTCATTACGAGCTGTGTTTAATTCGGCATTTCTTATCTATTATAATCACAGGCCTTGTAAGCATCGGTAATTTTTGAAATAACAAATTCTATTTTTGGGGGGTTATTGATTCATTAAGATTTCTTGCGTATTGTAAATTTGTGGCTTATAATTGACATAAAGAACAGGTATATGAAACTTCAAAGTTAAGATTATTGACTTAATTATATATGTAACGAAAGGAAAATATTATGCAAAAGTTAATTGAATACGCTAATGAAATTATGGAATATATTTCAACATATAAAGAAGTCAGGTCATGTACATTATATGGAAGTCTCGCAAATAATAACTTTGATGAATATTCGGACATAGATATTGAGATTGATGTATCAGGATACGACAATAGTTTATTTGTAACCAGATTATCGGAGATTATGGCAATTAAATATCCGATTATATTTTCTGACTATGCGCCAAGCCTTATTCCGGAGTCCTATGTAGTTTCGATTGCTATAGATGAGAACAATCCCTTTTGCGTAGTCGATTTTAAATGCGTTGCAAATCCGCATTACACCACTTTAGGTAAAAAAGACTTCATATTGGACAAGGTTGAGCATACTATGAAAATATGGACGGCTAATTGTAAGCATTATTTGCGTGGTATTGACTGTCAAAGTGATATTACAAAAATGGCAAAACGTATCATTGGAGCAGAGAAAATATCATATATGAGTGAACTTGAACTTCTTGATGTTACTCTAAATTGGCTTGAACAAAATTGTGAAGAAAAACATTATAAGTATGTCAGTAACTGTAGGAAATTTATTGAATAAAATTAGGTATATTTCTTGTTCTTCATAGTGTGTATTATTATTGTGTATGTAATTGTTTTAATAGTGTTATCGCTAAAATTGATTTGCTTTTTATAGATTCGAACAAAAAAATGCCTGCAGAAAATCTGCAGGCATTATTTTTTGCTCTTAAAAATGTAGAATTAGTCTGAAATAATATGAATCAAAATAAATTAAAAAGATATAAAATGATTGACAATGAAGCAAAGCAATGGTATAGTAAATTTATAGAAAGATGAAAATAATGATCAATTAGTGAGGAAGGAGTAGAGCAATGGCAAGGATTAATATTGACGGAGAACAAAACGTAGAAGTAAGTAAAAAAATACCCTGTGAAAAACCGCTAAAACAACAACTTGAAATTATGGAAGCATATACGAAAGCTTATAAAGAAAGTGAAAAACTTGATAAGGCAAGGCGTGAATTGAATTGTCTTAAAACCATATTTCCCGTATTGTTCCGTTCTATTGAAGATACGGACTTAATAGCAGGAAGACTTGATTATCTTCCCATTGGTTTTGGAAGTACTACAAGCATCGGAGGAGTGGGACATTACTGTGTATTCCATAAACTGAGGGAGTTTAAAGAACTGTTAAGTACTGAGGATGAGAAGAATAGAGTAGATGTTCTATATGATTATTGGCAGGATCATGATATTAAGTCAATCTATTGCCAAGATGTATTGAATGATACAACAACGGGACGATTTATAGATTGTAATTATCCTTTAATGGCTACAGCACGTCTAAGCGGCATGATGCTGAATTATAAAAGATTGATGAAATATGGTATTAACGGTTTAATTCGGATAATTCAATTGAAACCCCAGAATGAGTTTCTTTCTTGTTCTATAGAAGCATTAAACCTTTTAAAAGATGTGATAGACCGACAAAAGGAATTGGTTTTGGAGAAAATACCTTCTGCAAATACGGAACGTAAGAAAGAATTGGACCTTATGTTTAAAGATTTAGATGCAATTCGTGAAGAACCGCCTCATACCTTTCATCAAGCATTACAGCTATTTTGGATTTATGCCTTATGTGCCGGTGTAATTAATTATGGAAGATTGGATGATATATTAGGTACTTATTTAAAGCGTGATATTGATGAAGGGATAATTACAGAAGAAGATGCATACCGCTATTTAAAATCTTTGTGGTGGATGATTGAAAATCGCCGTACGACGGTTAACGGACGTATTATTGTGGGAGGAGAAGGGCGCGATGATGTGGAAGGCGCAGATTTGTTTACAAGGATTTGCCTCAAAGTATGTAAAAATACAAGATATGTAGAGCCTCAGTTTACGCTGCGTTTATATAAAGATACACCTGAGGATATTAAGGATATGGCTTACGATTGTATTTCTTCCGGAGCTACTTATCCTACCCTTTATAATGATGAAGTAAATGTTCCGGCAGTAGAATATGCTATGAGACTTGATAAAAAAACGGCTCAGCAATATGTACCTTTCGGGTGCGGTGAATTTGTTATCCAAGGAAAAAGTGTCGGTACCCCCAATACATTGTTGAATTTACTGAAATTGCTGAATATAACTTTGAATAAAGGTATAGATCCCATGGATGGTATTTATAAGGGGGGACCTATCCATATAAAACCGCTGGACGAATACAGGACTTTTGAAGAATTTTATAGTCAATATAAAGAACTATTGGATTACTATTTTGATTTAAGTATAGAGGCTCAGTATCATAGTTATGAAGTGATGAATAAGGAAGTGTCGTTTTTATTTACGAGTATTTTGATGGATGACTGTATTGACAGAGGGAAAGCATTGCTTGACGGAGGAGTGGAAATTTTAGGCGGAACAAATGAAACCTATGGAAATATCAATGCGTCAGACGCACTGTATGCAATTAAGAGCCTGGTCTTTGATCAGGAGAAATACACTCTGAAGGAGTTGAATGAAGCGGCATTGCATGATTTTGTAGGGTACGAAAAAATCAGAAAGGAACTCTTGGATGTTCCGAAGTACGGTAATGATCATAAAGAATGTGATGATCTTGCCAACGATTTGTATGAGTTTGTGGCTAAGGGTATCAGGCAGAGAGGAATTGGTAAAGGAATGGGATATTATTTAATTGTAATCAGTAACAATCAAACAAATACAGACTGGGGACATAAGACAAGTGCTTCTTTAGATGGAAGACGAAAAGGACAATATATGAATCCGGCCAATAATCCTCAAGGTGGTGCTGCCAAAAGCGGTCCGACGGCGGTCCTCAATTCTCTGTCGAGATTTAAAGCCAGGTATCACGGAGGAAGCGTACAGAATATTAGATTTACACCCCATATGATGAAAGAAGATAAAGAAAAGGTAAAGGCTCTCTTTGATGTATATTTTAAGAAGGGAGGGTGCCAATTGATGGTAACGGTGGTTGATCATGGGGTGTTGGAAGATGCACAGAAACATCCTCAAAAATATCCGGATTTGCTTGTAAGAGTGGCAGGGTACAGTGCAGTATTTGTAGATTTAATGCCGGATGTACAAGAAGAATTATTAAGCAGGGAGTTGTATGGCTAAAGATGAGAAGTGATATTAATTTAGAGCATCATATCAATAAAATTAAAATATTCAATATAGAAAAGTTTGCAACTCATGACGGTGAGGGTATACGCACTGTTGTATTTATGCAAGGGTGTCCCCTTCACTGTCCTTGGTGTTCAAATCCGGAATCTCAGTGTATGGATTCACATTTGTTTTATACCAAAAAGAAATGTGTGCACTGTCATAGGTGCGTACAGGTTTGTCCGACCCATGCAATTACGTTTTGTGAAGAACATTTTTCTTATGATAAAGAAAAGTGTATCCATTGCAAACAATGCGTCTCCAATTGTTTCAATGAAGCAATTGAGTTTTCGGGTATTTTAAAAACAGTGGAAGAAATTGTAGCAGAAGTAGAAAAGGATAAGGATTATTATGATTATACCGGTGGTGGAGTTACCATATCAGGTGGAGAACCATTTCTGCAATTTGACGGCTTTTTAGAATTGTTGAAAGCATTGAAAAAGGAATCATTGAATATTGCAGTTGAAACAACGGGACAATGTACCCTCACACATCTGAAGCAGGCTATTCCATATATAGACACATTTCTATTTGATGTAAAGCATACGGATAAAGAGGTACTTAAATCTGTAACAGGCGGAGATTTGGATATGATATTGAATAATCTCCGTTATATTGCAGAAAATTATAAGGAACGTGTTATTATAAGAGTTCCTGTTATTCCTAAGTTTAATTATGAGAAAGATGTTTTGGCTTCGATTATAAAATTGGGAAGCGAACTCCGCGTAAAGGAGGTCCATTTACTGCCCTATCATACCTTGGGTAAAAATAAATATGAGAAGATGCAAAAGCCTTATAGAATGGAAGGAATTCCTACAGTAAATAAAAGTGAATTGTTGTCATATATAGATATAGGAAAGGTCCACAATGTAACTGTAAAAATAGGCGGTTAGAGAATTGAAATATGAAATGAGATAAATAGCTTTGAATTAATTTGAATTGAATTGTTGACACAGGTAGCCATTCTTTGTTACAATAAAATTAGTATAAGATATATCAGTATATCAAATGGAGGCTATTATATGCTATTACAGGAGAGACTATACCATATTATGAATATTATTCATTCAAAATCCTTTGTAACAATTAAGGAGCTCATGGATGAACTGGATGTATCAAAATCAACTATTAATAGAGATTTGATCGAATTAGAAAAACGCGGTATGGTAAAGCGTGAACGGGGCGGAGCAACGGCAGTGGAAATATCCAAGACCTTATCTACCTTTAATGAAATGCCCGTTGTTGATAAAGAAAACCTCAGTGCAGATGCGAAAAGAATTATATGTGAGAAAGCAGTAGAAAATGTAAAAGATGGAGATTGTATTTATATAGACGGAGGGTCAACACCGGCTTATTTGATACAAGGACTTCTTAGAAAACGTGTGAAAATTGTTACTGCAAGTACCTATTTATTACGTAAGATTCCCTCCAGCTTTCAGGAAGAAGTTTATTTATTGGGAGGAGAATTCCATTTTGGTTATGATATGAGCGTAGGAACTATGGCATGTGATATGCTGCACAGTTTCAATTTTGATCATGGTTTTTTCAGTACAAATGGTATAAATCTGGATACAGGAGAAGTATATGTGTTTGATGTAAAGGTGGGTGCTGTTAAACTGGAGGCTATGAAACGTTGTAACCGTAATTATCTGTTAGTTGACGATTCAAAGTTTAATGTGAAGGCATTATGCACATGGACTGAGTTAAGTGCATTTACAAATGTGTATGTGAATATGTTCTCTAAAGAAAGGAAATTACCGGACAATTTTATTATATGCAGCTGATTATGCAGATGATAAATATACCGTCATCCTGCTTGTGATAAATATGAGTTTACGTATATGATAAGCAAGATGATGGTTTTTTACAGCCATTGATGAATTAAAATGAATTATAATAATATAATACGAATTATGAAGATTTATACTGAAATAGATAGATTGTATAATGAGAGGGGAGGTGATAGCTATGGGTAGAAAAATCATATTTTTTGATATTGACGGAACACTAACAAAATGTGAAAAAAATATCCATAAACCAACACCGGAAACAATAAGGGCAATACGGAAATTAAAAGAAAACCGTATTTATGTGGCGATTGCAACGGGACGATCCAAATGCTTTATTCAAAAAAGCATACTGGAATTAGAACCGGATATTTTAATTTGTAATAATGGAGCTTATATTGAAATGAACGGTGAGGTAATTAACAGTAAGCCGATTTCAAAAACATATGTTGTGGATATTGTAAATACCGGTAAAATATATGAAATTCCCATAGTATTGGAAAGTCCGGAATGTTGTTATGCAGTTAATATGAGTTTGGAAGAGAGAAAACGATTGATTCGAAATATTGCGGTAGAGAGTAGATTCATTAAGACAGTAGATGAGCAGAAATCGTTTTTAGAACAATTTCAGATTTACAAATTGATTGTTATACTTCCTACTAAAGAGAAATTTGACATTATTAATCGCAAATATGGAAATGAATTTAATATATTGAGACAGCAATCATTTTATTCTTATGACTTTTATCCGAAAAATGTGTCAAAAGGTAAAGGAGTACGGATTATTAAAGAATATGTAGGAAACAAGTTGACGGAAAGTTATGCCTTTGGCGATGACGTAAATGACATGGAAATGTTGAATGAAGCAGATATTGGAATTGCAATGGGTGACGGCAATGAAGAATTAAAAAAGCATGCAGACTATGTAACGGAACCATTGGAACAAGAAGGCATTTCTAAAATGCTAACTCGATTGGAACTTATTTGAAATTCAGATAAGAATTTTATAAAAAAGGCTTCAATAGAAGCACAATAAATTAAGGAGGAACATGATTTTCATATGGGTTATAGAAAAGGAAAGAATTTATAACAAATAAAGTTAAATTATAAAATTTAAGGAGGGTATTATAATGAGAAACATATCACAATTTCTTTCCTCAGAACTTGTAAAAATCAATTTACAATCTAAGGACAAGAAGTCAGCAATTAAAGAGTTATCAGGTCTTTTTGAAACAAAACAAATTATTAAAGACAAAAACCAATATATTGCTGATGTTTTAAAACGAGAAGAAGAAGTTTCAACAGAGCTGGACAATGGTGTAGCAATACCTCATGCCAAATCAGCAGCAGTCATAAAACCGGCAGTAGCTATCGGAATATCCCGTAATGGGATAGATTTCAGCGGTGAGGGCAGACTGAGTTATGTTATATTTTTGATTGCTATACCTCAGAATGCAAACGATACGCATATTTCAATTCTAAGTAATCTTACATCTCATTTATTAGAAACTGATTGTATTCAAAAGATAAAAGGCGCAAAAACAGAGCAAGAGGTTGTTGACATATTTTCAAAAGAAATAGAGGAAGAACATCAGACAAGAAAAGGGGGAAGATTTTTAATAGGGGTTACAGGATGTACCGTTGGAGTGGCTCATACTTATTTAGCACAAAAAGCATTGGAGAAAGCTGCTAATGAAATAGGAGTTACAATAAAGGTAGAGACAAACGGTTCAATTGGTATAGAAAATTCACCGACAAAAGAAGAGATTGAACATGCAGAAGGAATTATTATTGCCAGTGACAGAGAAACGGATATGGAACGTTTTGCCGGGAAACGAGTTATAAATACAAGTGCGAAGAAAGGAATTGATGAGCCCAAAGAATTGATTATGCAAATTCTTGATAAAAAAGCACCCATTTATAAGCACAATCAGAAAAAAACGGTTACCCATTTTGAAGAATCTGACACAGAGTCACAGCATAAATCATTGTACAAAGTGTTGATGAGCGGAGTATCTTATATGATTCCTTTTGTTGTTATAGGAGGATTACTAATTGCCATATCTCTTGCTATAGGAGGGGAACCGACACCGAATGGTTTAGTAATTCCGGAAGGGAGTTTTTGGAATAAAATTTCTGCTGTAGGAAGTACCGGTTTTACTTTAATGATTCCTATACTGGCTGGATATATTGCAAGTGCAATCGGTGATCGTGCCGCATTGGCTCCGGGCATGATTGGCGGTTGGATTGCAAATAACGGTTCTTTTTATAATTCCACTGCCGGTACCGGTTTTATCGGAGCAATAATAGCAGGACTTTTAGTCGGATACTTTGTAAAGTGGTTAAAACATTTTAAATACCCAGAAGCAATTCAGCCTTTAGTACCGATTATGTTGATTCCTATTACGGCTTCATTATTTATTGCCTTTATTTTTATATTTATTATTGGAATGCCGATTTCTTCACTGATGACAGCTCTTAATGCCATGCTTCAAAGATTATCCACAGGGAGCTTAATAATATTAGGAATTGTAGTTGGATTAATGCAAGGGTTTGATATGGGTGGACCATTTGGGAAAGTGGCTTTTATGTTTTCTGTAGGATTGATTGCAGAAGGTCAGCCTCAATTTATGGGAGCTCAGGCCTGTGCAATTCCGGTAGCTCCCTTAGGAATGGCATTAGCTACGTTTCTGGACCGCAAACATCGATTGTTTCAATCAGAAGAAACAGCAAATGGTAAAGCAGCATTGGCTATGGGATTAGTAGGAATATCAGAAGGGGCAATTCCTTTTGCTGCCAGTGATCCATTTACAGTTATCCCGGCTAATATGATAGGTTCTGCTGTATCATGTACTATGGGATTTTTGTTTGGAATTACGGATACGGTAGCCCATGGAGGGCCCATTGTATTATTGTTAGGAGCAGTAAATAAACCGCTGATTGGACTGTTATGCATGATGGCCGGCGCATCCGTAACAGCATTAATATGCTTGACATTAAAAAAATATAAGTACAGCAAAGTCGAAAAGAGTTATAATTAATTATTGTATAGTATCCAAGAATTGATTGATTAAATCAATAAATATCGATAATTAATATAAAAAGGGAGAAAAAACAATGGACGAGAAGAAGGAAAAACTGCTGGATTCTATGAAAAAAGGATTAATTGTGTCATGCCAGGTACAACGTGATGATCCGATTTATACAGATGATATAGCGGTTAAAATGGCTGAGTCTGCACAATGGGCCGGAGCCGTTGGAATCCGTGCCAATTCACCTGAACAGATTCGGGCAATTAAAGAAAAAGTCGATTTGCCTATGATTGGATTGTATAAGATATGGCATAAAGATACAGATGTATTTATAACTCCTACTTTAGACGCTGCCAGAGAGGTATGGGAAGCGGGTGCGGATATTATTGCGTTGGATTGTACGGCACAGATAACTCATGAAGGTAGGCCGGCTTGGAATTTATTAAAGATAGTAAGAAAGGAAATTCCGGAAGCCATTATTCTTGCAGATATCTCGACGTATGAAGAAGCAGCAAGAGCAATTGATAATGGAGCAGATATTGTGGCGCCGACTTTATATGGATATACTAAAGAAACAGCTCATATCGAGGGGCCGGATTACCGTATGCTTGCAAAGATGTGCAGGAATTTTAAAGATTCAGCCTATGTAATAATGGAAGGCCATATATATACTCCGGAAGATGCCATGAAATGCATTTACCTTGGTGCTCATGCTGTGGTTGTAGGGAGTGCAATTACACGTCCTCATTTGACGGCGAAACGTTTTGTAGACATGTTGAGCGGATATCAAAGCAATTGGCGGGATTCAGAAAGGGCAAAACATTTAATTACGGAATGAGAAGGACATGAAAGATGGGACTTGTGAAATAGACGGAAAACTTTTTATTAGTCGCCACTGCTGATTTATAAGCAGTGGCGATGTTAAATAAGGTAATAAAATTTGAAAATACCAAATGGAAAGCTTATAATAAGACAAGTAACATTTATATATTGGGGAGATATAATAATGGGCGATTTTATGATTGGGATGTATGGAAAATATGATGATAAGAAATTTGACAGGGATTTTAGGAAAGGGTTTTACGGAATAGAAGCATGTTTGTTTGAGGAGGAAGGGGATATTGAAAGATTATGCAATAAGGCCGATAAAGAAGGGTTTAAAGTTGGCATTCATTTTCCGTTAAGATCAGGCATATCGAAATTATTTATTAAGATATTTAACATTAACACTCTCTGTCGATATATGATTTACTTTTATATGATATTAAAGTTTTAAATTTGTTGTATAGAGGGTGCTTTTCCCACTTATGAAGTTCGTTTGTAACCATAAAGGACAGTACTTGAAAGAAGGCAACAGTATAAATTGATTTCAGATATGGATTAGGCTGAGAAGTAAAACGCAGAGCATGTTGTTCGTCCACTGTTTTATTATTTGTGATAATAAATGCACGATCAGTTATACTGCGTACAGCATGATAAATTTCTATTGTACGTTGAGATGTTGAGTCTTCATTATCAATGAAAAAGAGAGTATACAATGGATTTAGTTGAAGATTTGGTCCATGTAAAAATTCTTCTGCCTCATAGGCAACTGCCGGAATCTGGATTGTTTCTCCGATCTTTAAGGCCCCTTCAAGAGCTGCTCCAAAACTAATTCCGCATCCACAAACATAAGCGTTTGTCATGGAAGTAAATGATTTATAATTATCTTTGAATAATTTGAGGGTGTTTCTTGTTATTTCCTCATAGGTAGACATTGAATCTGAAATTTGGTTAAGTAACATAGCTTTTTCTTCTGATGTCAGATTTCCCTTTGCATAAGAAGCCTCAACTGAAAATAACATAAGAAAGACAGACAAAGTAACTACACCTTTAGTTACATAACCTACGGTTTCTATTCCGCAGCCATAATCAATGATATGAGTTGCATAATCTTTAAAATCACTGTCTAAATTTGCAGTAACCCCTATAGATTCAATCTTTAATTCGTTTAACTTTTTTAAAGAATCGATTGAATTCGTACTACATCCGCTTTGAGATATTACTATTGCAAAATCATCATCTTTTAAATTCGATTCGTAATAATTAAAGGTAAAAGGAGAAATTATCTTTACTTCAATGTTTAAATATTTTTCAATAAATAATTTTGCACACTGAGATGCATTGTAGGATGAACCTGATGCAATGATCCAAAGCCTTTTATAGTCCTTTTTCAAAAATAGATCAACTAAATTTTTTGTAATGTTAAAAGAATTTTTAACATTATTTCTGACTGCTTGCGGTGTTTCATATACGTAATCCAACATTGTCATTTTTTTATCAGACATAATATCGCCTCCGTTTATACTCATGTAATTATATTTATTATTATTTCAATTAATTTTTAATATATGACAGTTCCATAGATGAAAATTAATTTCTAATAATGGAATTTCTAAGCTTAACGACATTCGTATTAAAATCTGCATTATTAAACAAACTACTTGTTCCGGCGACAAAGACATTTGCTCCAAGCTGACTCATTTTACCACTGTTTTCAAAACTAACGTTGCCATCGACTTCAATTAATAAATTGGGATTAAGGTAATCTGCCAATTTTCGAGTTTGTTTTATTTTATTTAAGGTATAAGGTATTAGCTTTTGACCTGCAAATCCAGGGTGAACCGTTAAAATAAGAACAAGTTCTATTTGTTCAATATAAGGAATCAATGTTTCAACGTCTGTTTTAGGTTTTAAGGCAATTCCTGCCTTTGCGGGAATCGAATGAATTTTTTTTATTGTATTTAACGGATTGTGACTTGCTTCTATATGAAAAGTAACGATATCGTTAGGATTGAATTTAAAAAAATCAATTTTAATATTTGGATTGGTTACCATTAGATGAATATCTAAAGGAATATTGGTTCTTTTATGCAAATAACTAACAAAATCCGTTCCAAAGGCAAAGTTAGGAACAAATTCTCCATCCATTATATCAACATGAATATAATCAATTGAATTTTCTTCAAAAGATTTTATATTTTTGTCAAAATTGGCCCAATCTCCGCACATTATAGACGGGGATATAAATTTATTCACAAATATCACCTCAATGTAATTACATTATAACATAATTGTAATTTCATTATAACATAATAACTTATTATGTCAATTATTTAAACGGGAATGATATAAAATAATTTGAAAAATTAAACTATTTTAATAATATAAATTAAAAAAATATTGACTAAAATCATATTGTTATATTATAATGTAATTACAATATAACAATATAGGAGGAAATTGAATTGCTAACAGTTAAAAAAATAGCTAAGATTATTGATCATACGATATTGAAGCCAAATGCGACATCCCTTGAAATTACTAAGGCTTGTAATGAATGTAAGAAATATGGATTTGGAATGATTGCCATAAATTCAGCTCAAGTAAAATTTTGTAAAGAGCAACTTAAAGAGACTGGTATACATGTAGGGGCTGCCATCAGTTTTCCCTTGGGGCAAACTACATTAGAAACTAAATTATTTGAAACAAAAAACTCCATTGATAACGGATGTGATGAGATTGACTATGTAATTAATATAGGGGAGTTAAAGAATGGAAATATTAAATACGTAGAAAAAGAAATGGAGGCTATTGTGGGCTTGTGTCATGACCGCAATATAATTTCAAAAGCGATATTGGAAAATTGTTATTTGGAAAGAAATGAAATTATTGAATTATGCAAAATTGCATTAAAAATAAAGCCGGATTTTATAAAGACATCCACCGGGTTTGGAATAAGCGGAGCAAAAGTTGAAGACGTTAAGTTAATGAAGAGCATTGTTAAAGATGAAGTTGGGATTAAAGCGGCTGGGGGAATTCGTGATCTAAATACTTTTTTAGAAATGATTGATGCAGGAGCAACCAGAATAGGGACAACAAGTAGTATAAAAATTATTAAAGAATATCAAAGTAGTAAGGGAATACAGAAATAGTTTTGACTATATATAATATTGATGAATTGATATTTATCTGAAAATATAGAATGTTTTTAAAAAATGTATATTAATTATATAATTATAGGTAGAATTGATATATATTTAATTTATGGGGGAGTGGTGGAGAATGAAAACGCCTAATATTTTGTGGACGCGAATAGATAACAGACTGGTACATGGCCAGGTAGGTGTAACTTGGACGACAACGATTCGGCCGAATTTAATGATTGTTGTTGATGATGAAACGGCGAATGATAAAATTCAACAGGAGTTGATGCAAATGACGGCTGAATCAGTTGGAGTAGGAATACGTTTCTTTTCGGTACAAAAATGTATCGATGTTATTTTTAAAGCATCGCCTTCTCAGAAAATATTTATTATTGCAAGAACTCCGGAAACAGTGAGGAAACTTGTTGAAGGAGGAGTTCCTATAAAATTGTGTAATATTGGAAATATGCATTATTCGGAAGGGAAAAAAGTATCTCGTGATGTTCATGTTTATCTTGATGAAAAGGATTTGGAAGATTTAAGAGCAATTCGAAATATGGGAGTTGATGTTTTCATACAGATAACTCCAAATGATCATAAGCTTGATTTTGAAATTTAGTTTTAAACAGGCCCTAAATTGGTTTGTTTTTTATGGTTTTATAAACAAATCAATTTTTAAAATATAAACTATTATGAAAGGAGAGAAAAGTTATGGAAATCACATTATCACAGGGTCTGCTATTGGCATTGATGACATTTATATGTGGAATAGATGCCGTATGGGAAGCATTTTTTATCTTCAGACCTATCGTTGTATGTTTTTTTACAGGAATTATACTTGGCGATGTACAACTTGGTTTGGCAGCAGGTGCTGTTTGCGAGCTGACCTATGTTGGACTGACCACGGTTGGCGGCACTGTTCCACCTAATCCGTTAGTTGCGGGAGTCATGACAACAGTGCTGGCTTATACGAGTGGAGTACCCGTTGCTACGGCCTTAGGATTATCTCTTCCCTTTGCACTTTTAATGCAATATATCAATATTTTCTTTAATTCCACATTTTCAGGAGTCATGAGTAAATTAGATGATTATGCTGCTAAAGGAGAAACAGGACCTTTTGTTAGAACTATAACCTGGATGGGACTTGTGGTTGCTTTATCTTATGCAATCGTAATTTTCTTATCAGCTTATGCAATACAGGAGCCCATCAGTGCATTTGTTAATTCATTCCCTGCATGGTTAGTTCATGGTTTTGAAGTCGCAGGAGGATTATTGCCGGGTGTTGGTTTAGGATTATTATTGAGAATCATGCTTAAAACTGAAAATGTAGGATATTTATTTATCGGATTTTTGATTGCTTCATTTTTACCGTTACAAAATGTATTGCCTATAGCAATTGCAGGAGCAGCAGTTGCTATTATTGGATATGTTAACGATAAGAACAAAATTATTCCGGGTGATACGGGAGGTGACAATGATGGGGGAATATAGAAATAAGCTATCTAAAAAGGATATTACAAAGCTGGGTATTATTTCAACAGCGTATCAAACAGGATTTAATTATGAACGTATGCAGGCCGGTGGGTTTACTGCCAGTATGATTCCAAGCTTTAAAAAGATATATGGCGACAATAAAGAAGAGATTTCAAAAGCTATGACAAATAATATGGATTTTATAAATACGGAACCTCATATGGGGACATTTCTTATGGGATTAATTGTATCTCTTGAAGAAGCCGGAGAAGACCGTAATTTAATTAAGAATTTAAAAGTTGGATTGTTTGGACCTTTAGCAGGCCTTGGGGATGCCATATTCTGGTTTACCCTATTGCCTATTAGTGCAGGTATTTGTTCGTCTTTAGCCCAGGAAGGTTCAATTGTAGGTCCAATTCTTTATATGCTTATATGGTTTATTGCCTGGTATTCAAGAGTTTGGTTTGCCAGATTTGGATATTCTTTAGGAGTAAATGCAATTTCAACAATCCGTAAAAATGCCGGTGCTATTACAAAAGCAGCAGGAATTCTCGGCGTAATGGTAGTAGGCGGATTGATTCCAAGCTATGTTAGTATTAATATTTTATCTTCTATTCCTCTTGCAAAAGGATCATCCTTATCGATTCAGAAAGATTTCTTTGATAAGATTTTGCCCAATCTTTTGCCTTTAGGTTTTGTATTTTTCACTTATTGGCTGTTGAAAAACAAACGTGTTAATATAGTTCTTCTTATTGTTTCGATTATCTTAGTTTCAATACTTTGTTCAGCCTTGGGAATTCTTTAGATGTTTTTGTATAGAAGGCTTATCTTTTCAATTGAAGATTAGCCTTCTATATTCCATATACAAATAACTTTAGAAGATGGGGGATTATAAAATGTACGATACTTCAAAATCTCAAATGTGGAAAGAAATATTTGAACAACCACGAGCAGTTGAAAATGCTGTTAAATTTAATATGGAGACGATTAAGTCCATTGCAGCCGAGGTAAAGAAAAGAAAAATAAATACAGTAGTATTTGCTGCCAGAGGTTCGAGTGAGCATGCATGCCAAGTAGGTAAATATTTATTTGAAATCTATTGTGGAATGACGGCATCTATTGCTTCTCCGTCGGTTATTACGTCTTATGAGGCAATTCCTGATTATAGTAATATACTTTTAATTGGAGTTTCTCAGTCGGGAGGAGCTCAAGATGTTTATGAAACAATGAAGGCATGCGAAAATCAAGGAGGAGTTTGTGTAAGTATTACTAATGTAAGAGATTCCTTAATGACCAGAGTAGGAAGTTATTATATGAACTGTGAATGTGGCCCTGAGCTGAGTGTCACTGCAGCAAAGTCATACATCACTCAACTTGCGATTATTTCTGCTTTAGCTGCTTATATAAGCGATAACAACGATTTTATTGATGAAATATTGCACCTGAAAGAAATTGTAAGTGAATCCTTGTTGATTGAGGACCAAATAAGAAAAATTATTCCTCTTTACAGAAATGCAAGTAACATACTTATATTTGGGCGCGGCTTATTGTATGCTCTTGGGTTAGAGACAGAATTAAAAATTCAGGAAACAAGCTACTTAGATGCAAGATGTTATGCTTCCAGTGATTATCAACATGGACCTATTGCCGCAACTCGAAGATTTATACCAACAATTTTCTTTATAGCTGATAACCATACAAACGATAGTATCATTAGTTTATATAATCGTCTTAAAAAAGAATATAAGATATTTAGTACGGTTGTTACAAACAATAAAAATTTAATAAAAGATGCTGATGAAATTATTGAATTGCCGACTAATCATGAAGGTTTAAAAGCGGTTTTCTCTTGTACAATATTCTCTCAAATGTTCTCTTGTCTCCTTTCTATAGCAAGAGGATATAATCCGGATGCTCCAGAAGGAGTATCGAAGAAAACTGTAACCAGATAATGGAACTTAAAAAATTAAATCAAAAAAACGAGTTGGAGTTAAATTCAATAATTTCTAATTTTTTTCATCAACCTGTAGATTGTCAGAAATCAGTTAAATTTTTATCTGATAAGAGAAATATAATTTATGCATGTGCTGAAGATGAAAATGTTGTTGCCTATGTATTAGGTTATCAACTGCCGAGAATTGATAATGGAAATGATATGTTATATATACATCACGTATGTGTATCCGCAGAATATCGGAGAAAAGGGATTGCTAAAAAATTATTAAATATGGCCCTTGAATATGCCCAAAAAGAAAATCTTCATTATGTTTATCTGATCACCCAGACCGATAATTTACCTGCACGCAGGTTGTATGAAAGCTGTAATGGATATAACCATCCTAAAAATAAAGAACTTTATTATTGGTATTTTAGTGCGAAAGGATTAAATAATGATTAATTATATTTATATTTTCTCTTAATATGTACTTTGTCTTAAATAGGTTCTAAAAAAGGCTTCCTGAATATATTAATGTTTTAATAGAAGCCTTTTTACTATTTATATGCCATCTTCATAATTTTCTTCTGTGAAATCGAACTTTTTAAATTGAAATAAACGCATTTGTTCTTTCCCTGTAGATATACATTGATTAATAAGGGAAATCATGTCGTTATTTTCTTTTTCCAACATACTGAATTCCAACAACAGAGGTAAATTTGTACCATAGATAATGTAACAGTTTTTTAGTTCTACTGTCAAAGTTACGGAAGTTTTAAAAGGGGTACCCCCCATGATATCGGTAAAAATCACGATTGAGTCACACAAACTTAATTTTTTTAAAACTTGTTTTAATTCTTTTTCTAAATCTTCCGGCGAATTTTCAGGGGAAAAGTCAACTGCAAAAATGTTTTCCATTTCTCCGACAATTAATTTTAATGAGCTTAACATCCCGGATGCAAACATTCCGTGCCCCGTTATAATTGTTCCAATCAATAGTTATCACCCTTTCGATTGTAATAACATTATTATAATATAATTGGGGGAAATAATAAAGAATAAAATTATAATAAAATGCATAAAATTGAGGTTATTCACCATATTACTCTTAACTTGAACATTCATATTTAAAATGATAATATAATAATATAAATTTGTGTTATTATGTTATCACATAATTTTTGAGAGGAAGAATTATATGGAATATATTAAAATTAATAAGCATATTTCTACACCCTTTTATTCCCAGATAAAGGATTGCATTATAAAAGCTATCGAAGATGGAACGATTAAAGCTAATGATAAATTGCCAACCGAGCAAGAATTATGCGAAACTTTAAAAATTTCAAGGCCAGTAGTAAGACAAGCTTATGCAGAGCTGCTTTCGGAAGGAGTTATCGTTAGATATAAAGGAAAAGGGACTTTTGTTAGAGAAAGAGAAGTGAGAGAAAATTTCTTTAAAGAATTATCGAGTTTTTATCAAGAAATGAAAAGAGAGGGATTAAGACCATCCACCAAGGTATTGGAGTTAAAAAAGGTAGGATATGACGAAGCAATTTTCTCTCCATTGGAATTAAATGAGGATGAAGAATGCCTCCATATTAAAAGATTAAGATATGGAAATGATATTCCAATTGTGCTCGTGGATACTTATATACCGTTAAAATATTTTGACGGATTAGAAAATTATGATTTTGAGAATTTATCTCTATATGATATTTTTGAAAAAGATTATGATACCACTGTATTTAAAGCCAATAGGTTTGTTTGCGCAAGAATTATAAATAATGAGGATGCAAAATTACTGCAAGTAAAACGAAATACTGCAATTCACTATGTGAAAACTATTGCTTTTGACCAAATGGATCGGGCTATTGAATTATCAATAGCTCGTTATCCGGGAGAGAGGAACACTTTTGAAGTCCAAATTGATAAAAGGTGACAGAAGGAAAAGAATAAATGGGAAGTGGGGTAAACAATACTGGAATAGAATCCCAAAAGAAGGTTTAGATAACATTTCTTTGGGATTTTTCTATGTCATAAAGAATTGACTTTTCAGTTTATAGAATATATAATAAAAAGCAATAATTGTATATACAATATTACATTTTTAGACTTTTTATCGATAATTAAATAATAACTGAAGAAGGGAGGGTAAGTGTAATGACAAATAGAGAAATAATCATAAAGGAAGTAAAAGAGAATAACTTAGAAAGAATAAACAACGGGATAAAAGAATTTGGAATAACTGCTCAGAAATTGTTTGAAAAGACATCGATTAACAGAAGCTTGACAAGCCATTGCCTCAGTGTCCTTAACAAAGAAGGGAAAATTATAAAAATTAATACGAGACCGGTATATTTTATAGATTTGGAAATCTTTGAAAATAGTTTTGATGTTGAATTGAGAGGGGAATTAATTTATAAAAATTTTGAAGAATTAATGGAAATAAAAGAAAAACAAAAAGATCCCAAAATTTTTTTGAAGAACGAAGAAAACGTTTTTATGGATGTGATTGGATATAACGGTAGTTTGGCTTATCAAATTGAACAGTGCAAGATTGCGGTAAAGTATCCTCCAAAAGGTTTATCCATTCTTATTGTAGGTTCTACCGGATCAGGGAAGAGTTTCTTAGCAGGAAAGATTTATGAATATGCAAGGGCTAATGGATATATAAAAAGAGATGCTCCATTTTTAACTTTTAATTGTGCAAAATATTCTAACAATAAAGAGCTCCTATCTGCAGCGTTATTTGGATATAAGAAGGGAGCTTTTACGGGAGCTGAAACTGATAGAGAAGGTATTATAGAAAATGCTGATGGTGGTTATGTTTTTTTGGATGAAATACACCGTCTCCCTCCGGAAGGACAAGAGCAACTTTTCTTTTTCATGGACAAGGGAATATTTGCGAGAATTGGAGAAAACGAAGTATATAGAAAGGCAGACGTTAGGTTTATATTTGCAACTACAGAAGATCCAAAGGCTGTTTTATTGAATACTTTTTTGAGAAGAATTCCCATAATAATAAAGAAACCGCCGTTAAGAGACAGGCCTCTTAACGAAAAATTTCAGCTTATATATCATTTTTTTAAAGAAGAGTCACATTTGATAAGCCATAATATAAGAATATCGAGACACGCTCTAAAAATACTTATGGACGCTGATTTTGAAGGAAATATAGGGCAATTGAAAAATGATATCACAATTACATGTGCCAGAGCATATAATAGGGAAGACATTATGGAAAGAGGAGAAAGGGAGTTTATAGATATTGATTTTATGATGCTTCCAGAATATTTAGTAAAAAATGCTATAAATAGTAAGACAAACTATATAGACAGTCTTTATAAGGGATATATAACAGAAGACCTGATAATAAACAAATCTGATGACATAAATTTTCTTGAGAAAAATTTTGAAAATGAAATTCATATCCAATTTTATGATTCCGTGTTGAAATTACTTTCTGAAATAAAGATGGATAACAAAGATGATTTTTTAATAAAGAAGATTCAGAAACTAATAGATGAATATTTTAAGAAATTAATATTAAACATGAATTCTTACAGCAGTGAGGATATAAGGCATGAGAGATTTTATATCTTATATAAATGTATTCAGGATATGTTTTCAATATTAAAATCTAAATACGATATCAGATATACAGATAATAATATTTATAAGTTTGCCTGCTTTATACAGACGTCCATGGAGCACCAATATAGTTTGATGTTGCAAGACTATGAATCTGAAATAAATGAATATGTTGATATATTAAAATATAGTTATCCCCATGAATATGACACTACATATAAAATTATAAATTTTATAAAGATTAATTTGGACATATCCCTTGGGAAGGTGGAAATGGTAATTATAATACTCTATTTGATCAATTCAGGAGAAGAAAATTACTCAAAGAAAATAAAGGCTGTTTTAATAGCTCATGGATATTCTACGGCTAGTAGTATTGCCAATGTGGCCAATCATCTGCTTGGAATTGATATTTTTGAATCCTTTGATATGCCCATAGATACTACTACAGCAGATATTGTAGAAAAATTAAAACAATATTTTAAAGAGGTAAATACGTCCAAAGGGGTAATTATCTTAGTTGACATGGGTTCTTTGGAAGAAATATATAAGGGACTGGAAAGAGTACATCATGGAGATATAGGTATTATAAACAATTTAACTACGAAATTGGCATTAAAAGTGGGCAGTGATATAAATCAAGATTTATCCATAGAACAAATAATAAACAATGTAGAAAATCTCGATGGATACAAATGTAAAATTATATATACTGAACAAAAAAGACAAAAAGCTATTATAGTTACTTGTTTTACTGGAATTGGTACTGCTATAAAGATAAAAGATCTTTTAATAAAGAGTTTAAGTGAACATCCTCCCAATGCTAATTTTATAGTTTGTAATTATTTGGATTTGGAGAAGAACAAGTATAATGATGATATTTTCAATAAATTTGATGTACTAGCCATTATTGGTACCGAGAATCCAGGAATAAAAGAAGTACCGTTTTTATATTTGGAAGATCTCATTTCCGATAATGAAGGCTATGTTTTTGACCGGATATTAAAAGATATTATACCTAAACAAAAAGTTTTTCAGGTTAAACAGTCCATAATGAAGTATTTTACTTTAGAGGGGGTTTTGAGTTATATAACTATTTTAAATCCGGATAAAATAGTTAATCAGCTGGAAAATGCAATTGAGATGTTACAATATAAGTTAAAGAAACAATTCAGCAATGATACAATTATATGTTTATATATACATTTAAGCTGTTTAATAGAAAGATTGGTAACTAAAACTCAGTTGGAAGAAGAAGATATAGAAAACATAAAAGCATTTAGAGAAGAAAACAAAGATTTTATTGATATTGTAAGAAGTAGTTTTAGTTATATAGAAAGCTATTATAGTGTTACTATACCTCTTAGCGAGATATATTATCTCTATCAAATTTTAAGTGTAAAACTTGATTTAAAAAGTTGAAATTTCAACAATAAGGACCGTGCAAAGCAGATGTGTAAAACTATTTGGCATGGTCCTTGCTTTATATTTTTTTAAATAAAGAGAATAGGAGACAACATATGTACAATATACTAATAATATCTCATGGTAATATAGCGGATAGTTACTTAAATACTGCCGAAATGATTATGGGTAAAATTGAAAATGTCAAAGCTATTGGAATAGAGCCGGGAGAAGAAATATCTGCTTATGGAGATAAAGTATTTAATATGGCAGAGGAGATATATACCGAAGATGGAATTTTGATTCTGGCAGATTTATATGGCGGAACTCCCTGTAATATATCTATATCACGAATATTGAACCATTTCGAAAAAATTTATATAATAGCAGGATTTAATTTTTTACTATTGCTTGAAGCCTTGAACAGGAGAACCGATAATCTGAAAGATTCAATTCAAAATTTGATAAATGCCGGAGTTAACGGAATAACAGATGTAAACGCTATAGTAAAAAATAATAAAATTAAGAATGAAGATGAATAATCGGAGCAGCAAATTTATATAAATCTTAGAAATACTCATTAATAAAAACAGAAAGGAGGATAGTAGGGAAAATATCTATTAATTAAAGGAAGGTGGGAGTAGTATGCAGATTACCTTTGTTCAAATTTTATTGCTGACTATTTATGCTTTTGTAGCCATTTATGATGCTTTGGAAACCGACATAGGATTAAGTCGGCCAATACAGGCAGGATTTTTTACAGGTCTTATAATGGGAAATGTTACATTGGGGTTAGCTGTAGGAGCTACCTTGCAATTGATGATTTTGGGAGTAGGAACTTACGGGGGAGCATCGATTCCCGATTTCATGACAGGAGCTATAATCGGAACTGCTTTTGGAGTTATTTCAGGTCAAGGAATAGAATTTGCCATAGGTCTTGCAGTGCCTATAGGGTTATTATTGGTACAGCTTGATGTATTGGCAAGATTTGCAAACACATTTTTCCAACATAGAGCAGACAAATATGCTGAAGAAGGTAATTTTAAGAAAGTTGAAACAATGAATATTTTGGGAATTATACCATGGGGATTATCTCGTGCAATACCTGTATTTGTAGCTTTGCTGTTTGGACATGAAATAGTTGAACAGCTTGTAAAGGTATTCCCAAGTTGGTTAACCAGCGGATTATCTGTAGCAGGGAAGGTACTTCCTGCATTGGGAATTGCCATATTATTAAGATACTTACCAGTAAAAAAATATTCGTCTTATTTATTAATTGGATTTGTTTTAGCAGCTTATCTAAAAGTGCCGATGGTTGGAGTTGCTATAGTGGGAATGGCCTTAGGACTATTGGTATATCAAAGAAATCAGAAAGATGTTAGAAGTGCTTTGACGGGAGGTGCTAACGAAGATGAGTAATGGGTCTGCTGATTCCAGTAAAATAACAAAAAAGGATTTAAAAAGTGTATACCTCAGATGGCTTTTAGGCGGGCAAACAGGATGGAATTATGAAAGAATGCAAGGACTTTGTTATTGCTTTTCCATGATGCCTGTGCTGAGAAAACTTTATACTAAAGAGGAAGATTTAAAGAAAGCAGTAAAATTACATCTTCAATTTTTTAATACTGAACCGGATATGGCACATCTGATTTTGGGAGCTAATGTTGCTATAGAAGAAAATCAAGGATTAGAATCGGAAGAAACCATTACAGCAATTAAAACGGGGCTTATGGGGCCCTTTGCAGGAGTAGGAGATACCATATTTGGAGTTATTGCCAATACCGTATTTGGATCTATTGCCGCTTATATGGCATTAGCCGGGAATTCATTGGGAATTTGGATATGGTTAATATGGAATATAGCAAGATGGTTTATAAGATGGGAATTTACTAAATTAGGATATACTCAAGGGTTAAAGATTGCCACCGTAATGGAGGGAACATTAAAAAGCATAACAGAAGTGGCGAGCATTCTTGGCTTAACTGTTGTGGGAGCATTGATTCCTACGGTGATAACTCCTTCAGTACCGGCAGTTTTTAAGTCAGGAGAAGTAAGTATGGAAGTGCAAGGAATATTGGATCAGATAATGCCTTCTTTGGTTCCTGTGGCTTTAGTGTTCTTTGTATATTGGCTGTTGGGAAGAAAAAAGATGACTTCGACAAAAGCAATATGGATTCTTTTAGCTATTTCTATTATATTAGGGGCATTTGGAATATTAAGTTAAAAACAATTTTGTCAGTTTAAATTATTAATATTAAAGAGAGTATTAAAAGATTAATACTCTCTTTAATAAAACCCACTTAAGGTCAAGCGTAGATTAATGAGAATATAGCTTTCCTATGGGTTATAAAATATTTAAAGGAGGTTTAACTTTGAGCATAATACATGTTAGGATAGATGACAGGCTTATTCACGGGCAGGTAGCGGCTTTTTGGTGTAATTCATTAAAGGTAGACAGAATAATGATTGCAGATGACGAAGTAGCAAACAACAGCATACAGAAAAGTGTCTTAAGGTTGGCAGCACCTCCGGGAGTGAGTACATCCATTATTACAAAAGAACAAGCAGCAGAAAATATTAAAGCCGGAAAATATGAAAATCAAAGGGTATTTTTGATATTTAAAAGTCCTAAGGATGCTTATGATTTGATTCAATTAGGAGTAGATTTGAAGGTTATAAATGTAGGGAATATGGCCCATAGAGAAGGGACAGTTCAAATAAAAAGAAATATAAAGGTAAGCCAAGAAGACGTAGAATATTTCTTGAAACTAAGGGACATGGGAATAAAGTTGACGGCCAAAATGGTTCCCGCTGATTCTGAAACCGATTTTATGGATTATCTAAAAAAGGTATTGAATTGATTAAAAAATAATTTGTTTTAAGGAGGAGAATTTCTATGGGATACGAACTATATTTTGATATTATTGAAAAGATGATTAAGGATGTTAAAGAAACTCAAGGGGATAATATAAGGAATGCAGGAAAAATTATAGCAGATTCAATTATGGCTGGGGGAATATTGCAGACTTTTGGAAGCGGACATTCTTATGCCGGTGCTATAGAAATAGCCGGCAGGGCAGGAGGATTGATTCCGGCAAAGGCTCTTGAGGAATATTCGAGGGGAAAGTACGAGATGATTGAAGGCGTGGGGACGAAATTTATGGAACAGGTTGATATAAGAGATAATGATTGTTTTGTATTAATATCTAATTCGGGAAGAAATCCAATGTCCATTGAGATTGCTGATATAGTAAAGCAAAAAGGAAATAAAATAATAGTTGTCACTTCCCTTGATGTATCCAAAACCATGACTTCAAGGCATTCTTCCGGGAAAAAATTGTATGAATTTGCAGATGTGATTCTTGACAACAAAGGGGTTGAAGGAGATGCGGCTGTAAGTCTTCCCGGCATGCCGAACAAAATATGTGGGACATCATCTGTTACTGCAGCGATACTTCTTAATGCTACCATCTTAGAATCTGTTGAGATAATGTTAAGCAGAGGATATGTTCCGCCGGTATATCTGAGCGCCAATATCGATGGCGGTCCTGAACACAACCTGAATTTATTAGAAAAATATGCGGACAGACTGTATAGAAAATGATATCATATTATTAATTTAAGACATAGGAGGGTAATAGTGTGAAAAAAATTAATGTTGGGTTAATAGGGTATGGGTATATAGGGAAAATCCATAATATTGCATATAAGGTTATACCTATAATATTTCCTCAGTATGGTAATGTATATAGACTGTCTGCAATGGTAAGCAGTAAAACTCAAAATTTGGAGGGTACAGGATTTGATAATCTTGTATCTTCCATATATGATTTAAAAGAGGAAAACTTAGATATGATAGATATTTGTACACCTAATTTTCTGCATTTCGAACAGTCAAGCTTTTTTATCAAAAAAGGTTCAAATATATATTGTGAAAAACCGATGACAGTAAATTCGAAGGAAGGATTACAGATTTTGGATTTAATTGAAGAAAGAAAAACTATTACACAAGTAGCGTTAATATATAGATTTATGCCTGCTATAAGTAAGGCAAGAGCAATAATAAAGAATAATTGTATAGGAGAAATAATTAATTTCAGAGGCCAGTTTTTTCACAGCAGCTATTTAAATCCTAAAAGAGCGATTACATGGAGATTGAAAAAAAGTATGTCCGGGGGAGGAGCTATAGCGGATTTAGGCATACATCTGTTGGATGCATTAGTATTTTTACTTGGTTATGAAAATGTGGATAAAATTAGTGCAAAGGCAAATACCGTTATTAAAGAAAGACCGTCAGAAAATGGAGAAAAGATGGAAAAAGTAGATGTTGATGATTGGGGCCTTATGACCTTGGAGTTAAAAAATGGCGCTGTAGGAACTGCAGAGGTGTCGAAGGTTTCTTATAACCCTTATGATGTTTTTGAAATTGAAATATACGGGACGAATGGATATGTTAAGATATCAGATAAAAATCCTTATGAACCTGTTTACAGTATTTATAATTCACGAAACTCCCGGGATATATCAGAAATAATAAATTCGGATAATTATACAAATTACCTGAACAGCATATATCCTAATCCAAGAATGTCTATGGGATTCATGGTTGATATGCATACTGCAAGTTTATTGAATATGATAATAAATGTAATTAATAACAAAATTGTTAATGAAGTAACTCCTACCTTTGAGGAAAGTATGAAATCACATAAGCTGTTGGAAGAAGCATATTTGTCAATACAGTAAAATTTTGGAGGACAGGTCTATTGAATTATTTTAAAATATTTGATAAATTTATAGATATAATTAATTAAAATAAGTAAGGTCGGTGCAAATGAAAAAAATAGATAAAAATAGTCCTATCCCTAAATATTATCAGTTAAGAGAAATATTAAGAGAAATGATTGAAAATGAGGAATTAAAGCCAGGAGAAATTATTTCTGGAGAAATGGAGTTATGTAAATTTCATGGAATAAGCAGGATGACAGTCCGAAAGGCTATTCAGGATTTAGTAAATGAGGGAATGTTATATAGAGAACAAGGCAAAGGTACCTTTGTGTCTTATCCGAAGCAGAAGAAAAATATTTCTCAGTTACTCAGTTTCACAGAGGAGATGAAATCTAAAGGATATAACGTAACTAATAGATTATTATATTTTAATAAGGAAATACCAGAAAAGAAAATATCAAAGATATTTCATATGAAAAAGGGAGAAATGATATATGTTATTAAAAGGATAAGGTTTGCCGGAAAAGAACCTATAGCCTTAGAGATATCATATCTTCCGGAAAAAAATTTTCCAAATCTCAGTAGAGAGGAGTCCGAAAAGAATTCCTTATATTATTTATTTGAGAATAAGTACGGAATTAAATTAAAATATGGAACCCAAACTGTAGAACCTGTGATTCTTACACCTTATGAAGCCGATTTGTTTAATGTGAATGAAAATATGTTAGGGTTATTATTTAAAAGAACCACATATAGCGATGATGATACAATAGTTGAATATACAAAATCCATATACAGATGTGATATATATAAGTATGAAGCTATCTTAAAAAGAAAATTATAATTTTAGATTATTTGTAGTCAGAAATGATTTTAAAGATGTATATACAACATAACATCATGTTTTATAACCCATATAAAAGTCATAATTTGCCTTAAGGGTTTCATTAAATGCCTTTTTTATAACAAAATGAAGAATATTATGAAGGAGTGGATAGCTTGAATTTAAATTTTAAAGCAAATACATCGGCAA
Organism: Acidilutibacter cellobiosedens; assembly: GCF_004103715.1. Classification (NCBI taxonomy): domain Bacteria; kingdom Bacillati; phylum Bacillota; class Tissierellia; order Tissierellales; family Acidilutibacteraceae; genus Acidilutibacter; species Acidilutibacter cellobiosedens. The sequence goes on along the minus strand of NZ_CP035282.1, from coordinate 3,146,376 downwards.
CCCCTTTAAACGTGCCAACAGGTGTATATATGGCAGGCTATGCAGATAGGGAAAATGGGAGCAAGGGAATACATGACAATATATATACAAAGGCTCTTACGGTTTCCAATGGGGAGAAAACTATAATTGTTATATCTAATGATCTGTTGGGAGTAGATGAAGAATTAGTCGATAAAGTTGTTTCTGGAATTAAAAAAGAAATAAATATCCCGGAGGAAAATATATTTATTTGTGCGACACATACCCACTCGGCACCTCATATTATTAACTGGGAATTTGATGAAAAGAATTTTTCTTGTAGATTAAATAAAAAATTAAAAGAATATATAATTGATACTATGATTAAAAATGCTTTAAAGTCCGCCAAGGATTTAAGACAGATAAGATTAGCATACGGAAAATCTAAATGTGTTGGAGTGGCTTCAAACAGAATATGTAAAGAAGGTCCTGTAGATGATTCGGTTAATGTGATATTTCTTATTGCTGAAAATAATTTACCGCTGGGAGTAATAGTCAATTATTCCTGTCATCCTACTGTATTAGGTGCTGATAATGAGTATATATCTGCTGATTATCCCGGAGTTGTTCAGAATTTAGTCGAAGAATATTTTAAAAATAATTGCGTATGTATGTTTATAAACGGCGCTTGTGGTAATCAGAGTACAAGGTTCACCAGAAAAGCCCAAGATTTTAACGAAGTTAAAAGAATGGGTGGCCTTGTATTTAAAAGTGTATTGGAAGCCTATGATAATAAAGAAGATAAGAATAATTACGAAATAAATGGAATTAAAAGATATTTTAAATTTCCTAAGAAGGAAATACCGGACCGCAAGGAGGCAATGGAATATTACAGAAGGACATTATATGACTTAAATAAGGCAAAAAATGATTCAAATATTTCACCTCAAAATATGAGAAGTATAATAACAAAATATCAAGGGGCAAGTATATCGTTGAAACTGATTGATGTCTTGGAAAATATAAATTTGGAACTGCCTATTCAGATTATAAAATTGGGAGATATATTGATTGTAGGTGTTCCTGTGGAATTGTTTAATGATTACGGATTTGATATAAAAAGAGAATCCGATTTTAATAACGTTATAATCGCAGGATATACAAATGGAATGGTGGGCTATGTTTATACTCCCGAATCTTATGAAGATGGGGATTATGAAGCCTGGTCATCTCCCTTTGGGAAATCCACAGGGGATTTCATAACCCAGAACGTAATGAGTTTGATTAAAATATTATAAACATAGGGGGAGAACATAATTGAAAAAATTTATTGTTAGAAGTGAGAGGGTATATACTCCTGATGGAGTAATCGACGGAGGAATCATAATTAGCGGAAGAATTATAGAGAAAATCATAGAAAAAGAGGATTTAAGCAGATACAAAGAATTGGAATTTATAAATGCCGAAAATAATTTAATAATACCAGGATTGATTGATATTCATATTCATGGTTCAGGAGGTTGGACAGTCAGTTCAGAAGATGAAAGACAAATAAAGGGGATGTGCAAATATCTTCCGTCTATTGGAGTTACAAGCTTTCAACCTACCTTGGGAGGAGAAGACGTTGAAAGTATAAAAAAATATCTGAATACAATAGGCTCTGTAATTAAAGGATATTATGAAGGAGCTAAAATTTTAGGAATACATATGGAAGGTCCATTCTTAAATCCTGAAAAGAAAGGTGTTTTCTTAGTAAGAAATTTATTGAAACCGTCAGTTGAATTAATGAAATCCTTTATAGAAAAAAGCGGTAACAACATCATTCATGTAACTGTTGCTCCAGAACTGGACGGTGCGGAAGAACTGATTAAATATTTGACTTGTAATGGAATATTAGTGGCCGGGGGACATACAAATGGGACAATAGAAGAAACCAAGAAAGGAATTCAATGGGGGATTTCACTGTCAAATCATACGTGTAATGCCCAGCGTTCAATACACCATAGGGAACCGGGAGCTTTGGGAGGATATTTGTTAGATGATAATGTGTATTGTGAATTGATATGTGATTTTATACACGTTCATCCGGATATGCTCAAATTGATTTTAAAAATTAAGTCTCCGGAAAAAATTTGTATGATTTCTGATTCAATAGTTGCTTCAGGATTGAGACCTGGGAAATATGATTTTTCGGGAAGAGAGATAATAATAGATGAAGAAAGCAGCAGATTATCCGACGGAACTATTGCAGGGAGTACTAAAAATCTTTTGTATGGATTTAAAAACATGGCTTATTTGGGATATTCCATCGAAGATGTAATTAAAATGTCATCATCTCTTCCGGCAAAACTGTCTAATGTGTACGATGAAAAGGGAAGCATTGAAGAAGGAAAAGACGCGGATTTTGTAATACTGGATGATAATTTTAACGTTCATATGACATATGTTGAAGGTAAAGTATGTTTTGATTCAAGTGAAAGAAAAAGCTTTCTAAATCAGCAGGATATATCCAGAATTTGAAGAGGTCCTAAGAAAATTTAAGTTTAAATACTGCTCAGCATCAAATAATTGGATATATAATTAATAATTAGATTATTAATAAATTTTAAGGGTAAATATGAAATAGATTAAAGCAGAAATGTTAAATAAAATCATCATGAACTTGTCAGTATGGTAAAAAGATAAGGAGGTATCTGAATGAATAAAGATTTTTATGCAGCCATTAAAGATAGACGTTCTTTTTATGGTATAAGTAAGGAAAATGTAATTTCTGACGAAAGAATATTGGAAGTAGTCAATTATGGAGTTAAACATTCCCCAAGTCCATTTAATTCTCAGAGTGCAAGAGTTATGGTCTTGTTAGGTGAAAATCATAATAAACTATGGGATATTACTAAGGAAGAGTTGAGAAAAATTGTGCCGCCACAGAATTTTTCCGATACGGAAGAAAAAATTAATTCTTTTCGTAGTGGGTATGGCTCGATACTTTTCTTTGAAGATCAGGATGTAGTTGAAGAACTTCAGGAAAATTTTCCTACATATAAAGAAAATTTTCCCAAATGGTCTCAGCAAAGCTCAGGAATGCTTCAATTTGTAATATGGACTTCTTTGGAAATGGAAGGTTTTGGGGCATCTCTTCAGCACTATAATCCATTGATAGATGAAGAAGTTAAAAAAACATTTAATGTACCGGATAATTGGAAACTAATCGCTCAGCTTCCTTTCGGGAAATCAGTCTCATTGCCGGGAGAAAAGGAATTTAAACCTTTAGAAGAAAGAGTAAAGGTGTTTAAATAATATCTTAAAAAGTGAAGAACGGAAAATCTGCTAACATTCAATTAGCAGATTTTCCGTTTTACGATGATGTTAAATTTTTTGAAAATTGGTGAGAATGATACTTTTTTGATGAAGAGATATGGCACGAAAAGGTATTATTAAATAGTTGCAAAAAATCAAATGTAATAGTAAAATTAAATTATGTAAAATTAGATGAACAAAATTAAGAATCGAGGTTGATATAATGTCCAAGTATAAAGTTGTAGTTACAGCACGATCTTTTGGTAAGAGTAGCACAGAGCCATTTGATATATTAGAAAAAAACGGATGTGAAGTGCATAAAATTCCAATAGAAAAACCTCTGAATGCCAAAGAACTGATACCTTTAATAAAAGATGCCGATGCATTAATAGCAGGTAACGACAAAGTAACAAAAGAAGTAATTGATGCGGGAAACAAGCTAAAGGTTATATCAAGATATGGCATCGGATATGATAATGTAGATATAAAAGCTGCAAAGGAAAAAGGAATTGTTGTGACAAATACACCTAATACCAATAATAATTCGGTAGCTGACTTAACAATTGGCCTTATGATTGCCATAGCAAGAAATATAGTCGGAGCAAATAATACAGTAAAAAGCGAAGGCTGGGGCAGAGTATTAGGCACAGAGGTATATAAAAAGACTATAGGAGTTATAGGAACAGGAAGTATAGGCAAGGGAGTTATCAAAAGAGCAAAAGGATTTGAGATGGATGTATTATGTTTTGATGTATACCCTGATCATGAGTTTGCCGAAAAATACGGTGCAAAATATTGCTCTATGGAAGAAATTTTACAAAAATCGGATATAATAACTATACACGTTCCATTAATGGAATCAACAAAAAATCTTATAGGAGAGAAAGAGCTTAAAATGATGAAAAACACTGCATTTCTTATTAATGCAGCGAGAGGCGGTATTGTAAATGAAGATGCATTATATAATGCACTTTCGAAAAATATAATTGCAGGAGCAGCATTGGATGCCGTGGAACATGAGCCTCCAGTAGGAAGCCCTCTTTTAAAGCTTGACAATGTTATAATAACTCCCCATATAGGAGGATATACATCTACGGCTGTAAATAATATGGGGGTTGCAGCTGCAAACAATGTTGTATTTGTTTTGAATAATGAGCCGGGAGCTCATATTGTAAATAATTAAATTATAGGAGGAATTAATAATGAAGGCTTATGAGGTACTGGAACAAATTAAAGAATCTGGAGTTTGTGCAATAGTAAGAGGAACATCAGCTGAATCATTGTGTAAGATAGCAGATGCATTACTTGCAGGAGGAGTAAATACAATAGAAGTTACCTTCAATACTCCAGGAGCTTCTGAAATGATAAAGGAGTTAGTAGCTAAATATAAAGATAAGATGCTGATAGGAGCAGGAACAGTTTTGGACGCTGAAACAGCAAGAACAGCTATATTATCGGGAGCAGCATTTGTATTGTCACCTTCTTTAAATCTTGGAATGGTAAAAATGTGTCAAAGATACAGCGTACTTCCCGTTCCGGGGATTGCCACTCCGACAGAAGCAGTAACAGCATGGGAAAATGGAGTGCAAATCATAAAAGTATTTCCGGCAGGAGTTTTCGGGCCGAATTATATAAAGCAGTTGAAAGGACCTCTTTCACAAATGGAAATGATGGCAGTAGGAGCAATAGATCTTGATAATTTTGGATCGTTCTTAAAAGCAGGAGCATGTTCCGCAGGAATAGCAAGTTCCCTTGTAAGCAATAAACTTGTAGAAGAAGGGAAATTTGATGAAATAACAAAGAGGGCCAAAGGATTCAGGGATATATTTGAATCGCAGAAAAGAAAGTAAGTAAGTAAAGATAGATTTAGGGGTTGTCTCAAAAAGAGGTAACCCCTAATTTTATTCCTTCAATTTCTTTCTCCATGCCTTTTCAACCATCCGGAAAATCGAATTCGCTCAACAATTTGTACGAGAACATCAACAGGTGTAACCCTTGATAAAATACAACGTATAATAAAAATTATTGAAGGATAAACTGAACGGGCTTCTACTTGTAATCCTATTTTCATACATAAAGCCGTCATAGACGGAAATTGGCGAGCCAATAATGGCATGGGAGTATCGGGGCCTCCGGCTTTTTCAAAAAACGGCGTAAAATTAGCAACGGGATAAACAGGTATTATTTTGACATTTTTGGGGCGTTCCATACGGTATGTTCGTACAAATCCGTCAAGTGCAAATTTTGTAGAATTGTAAAGGGAAAATCCCGGGAGTACCATTTTTCCTAAAGCAGAAATGGTGACCATAAAGATTAAGGGTTCCGTTTTGTTATTTTCAGTTAGTTTTTGTAAAGTATAAATTGGGGATATTACATTTGTCTTATATATTTGTTCGATTTTCTCCCAATTTGAGTTTCCAATTTTGCCGTAATATGCAAAGCCTGCATTTGCGACAAATATATCTATTCCACCCATTAATTCGGTCGCTTCTTCAAGCATGCGATCAACTTGAATAGGGTCAGATACATCACATGTAATCGTCTTTATGCCACGATTTCCCAGTTCATCAATAATTCTCTGAGGATTCCTTGATACACCGACTACAGAAGCTCCGGATGCAGATAATCGCTTTAAAAGAGCCCATCCGATTCCGGAAGATGCACCAGTAATAACTATTCTCTTACCTTTCAGATTCATAAATACTCCACCTTTTTATTACTATTTTAAATTTTGACACTCTCTGTTTATTGATTAACCTTTAATATATTCTTATGTAATTTTATTATACTATTATTTTTCAAGTATAGTAATTATTGAAAATATATTAAAAATTTAAAAGGATATTAGTTTTATTATATTTGAAGCTATTTTTATACAGTAGAAGAATAACAAAGCCAACTGAAGGTATATTATGATATTTGTTAAACTGAATTTTAAATTTAAAAATTTATTGATTTCAATTCCATTCATGATTAATGTTACAATGGCTGTTACAATCATCTCTATTCCACATCCTAAAATATTTATGGAAGGGACGGCCGTAAGAAAAAATATAATCAAGATTTCAATTACGGCTGCTATTAAAGAATTTTTGAGGATGGTTTTTTGCTTTCCCAATCCGTTTAATATACTGTTTGTAGCAGCAGCAGTATATGATATGGGGGCAGACAGTGCAGCAAATCGAATATAGTTTCCCAGATCATTTCTGTTATAGAATACTCTTCCCAGATTGTCTCCCCAAATTAAGCATATTATTAATACAGAAAGTCCTAAAATAAAAGAAATTTTAATTACGGAACTAATTCTTTTTTTTACTGCTTCTTTGTGTTTTATAACTAATTTTTGGGACAGATCAGGAATTAGAACGATAGAAATAGCAAATATAATAATCATGGGCAGAGAAACAATATTTACAGACATATTAGAAAATTTTCCTATCATAGTTAATGCTTCTTCGTAGGGGATGCCTCCAGCTACTAATCTTTTGGGGATGAGGAGGGTAGATACGGTAAAAAATATTGTAGATATGAATTCGTTTAAGCATAAAGGAAGTGATATAACAAGAATATTTTTTATTAATGTTTTGGTTCTATCAGGTTGTTCGGAAAAACGATTATGATATTTTTTTATATTTACTTTATAATATAGAAACAGTAAAACAAGGGATATGAATTCTCCCGATGATATAGTTATATTTGCGGCTGTTACCTTAGCCGTAATTGAGCCGGGGGAATAGAATTTGAATATAAATGATATTATAAATATTCTTGCCGATTTTTCAAAAACATCAATTACTGCTGGTATTCCTACATTAGCAATACCATAAAAATAACCTTTAAATGTATTGGAAAGAGTCATAAAGAATATGGTGCCGCAGGATATTCTTAAAGCATAAATGACTCTTTCGTCTTTTATAATAAATTCACTTATTGGATTTATCAATAGAAACAATATAAATATAATAAAAATGGCCCATATTACATTTAATGTAAGTATTGTCCTCATACTTTTTATAATATTATTATACTGATATTTTACTTTATATTCGGCTATTATTTTGGATAGGGCGGTTAACATTCCTCCGCATATCAGGCATAGGGATATCCTATTTATGGGCATAATAAGGCCGTTTAGGGCCATTCCGTCGGCTCCCAATTCTCTTGAGAGGGCTATGGAATACATAAATCCTAAAATTCCCGTGATGAGATTTGATAGAATAAGTAAAATTGAATTCTTTATAAATGCATCTTTCTCCATAATTTTCCTCTTATTCTTCAAAAAAACTTTATACCTTCTAATAATACGATATTAATATACTATTAAAGACAACATGGACATATGTGTTAAATTTCTTATGAAAATTGTAATGGTATTTCAATAATATATTGTTTTAGTTGCTGATTTTTGGTACCCTATAAATATAAAATGTTTTGAGGTGAATTATGAAGAAAAAATATTACGCTGTAAAAAAAGGTATAAACATAGGTATATATAATAGTTGGGGAAAATGCGAAGAACAGGTAAAGGGGTATCCTCAAGCGGAATATAAAAGTTTTTTAACGCTTAAGGAAGCAGAAGATTATTTAAATGGAATAGAAAATGAAGGAATAGTTAGGAGAGATAAAAAGGTTGAAGATTTAGAGGATGGAGAGATGATTGCCTATGTAGATGGAAGCTTTGATAAAGAATCAGGATATTATGGATATGGAGCTGTTCTTATTACAAAGAAGGGAAAAGAGGTGTATAAAGGAAGGGATAATAAAAAAGAAAAATCTGATATGAGAAATGTTGCGGGAGAAATAGACGGTTCCATGACGGCTATGAAAATTGCTTTAGAAAGAAACATTCGTACATTATATCTTTACTATGATTATGCGGGAATTGAAAAATGGTGTACAGAGGAGTGGAAAAGAAATAAAACGGAAACAAAGGAGTATAATAAATATTATAATTCAATTAAAGACAAGTTAAAAGTTATATTTATAAAAGTAAGAGCCCACAGCGGTAATAAATATAATGAAGAAGCCGATGGGCTTGCTAAATCGGCTTTAAAGAACAATGATTAGTATCCTGCAGTTCCGTTTAATGATTCATCATTTTCAATCCAATATCTTACATTGATTGTTCTGTAATCATCTTTAGAATCTCTGATTATTACATTTTCAATTCCAGAGTTTATTATCAATCTTTTGCACATTGAACAGGGGTTGGCATTGAGAATTAATTCTCCTGTTTTCATTTCCTTTCCCACAAGATATAATGTTGCTCCAATCATATCTTTTCTTGATGCACTGATGATTGCATTTGCTTCTGCATGAACAGAACGGCACAGTTCATATTGAGTACCTCTTGGAATGTTGAGCTTATCTCTAATACAGTATTTTAAATCGCAACAGTTACTTCTGCCTCTTGGTGCTCCTGTATATCCTGTAGAGATAATTTCATCGTTTTTTACAATTATTGCTCCAAAATTTCTTCTAAGACATGTCCCTCTTTCTGCTACTACTTCCGCAATATCTAAATAATAATTAGTTTTATCTCTTCTTTCCAATATAATTCCTTCTTTCCTATGATATTGATTAATAATATTATATAATATTATTGAAACAATTCAATAAATATAATATCTGCAAGTTATTTTAAATAAGGAGGGACTGATAAAATGAGATATTTAGTAAGAGAAAGAATATTTTCTATCGGTGATAAATTTGATATCCAGGACGAATCGGGACGAAATGTATATGAGGTAGCAGGAAAGGTCTTTTCTTTCGGAAATAAACTAAACATATTTGATATGTCGGGAAATAACTTAATATACATTGAACAAAAAATATTTAAATTTTTACCGGAATATTATATATATATGGGAGATAAGATTGTAGCTAATGTAAAAAAGGAGTTCACATTTTTTAGACCTAAATTCAATATTTTTAGTGATTTTGGAGATTTTACGTTGGAAGGAGATATATTTGCCCATGACTTTTCCATATTTAAAGATGGAAACGAAATTTGTAGGGTAAATAAAAAGTGGATTTCCATTTCAGATGCTTATGGAGTGGAAATATTCGGAGATGAAGATCCGGCTTTTATATTGGCATTATGTATAGTGTTTGATCAAGTGCTTTATGACAATAACGGTAGTAAAAATGCTTGAGATATATGATTATTAAACCTAAAGTTGCTGGAGTATTTTAGAATATATATTGTAAGTATGTTACAATTTTATTAATAAAAGGAGATGCTGTTATGAATTATAAACATATTCACGAGAATTCCATAGTTATAGATGCTCATTCGGATATACCTCTTCATATGTATCAAAATAGGATGAAGAAAAAGAGAATATTAACTGAAACTCATATACCTTTATTAAAAAGAGGAGAAGTCAATATTGTATTTATAGATTTATTTGAAGAGCTTCATCCGGAAGGTTCTTTAAAGGAAGCGATGATTCAGATTTCTGAGTTGTATGGAGAATTGGATAATTGTTCCGATGCAATACTTATAAAAACTAAAGATGATTTAAATGAAGTACTTAAAGGGGAAAAAATAGGATTTGTTTTGTCGGCCGAAGGATTGGAGTTTATAAGTAATGAAGTCTCCATGCTTAGAGTTTTTTATGAACTTGGCCTTAGATGTGCAATGCTTACATGGAATTGGAGAAATTATTTGGCAAGCGGAACATATGAAAATGGAGGTTTAAGTTTAATGGGAAAAGAAGCAATAAAGGAAATGAACAGGTTGGGGATAATAGTGGATGTCTCCCATTTAAATGAAGAAGGATTTTGGGATATTGTTGCTATTTCGACAAAGCCAATTATAGCTTCTCATTCAAACGCCAAAAAAATTACAAATCATGTAAGAAATCTAACTGATGATCAAATTAAAGCAATTGCTAAAACTGGAGGAGTTATAGGGCTTAATTCTTATTTTACAAGTAAAGAAGGACAAGGGAAAGAAACTTTGGAAACTTATATGGATCATATGGAGTATATGATAGAAACAGCGGGGGAGGATCATGTAGGACTGGGATTTGATTTCAACATGTATTTGGGATCCTTTGGGGCAGTTGGATTGGAAGATTGTACTTGTATTCCTAATGTTACTAAAGAACTTATAAATAGAGGGTATAAAGAGGAAACTGTGAAAAAAATACTTGGAGGAAATTTTGTGAGAGTATTAGAAAGTATTTTACCCTAATTTGTGCATAGAATATATGTGGAAGAACTTTTAATTAGGGGAGGTAACGCCTATGAAGAAATACTTATTCATTTTTATAATAATCTTAATTTTCTTAAATAGTGTAGGGTCCGCGGAGGAAATGAAACCTAAGGGAAGTATAGATATAAATTTAGTGGGAGATATACTTCTTGACGGAACTATTAAAAAGTATATTGAAAAAGAAGGCACTGAGTACCCATGGAAAGAAGCAAAAACTTATTTGAAGAAAGAGGATTTAAATGTTGGAAACTTGGAATGCAGTGTTACTAATAAAGGCACTAAATGGAAAGATAAACAGTTTAATTTCAGGATGAACCCTGAGGATCTTCAAGGGATAAAAGATGCAAATATAGAATTAGTTACATTAGCAAATAACCATGTTATGGATTATGGCTATGACGGACTTTTGGATACATTTAAATATTTGGACAGCTATGGGATAAAATATACGGGTGCGGGAAGAACAAAAAAGGAAGCAATGAATGGAGTGGTAATTGAAAAAAATGGAGTGAAAGTAGGAATAGTTGCTTTTTCAAGAGTAATTCCCGACGTAAAATGGTATGCTACGGATAAAAGAGCAGGAATCATAAGTGCTTATGAACCTTATGTAAATGAAATGTATAAAAAAATTAAAGATATGAAAGAGAAAGCAGATATAGTAATTCTTTCTATTCACTGGGGAATTGAAAGAAATGATATTCCCAGAAAAAATGAAATATCTATTGCAAGGAAAGCCATAGATTCTGGTGCGGATATAATTATGGGACATCATCCCCATGTGCTTCAGGGGATAGAAATATATAAGGGAAAACCGATTTTTTATAGTCTTGGGAATTTTGTATTTAACTCTCGAGATAAATTAAGCACAAAAACTATGATAGGTCAGGTTAAAATTGTGGATAAAAAGGTATCTGAGGTAGAAGTTATCCCCATGAAAATAATAAAATCCAGGCCAATTTCTGTAACGGAAAAAGAAGGGTTGGGAACCACTAATTATCTGAATAATATATCAAAAAATTTTAATACTAAGATTTTAAAAGATGGAACAGTGAAATATTTAAAAAAGGTAGGAATATCATATAAATTCCAATTTATAAGTTTGTAACGAAAGAATAAGGGAAAAGAAGGTGAACTTAATGAGAGGATTAGTATTAGAAGGTGGTGGAGCAAAAGGAGCATACCATATTGGTGCTTATAAAGCTTTAAAAGAAATGGGAGTGGAAATAGACGGAGTAGCCGGAACCTCTGTAGGAGCATTAAACGGAGCGATGATTGCCCAAGAAGATATAGATAGAGCTTATGAGTTGTGGAATAACATGACTTATTCTCGAGTTATTAATGCGAATGATGAGGATATAGAAAAGATAAAAAAGGGAAAATTGAAAATTGAAGATATAAAAGATATATCAGAAAAAATAAAGGGAGTAATTTCCGAAAAAGGTGTTGATATAACTCCATTAAAGGAACTTCTCTATGATGTGATAAATGAAGAAAAGGTGAGAAGGTCTGGAAAGGATTTTGGAATTGTGACAGTTTCTTTAACAGATTTAAAACCTCTTGAAATTTATATTGAAGATATTCCTCAAGGAAAGTTAGTGGAATATTTAATGGCAAGTGCTTATCTTCCCGTTTTTAAGAGGGAAAAGATCGATGGGAAGGACTTTATAGATGGAGGTATCTATGATAATGTTCCTATGGGACTTTTAATAAATAAAGGTTATGAGGATTTAATTGTTGTCAGAACTCATGGTTTAGGAAGAAATAGAAGGATAAATAAAAAAAATTTAAATATAAGATATATTTCTCCGAGAGAAAGTCTGGGAAGGACTCTGGACTTTGATACGAAAACCTGTAGGTTTAATTTGAAGCTTGGATATTTTGATGCTTTTAAAGCTATTAAACAACTCAAAGGAAATAAATATTATATTATTCCAAAGAAAGACGAAAATTATTTTGTTGATGTTCTTTTAAACTTGAATGAAGAGAAAATCCTTGAAATTGGGAAAATATTAAAAATAGAAGAAGTTCCTTATAGAAGAGCGTTATTTGAATTTATAATACCAAAACTGAATAATATTCTTGGATTAGATAAAAAGAATGATTATGAAGATATCTTAATAATGTTTTTAGAATATTTGGCCGAAGAATATGAAATGGAAAGATTTAAAATATACGGTTATGAGGAATTTTTAGAGAACGTTATTGAAAGACATAAATATAATAGCCAAGATAATGCTTTATTTTCAAAACTGGTCATGAGGATGGATATATTAGGTAAATTTTCAAAGAGCGAAATAATTAAAGAAATTGCGAATATAGTGTTTTTTTAGCCAGTATATTTGACAAGTAAGCTGGAATTTTTTATAATTGTATATACAAGATAACAAATATAGTACAACAATAGTAAAAATTAAAATGGTATGTTGATTTTGTAATTTTAAGTAATATTGGGAGGTAATGACATGAATGTTGTTGTCGTAAATGATTATGATGAAATGAGCAAAAGGGCGGCCAGTATTATTGCCAGTCAAGTTATTTTAAATCCAAAAAGTGTTTTAGGATTTGCAACGGGAGATACACCTATTGGAACCTATAAGGAACTTGTAAAAATATATAAGGAAGGATATATTGATTTTAGTGATGTTGTAACTTTCAATCTTGATGAATACTATAGCATTTCAAAAGAAAATCCTCAGAGCTATAATTTTTATATGAAGAATTATTTATTTAATCATATCAATGTAAAAGATGAAAATATTCATATGTTAAATGGGATGTGTGATGATATAGAAAAGGAATGTACAAGCTATGAAAATTTAATCAAAGAATCAGGGGGAATAAATCTACAGATTCTCGGGATAGGCAGAAATGGCCACATAGGGTTCAATGAACCTAATGCGAATTTTGAAGGGGTAACCCATCTTGTACATTTAGATAAAGGCACTATAAATGCAAACTCAAGATTTTTTAATTCTGTCGAAGAAGTTCCGACCAAAGCTATAAGTATGGGAATAAAAACTATTATGAGTGTAAAAAAAATTTTGCTGTTGGCCAGCGGTATCAAAAAGTCGGAAGCTGTTTACCATGCCGTAAATGGACCGATTACTCCTAAAGTTCCGGGATCAATATTGCAATTGCATCCGGATGTGACGCTTATTTTAGATAAAGAAGCGGCCTATAAAATTAGTAGTAGAAATGAAAAATACAGGAATTTATCAATTGTGGAAGGAAAAAAGTGATAAAAACAATTTTGACAGAGAACATGGGAAGTGATATTATATAATAGACTTATATAATTATAATATTATTTAGGTTCTATATTTATATAGATTAAAAGGGAAAGCGGTGAAAATCCGCTACAGCCCCCGCTACTGTAAACGGTTACGAATTCCATATCCACTGGCGAAAGCTGGGAAGGGGGAAGGAGGCTAAGCCGTAAGTCAGGATACCTGCCTTATTAATAGTGAAAGCATTCTTTCGGAGGGAAGGAAATTGTTTAATGTTGAGTTGTCAAAACTTTTAAGCAAGTTCAGGGATTCCGAGAGAGGGATTCCTTTTTTTATATAGTAAAAGCCTAATGTTGCTAAAATGTTTTAAGGATGTTGTATGTTGATCAATTTTTTGTAAAGGAAGTGAGGAAATGGATTTTTTACTTATGAACCATGGAGGAGATATAACCACATATAGAGATTTATATGATGGAGAACTGGTAGATTTCAGCAGCAATATAAATCCTTTAGGTCCACCGGAAGGGTTATATGATGAACTTAAAAACAATTTTAACAGTTTAACTATATATCCGGATATACAGTATAGAACTTTAAAATCTAATATAGGAAAATATTTAAATTGTGATTGTTCAAATATAGTTGTTGGGAACGGGGCAGTTGAAGTGATAAATAATTTTATTCAATTATTTGATAGAGTAGTGACATTTGTGCCCTGTTTCTCGGAATATGAGAAAAGAGGAAAGGTATTAAAAAAGGAAATATGCAAAATCCCCTTATCTCCGGATTTTACAATAGACATAGATTCAGTAAAAAGAAATTTAAAGAAAGGTGATATCTTAATATTGGGTAATCCCAATAATCCTACAGGGTTAAGGATAGAAGAAGATAAACTTAAATTAATATATGATATTGTTAACTTAAAAGAAAGTTTTTTACTTCTTGATGAAGCTTTTTTTGAATTTTGCCCTAAGGATTATGACAGCATAAAAATGTTTAAAGATAAGGATTATGATAGAATAGCCATAATCAGAGCAGCAACCAAGTTTTTTGCTCTTCCGGGGATTAGGCTCGGATATGCCTGTACTTCCAATAAAATGGCTAGGGAATATGAAAAGGTGGAATTGCCTTGGAGTATTAATTCTCTGGCTGATTGCAGCGGAAGATATATTTTTGGCTGTGAGGAATATATAGAGAAAAGCAAAAATTATATTCAAGGGGAAAGACAATATATGACGAAAGCCCTTATGAAGATAAAATTTATCAATTTATATCCTACTCAGTCTAATTATATACTTATAAAAAGTCGAAAGTTTAATGAGAATTTTCTCTTTTACTATTTTCTGAAGAGAGGAATACTCATAAGAAAATGTTCATCTTTTGACGGCTTAGATGATAAGCATATAAGATTGGCGATAAAGAACAGAAAAAATAACGAAAGAGTTATAAAGATATTTAAAGAATTGGAAAATGTCGAAGAAAATATGAGTTAAATAATTGTTTTGGCAATATTTATATATAGTAAATAATAGTATGAGAAACAAGCGAGGAGAGGGTTTAGGTGGCAAGGTTATATATAGTAGGAATAGGTTCCAAAGGAAAGGATGACATGACTTTAAGAGCAATAGATGCAATAGAAAAATCAGATGTAATAGTAGGAGATAAGACTTGTTTAAAGTATTTGGGAAGTTTGGCAGATGGCAAGGAAATATTTCCAATCAGAATGAAAGAAGGAACTGAAGGGTGTAAATATTCTATAGGGAAGGTAAAAGAAGGGAAAACAACTTCAATATTAGTCTATGGTGATTCCTGTCTTTATGGAATAGCAGGGTATGCCTTGAAAGTTTCTTATGATATCGAAGTAGAGGTAATTCCAGGGATTACAACAGTATCATTTGCCGCAAGTAAATTAGGTGCTCCCATAATGGATGATTTTTGCTATATTAATCTGAGCGATTTTGCTGTTTCATGGGAAGCAATTGAAAAAAGGATACGATATGCATCTATGGGAAATTTTGTTATAGTATTATATTGTTATAAAAAGAGAGAAAAAATATTTTATATTGAGAAAGCTGTGGAGATAATGCTTAATTTTAAGCTTCCTTCCACCCCTGTAGGAATAGTAGAAAATTTGGATGACCAAGACAAAGTAATTATTACTACTTTAGGAGATATTAATTTTGAAGAGATAAGTATGGACAGCATAATTATGATAGGAAATAGTAAAACATATATAAAGAGCGGCAAAGTGATTACTTCCGGAGAAGAAAATGCCTTAACTTTATAGTAAATGAAAAATAAAAATACTGTATTCGAACTATATTCTTGTTCTTAAAATTTATATATGGTAATATATATATTAAGATTAAATATCAATTAAAATCAAGTTGTTTTACCAATGATAAATTTAAATATTTTAATATTTGGCTAAAGGGGAGTAGCTGTAGTAGGGACTACGAATAGGATCAACATACTGGTAAGGATACCTGGTTCTATTTACTTGTTATTGAGAGAGCGAGACTTTTGGTTTGATGATCTATTCATCAAATTAAAAGTCTTTTTTTAAATTTTTAGGGTTTTACTCTAATCAAAGGAAGGGTGGTTGAATGATACGAGAATTTATCAAATCATTTTTTTTAATATTCATGGCGGAAATGGGAGATAAAACTCAAATAATGGCAATGAGTTTTGCTACTCAGTATTCCCTATTGGAAGTATTGGGAGGGGTTTTTATCGGAGTAATATTAAATCACGGAATAGCCATATTACTCGGAAAATATTTTTCAACAATTGTTCCGGAAGAAATTGTCCAAATATCGGCGGGATTTATATTTATAGTATTTGGAATCATGACATTGATGGATGAAAAAAAGGAAAAACAAAAGAAAGAAAAAACGTTTGGGCCTATACTTACAGTAGCATTGGCATTCTTTGTAGGAGAATTCGGGGATAAGACTCAATTATCGGCTATGGCACTGTCGGCGGAAGGAAATCATCCTATTTTTGTACTTATGGGAACAGTTTCAGGAATGATGGCTACCAGCAGTTTGGGGATTTTTGTAGGAAGAAAAATAGGAGAGAAGATGCCGGATATTTCAATTAAGATTATGTCTTCTTTTATATTTTTAATGTTCGGACTCTTTAAAATATGGGATATTACTCCTAATGTATTGATGAGCTGGGAAACAACTTATTTATTTTCTGCAATCTCTATATTAATCTATCTATTGTTTTTAATCAGGCAGTATAAAAGAATGAAATCAGGTCAGAAATCCGAGATGAAGGAAGTTGCATCAAAGCTTTATCTTGAAGTTTTAAATGCTAAAAAGGCTGTAGATGATATATGCTTGGGAGAAGAAGGCTGTAGTGACGCCTGTAGAAAGGAGAAATGTCTTATATGGTCTACACAAAGAGTATTGCAGGAGGCTGTAGATAAAGGAGTTTATTTTAAAGAAAAGGACATTTCTCCGATATATGATTTAAAGAAATATGACTTGGATAAAGTTGTGAAAGCGTTAAGCTTGATAATTAAGGACTATAAAAAATATGGAGTTGAAAAGGACAAGAATTTTGTTATAAATAGAACAAGAGAAAATTTAGAGATGGTTCTATTTAATAAATATATATCTTTTAATGGAAATATAGATAGCTATTTATATAATGTTAAAGCGGAAAATGAAAATGTATATAGAAAAATAAGAGAAAATATGAAGGATGCTTCATAAACATAGTATTATATGATATTATATTCTTATAACCTATAGGAAAGCTATAAATTATATTAACATAAGTTTTCCGTAAATTGGTTTTATAAAAGGCATCCTAATTTTTATTTTTTGGTAAAAGCTTTTTTATAACGAATAGGAAAGTTCTCGCTTATAAATACTGATGTTAAAAAGAACTTTCCGTAAATGAGTTTCAAGAAAAGCTACCTTATGATGCTTTGATAAAAAATTTTCTTATAATTTTAATATAGGGGTAATACTTGTGAAAAAAGAAAGAATGGAATATATAAATAAATTATATAAGAAAAATCCCAATACCGGCGATTATGTAATAGAGGTGGACCTGAACAGCTATGTTGAAATATTTAATGAATGGGATCATTCTTCTTATAAGAGAAGAGATATTTCTCCTGATTTGACTAAGTTTTTGGAAGAATGTTCTAATGATATTCCGGAAAGGTTCAACCTTGAAATCAGTTTTTATCTTCCAAATGAAATCAGAGATGAAAATAAAGAAAAAATTATTACTGAAGGAATTAAAACATGCTATGATTTTTATGCCCATTTTGAACAGAGAAAGCTAAATAGTAATTATAAGAGGATGATTAACTCTGTATTTATTTCTTTTATTCTTCTGCTTTTTTATTTTATATTTACGACGAGAATAAGGTTGATAATATGGGAAGCTTTTGCCCAGGGATTTTTAGTTGGAGGCTGGGTATTTATGTGGGAAGCAATATCGTTTTTCTTCTTTGGAAGAGTGGAGATAAAATCAATTATTAGAAATTACGAACGGTTGAGGGATGCAAGAATATCATTTGCTTATTCAAAATAACAAAATATAGCCTTTAAATAATAACAATTATCAGATGATAATGATGTTTAAAATGGTATCCCTATGGGAATATATAACTTAGATTAGAAGAAATATAATTCGCATAGGAGGTTTTGAATATGGAAAGATTGGTAGGGAAATCGGCACCAAATTTTGAGATGACTGCATGCATGGGGAATGGGAAAGAATTTAAAAAGGTAAATCTTAAGGATTATGCCGGAAAATGGTTGGTCATGTTTTTCTATCCCATGGATTTTACTTTTGTCTGCCCGACAGAGATTACTGGATATAGTAAGAGGTATGAGGATTTCAAGAAAGAAGATGCAGAATTATTGGCTGTAAGTGTTGACAGTCAATATTCTCATCAGGAATGGATTAAGGGTAGTTTAGGACATATTAATTTTCCCTTAGCTTCTGATTTAACTAAAAAGGTATCGAATGATTTTGGAGTATTGATTGAAGAAGAAGGAGTTGCATTAAGGGGACTCTTTATTATTGATCCTGAAGGGGTAGTAAGGTATTCGGTAATTCATGATCTAAATGTAGGAAGAAGTGTGGATGAAACATTGAGAGTACTTAAAGCATTGAAGACAGGTGGAATGTGTCCGGTCGATTGGCAGGAAGGGGAAAAACTTTTATAACAAAGCGGTGATTTCACCGCTTTATTTATGGAGGATAATATGAATATAAATGATGTTTATGAAAAGTTTAATAACCGTTCAGCCCGGCCTAAGGACATAAGGCATAACTATGGAGTATTTTTGCCTTTGATTTATTTAAAAGGAGAATGGCATCTTATTTATGAATCAAGAGCCAAGAGTTTGAAAAATCAACCCGGAGAAATTTCTTTCCCAGGTGGAGCGGTAGAAAAAAATGAAACATTTAAGGAGGCTGCAATTAGAGAAACTTGTGAAGAATTAAATGTAAAAAAGGAGAACATAAAAGTTATCGGAGAATTAGATTACATTATTACATATTTTAATTTTTTTCTTTGCCCTTTTATAGGAACGATTAATGGAATTAGTGTGGATGATATGAAATACAATTCAGATGAAGTTGATCATATATTTACTGTACCGGTGGATTTTTTTATGAATAATGAACCTTCTACTTATCGTGTTGATTTAAAAGCAGTAATAAAAGAAGATTTTCCTTATGAGTTGATTCCAGGGGGAAAGGAATATAATTTCAGAAAAGGGATTTATAGTATTTATTTTTATAAGTATCAGGAAAATATTATATGGGGAATTACTGCGAAAATTACAAAAAATTTTATAGATATAATGAAGGAAAAATAAAATATATAATGAATAAAAAAGACTCTGTGGATATTAAATTTAATATCCCACAGAGTCTTTTTTATTCATTGAAATTTCTTGTAAAAACTAATTTGTAAACATTTGTGTCCAATAGGTTGTACCATTTTTATTTACATAGCCTACTCCGATTTTGTTAAAACTTGAATTCAGTATGTTTGCCCTATGACCTGATGAATTCATCCATCCATCCATTACTGTTTGAGCACTTGAATATCCTTTTGCAATATTTTCCCCAGCGGTACTGTATTTTATTCCAAAAGTTTTCATCATGGTGAAAGGATCGCCATATGTAGGGGAAGTATGACTAAAGTAATTATTGTCTGCCATATCCTGAGATTTGAGTCTTGCAACATTTGATAACTCTGAACTTTGAGTTAGAGGCTGTAATCCTGCCTTTTCTCTTTCTATATTTACCAACCTTACGACTTCTGATTCTACAGAATTAGATGGTGCAGGTGTTTCATCACCCGGATTTTCGGTTCCCGGATTTTCATTTTGGTTGCCGCCATTATTACCATTCTGTTCATTGTCTTGTTCGTCATTATTATTTTGTTCGTTGTTTTGTTCATCGTTATTATCTTGTTCATCATCATTGTTTTGCTGATTTCCGCTATTATTGTTTCCGGAATTATTATTTGTTTTTGGAATTGTAATGCCACAACTTGGTTTTTGGGATGAAGTTACATTGATGTAATTTGAAATATACTTTTCGAGTTGTTCATATAGTTGATCATTAGATATATTATTGGAATTAGAGTTAGAATTTGAAGTCTTGTTATAGCCAGGAATAGTGTATCCTTTTTGTGGGCAACTTTCATTTGGTAAATAATAAACTAAGTTGGAACTACCTGCATGAGCAATGCTAAATGGTGAAAGCACTAAAGTTGATGCTGCCAATGATAAAATAGTTTTCTTAAATTTAGTTTTCATAATTTGCCTCCTGTAATTTTTAAATTAATTTTAAATTTTTAAATCCTCAAGTTCACCCCTTTCCTTTATTATTTAAATTGTTTAAAAGTATATCATTGTTTTTTTTTAATTTAAACCCTTAATATATGGATAAATTTCTGAATGATGGATATAAAAGTAAAAAAAAGGTACTCTGTAATAATTTACAGAGTACTCATAAAAATGGTAGATAATATATATTATATTAATTTGATTTGATGATAAACTTTTTTCCCCTTTTTCAACATTATTTTCCCATCGGTAAAACTATCCAATGTTAATATAATATTGAAATTGTCAACCTTCCTTCCATTAATAGATAATCCTCTTTGTTCTATAATTCTTCTTCCTTCACTGTTAGATTTAGTAATTCCTATTTCCGTGAGAAGGTTAAGTATACCTATGCCTTTTTCAAATACTTCCTTCTTTATTTCGGTAGTAGGAATTGAACCCCCTTCTCCATTTCCTTCGAACAATGATTTTGCTGCTTTCTGAGCTTTTATTGCTTCTGATTCCCCGTGAACCATTTTAGTTACTTCAAATGCTAAAATCTCTTTTGCTTTATTAATTTTTGACCCTCCCGGAGAACAAAGCTCTTCTATTTCTTCAATCGGAACAAGGGTAAGAAGCAATAGACAATTCTTTACATCTCTATCATCAATATTTCTCAGATACTGATAAAATTCATAGGGGGAAGTTTTTTCAGAATCAAGCCAAATAGTACCCGATTCTGTTTTACCCATTTTTTTACCTTCAGAATTTGTTAAAAGTTTAGAGGTCATAGCATATACCACATCGTTTTCGATTTTTCTAACCAAATCATATCCTCCGAGGATATTGGACCATTGATCATTTCCCCCTATTTGCAGTTTACAGTTGTATCTTCTGTATAGCTCCAAGAAGTCGTAGGATTGCATAATCATATAGTTGAATTCAAGGAAAGTAAGTCCTCTTTCTAATCTTTGTTTATAACACTCCGCTGTAAGCATTTTGTTTACGGAAAAATGGACTCCAATTTCCCTTATGAACTCTATATAATTGAGATTTGACAGCCAATCCGCATTGTTTGCAAAAATGGCTTTGCCGTTATCAAAATCTATAAATTTTGATAACTGTTCTTTAAACCTCTTTGCATTATGTTCAATAGTCTCTTTACTAAGCATCTTTCTCATGTCTGTTTTTCCTGTGGGATCTCCTATCATGGTAGTTCCTCCTCCTAACAATATTATAGGACGATGACCTGCCATTTGCATATGCTTCATTATCATTATCTGAACAAAATGACCTAAAGTTAAACTATCACCGGTTGCATCAATTCCAATATAAAAGGTAACGGATTCTTTTCCTAAAAGATCCCTGATTTCATCTTCATAGGTAACTTGTTCTATATATCCTCGTTCTCTGAGAATGTCAAATACATTTTTATTTTCCATTTGTAAATCCTCCTTCTTTTGAAATATATTAAAAAAGGTTTTTCTCATCCGTAAAGGACGAGAAAAACCCGTGGTACCACCTTAATTGCATATAAAAATATGCCTTTGACTATTTTAACGGATAGTAACCGTAATGATTTCTCATTATAACTCAGGAGCGTAATTCACATCTTTATAATTTATAGGATTCTCATCGACACCTATTTTCTGTTATTTAATTATAAAGAGCTACTTTATCCATCACAGTTCAACTTATATTTATTATATAATAATAAATGATATTGTATTTGTCAAGGGTTAAAAATTTTCAATGTCCTTAAATCCTTCTCCTATTACTTCATGAACATTGTGAACTATTATAAAGGCATTTTTATCTATACTATTTATGAGATTTTTTAATAATACAAAATCTTTTCTGCTTAATATAGTTACAAGAACCTCTTTATCGCTTCCGGTGAATCCTCCTTTAGCTTCATACAAAGTGGCACCCTTCCCTAAACTTTTTATTATATAATCGTTTATTACCTCGCTGTAGTTGCTTACTATAACAACTTGTTTACGGATATTCATACTTTCAATGGCTGCATCTATTACTAAACCATTTAGCAACACACCTAATAACGAATACAGGCCAATTTGCAGTCCATAGGCGAAGCCAGCTGCCAATGTTATTGAAAGATCGGAAATGAGCACACCCCGACCTAAATCTATACCCCAGAACCTATTTAATATTTTGGCTATAATATCTGTTCCGCCTGTTGAGGCATTTTGATTGAATACTATGCCCATGCCTATTGCAGATATTATAACACCCAAAATAAGCTGTATCAGTATATCATTTGCTAATGGTTTTTTCATGGGAAAAATTTTTTCAAATAATAATACCAAAACCGAGACCCCAAAACTTGCATATATGGTTTTAAAACCGAAATTAGTTCCGATAAAGATAAAGCCAATTGCAAATAGAAAAATATTTATAATTATCATAAGAAGTCCGATTGATAAATTCGGGATAAAATGATTTATAACAATAGCTAAACCATTAGCCCCGCCTACAGATAGATTTTTTGGCATTAAAAAAAAGTATAGACCGATTGCTACCAGTGACATTCCAACGGTAATTTTTATATATTCATTTGCTTTTTTCTTCATAGTCATCACCCTTTCTATTTATTAAATTTGCATAATAAACTATGTTGCCTCTTTTCATCGTGTCGGTTTTTTCTAATGATTCAAAACATTTAAAAGCCCTATTTAGTAATATAGGTATGTTCTTTTTACTCTTCATAGCTTCTTTCAAATAATCCGAAAGTAAATCCTTATAAATAGGATTAGCACAATTGTTTATTATGCTTATAGCTCTTTCCTTTGGACTTAAACCTCTCAAATCCGCTATTCCTTGCTCAGTAATAATTATGTTGACATCATGTTCGGTGTGATCGACATGAGATACAAGAGGTACTACGGTGGAAATAGTTTCATTTTTAGCTGTGGACTTTGTAAAGAATACTGATAGATAGGCATTTCTGGCAAAATCCCCTGAGCCTCCTATCCCATTCATGAGATTTCCACCCATTATATTAGAGGAATTTACATTACCGTATATATCTACTTCTATTGCCGTATTCATTGCTATGACCCCGAGTCTTCGGATTATTTCCGGGTTATTGCTAATCTCTTGTGGTCTTAATATTATCTTCGATTTATATCTTTTAATATCATCATAAAATTTATTTAATCCTTCCGGAGAAGGGGAAATAGCAGTTCCGGACGCTATTTGTACTTTTCCTATATCTATTAAGTCCAACATTGAATCCTGTATTACCTCTGAATAAAATTGAAGCTTATCATACTTTGAACGAGAGAATCCATTTAGTATTGAATTTGATACTGAACCAACCCCGGATTGAAAGGGCAATAATTTTCTTGGAATTCTGCCTGCTTTGATTTCATGGTCTAAAAATTCCAAAAAAATTTCCGCCATTAAATTACTGTCTTTATTTGGTTCTGCTAATTTTTTAACATCATCTCTTATATCCGTGAAAACTATGGCGATTATCTTATTTTTATCTATTTGGATATAATTTGTACCGATTCTATCTTTGCAGTTTAGTATAGGTATAGGCGTTCTTTTTGGGGGATTTGGTAAAGTATATATGTCGTGTATTCCTCTTAGATCTATTGGTTGACTTGTATTTATTTCTATTATTAATTTTTTAGCTTTTTTTACTATAGTTGGTGTTATACCTACAGAGGTAGTTGGTATCATACATCCGTTTTCGGTAATTTCAGATGCTTCTACGATTCCGATATCTATATCTTCCAAATAATTATAATTAATGTATTGAGGCAATAGGCTTAAATGAACATCACAAAATTGAATGTCTCCATTGTTTATAGCTTTTCTACAGCTATCATTTGTTTGATAGGGAATTCTTTTTTTTGTAATATTATTTCTGGCTAATTCACCGTCCAATTCATCTCCGACGGAAGCTCCTGTAATTAATGTAATTTTTATATTTTCGTTATTGTTTTTAATTCTTTTACTAAGTGCTAATGGTGTAGCTTTTGGATATCCTGAAGGAGTAAAGCCACTTGTAGCAATTGTCATACCATTTTTAATAAATAGTGCAGCGTTTTCAGCTGTAGTTATTTTTTTTCTTAGCTCAATATCTTTTATTCTATCTTCTATCACTCTTTTAACCTCCTCATGATTTTGGGCAATAAAAAAGTTCCTGAACTCGGCGGTTTCAGGAACTGTGACAAGCAAAATAACATTATGTATTTACATAATAATTCTATTCTGAAACACTCCCTATCTACCGTAGAGTTTTTAGTGCATTAGCAAAGGCAGGTATCCTGACTTAGGTTCATAGAATTTTAAGCCTTCCCAATTTCTCAGTGGCATATTTTAAAATTCTCACCTTCACAGTGGCGGGACCGTACAAGACTTTTACTTGTTTCCCTTTTAAACAAAGAAATATAAATCTTTGTACCTTTACCTAAATATTAAATTTAACTACAATTAAAATATATAATATAAATAACTTTTAGTCAAGGATACCAGAACAAGGAGATAGATTATTATAAAAAAAGATGAAGCTTCTTTTTAACAGCCTCATCTTTTACCTCACTATTCTACGGAAATTTCTATGCTATTTTCCCATAGACCGTGAATATTACAATAGCTTAACGCATGAATTGTACCGGATTTATCAATTTTTGTAGTCAGAGAAACGGAAGGCTCATTGTATATTTCGCTTTCTCCGTGAGCACTGAATTCAGAATTTCCGATTTCTATTGGGAATTTTGCATCTTTAGGCTGAAAGAATATTTTTATCCAACAAATGTGATGTTCCAAAGTATTCGGGTGAGGTATTTTTTCTCCTACTATTGCTTTTATTTCAAATGCTTCTCCTTTTTTAACTTTTTCAGGGGCATGAATTACAGGCACATGTTTTTCACCCTTCCAATCTCCGCTTTGAATTGTTTCTCCTATATTTTTCATATATTAAAGACCCTCCCTATTGTTTTTTGTTTTCTATATTCGTCATATAGAATTTAACCTATAACATTATATACCCAAGGATTTTAAAAAGTACTCATTTAAAAAGTATTTAATTTAGTTTTGGTGTATAATATTAAGGTAATTAATTATTGGGAGGATAAAATGGGACAAATAGAACTTATTGCGACCTCGACTTTTGGTTTGGAATCATTAGTTAAAAGGGAGCTTTTAAAATTAGGATATACGGATTTAAAAGTTGAAAATGGAAAGGTAACATTTAAAGGTGAAGAAAAAGATATTGCAAAGACAAATATCTGGCTTAGAACTGCCGATAGGGTATTCTTAAAAATGGGGGAATTTAAGGCTTTAACCTTTGATGAATTGTTCGAAAAAACTAAAGCACTTCCTTGGGA
The DNA here is from genome assembly GCF_004103715.1 of Acidilutibacter cellobiosedens. Taxonomy (NCBI): domain Bacteria; kingdom Bacillati; phylum Bacillota; class Tissierellia; order Tissierellales; family Acidilutibacteraceae; genus Acidilutibacter; species Acidilutibacter cellobiosedens. Next base: position 3,120,491 of record NZ_CP035282.1, on the reverse strand, counting down.
AGAATGGATAGATGAAGACGGGGAGTTTACCGTAAACGGAAAATCCGTGGATTCTAAGCTATTCAGCATTTCAGATTGCCAAGCCATAGTTAAAAAAGCAGTTGTAGAAAAATTAAAAACAAAATATAAAACTGAATGGTTTAAAGAAACAGGAGCTAAATTTACAATATTGGTTTCGATTTTAAAAGATGTGGCAACTCTATCCATTGATACTTCAGGGGAAGCCCTTCATATGAGAGGATACAGAAAAATGCATGTCAATGCACCTGTAAAGGAAACAATTGCTGCGGCTATGATTCAACTAAGTTATTGGAGTCCGGAGAGAATACTTATTGATCCATTTTGCGGTTCCGGCACTATTCCCATTGAAGCTGCTATGATAGGGAAAAATATCGCTCCGGGAATACAGAGAAGTTTTGCGGCAGAAGATTGGCAAAAAATAAAAGAAGAATATTGGAAAGAAGAAAAGATTTTTGCAAGGAAATCTATTATACAGGAGAGAGAACTGAAAATTTTTGGGTATGATATTGATAAAGAAGCTGTTAAAATTGCAAGAGAGAATACGTATGAGATGGGAGTGGACGACTGTATTACCTATGAAACAAAGGATGCATTGCAACTAAGCTCCAAGAAAAAATACGGAGTTATCATATCAAATCCTCCCTATGGAGAGAGAATGGGAGAGAAAGAAAAAGTAGAGGATTTATACAGAAAAATGGGTGAAGTTTTCAGTTTTTTGGATACATGGTCTCTTTATTTTCTTACATCTAACGAGGAGTTTGAAAAAATATACGGAAGGAGAGCTGATAGGAGAAGAAAATTATTTAATGGAAAAATTAAAGTGAATTATTATCAGTTTTATGGTCCAAGACCAAAAAAGAGAAATTAAAATGAAGGAGGAATTATTTGTGAAGATATACACGAAAACCGGGGATAAAGGGCAGACAAGTCTTTTTGACAATAAGAGAGTATCAAAAGATGATATAAGAGTTGAAAGTTATGGCACTGTAGATGAGCTGGTATCATTTTTGGGTCTTGCTAAAAATTATATAAAAGACGATAAGGATACATATGAATTAATAAATCATATTCAGAATAAACTTTTTATTGTTGCAGCCAATCTTGCCACAGAAGATCAAACAAAGGTTCCTCATAGAATAAAAGATGAGGATATAGACTATCTTGAAAAAAATATAGATAAGTATATGGCAAAGGTAAAAAAGCCCACAGGTTTTGTATTACCTGGGGCCGGACAAGCATCTTCATATTTTCATGTATCAAGAACAGTTGCCAGAAGAGCCGAAAGAAGAACAATTTCTCTTCAAAAAAATGCTGAAATAGATTCAAATGTTGTGAAATATTTAAACAGATTATCTGATTTACTCTATTCCATAGCAAGATATTTTGAAGAAGAAGAAATAAAAGTAGATTTTATACATTAAATTTTTCTACCATTTTATTTAGTTTATCTGCAATTTCCGATAAGCTTTCAATGGAAGAGGTGATTTCCTCCATGGCTGCAAGATTTTTATCTATTGCTTCCGAACTGGTTTGAGATGCTGCAGTAGTTTCTTCTGATATAGCGGATATTTCCGTAGCTCTTTCAAGGATATATTCGCTATTATTTCTTACCTCTTTAGAAGCTTCCGCAATTTCGACTATTGAAAGATTGATCTTATCGAATTTTTCCACCAATTCTTCAAAAGAAGCTTTAGTTAAATCAGCGACTTCTACACTTTCATTAACTATTCCGCTTACCTTTTCAATGCTGTCTACAGCACTTTTACTGCTTCCTGTAACGGAATTTGTAATTTTGGATATCTCATCTGAATATGTATGGGTTTCGTCGGCAAGTTTTCTTATTTCATCTGCCACTACAGCAAATCCCTTTCCTGATTCTCCTGCTCTTGCTGCTTCAATTGCCGCATTTAATGCAAGAAGATTCGTTTGTTCTGCTATTTGGTTTATGATTACTACTATATTTTCAATGTTTTTAATTTGTTCATTAAGATTTTCGATTATTCCTGAAGTATTTTTGGTAGAAGAATCAATTAAACTTACCTTATCGATTATCTTTTCCATATCTTTGCTACCTTTTTCTGCTGATTTGGCCATGGAAGCTGAAAGGTCCGTAGCCAATTGAGTATTTTTTTCTGTATTTTGTGAAAGAGTAGTAAGATTGGATATGGCTTCGCTTAATTCAGTAATATTTTTTGATGTATCTTCTGAACCGGAGGCTATATCGTTAACACTGGAAGCGATTTGTTCCACTGCCTGAGTAGTATCTTCGACAATATCAGACAGATCTTTGGCGTTTTTAGATAATACCTCAGAATTCTGTGTTATTCCTGTAATCATATTTTTTATATTTGAATTAGCCTTGCTTAATGAATCCGTGATTCCACTGAATTTATTTTTACCGTTGAATAAACTTATTTCGTTTAAGTTGCCTCTAGAGATTTCTTCAATAACCGGTTCGATAGCTTTGAAGAACTTTACAAGCCAACGGCTAATTGAGAAATAGGTTATTAATAAGAAAATAATTATGTTTACAAATGAAAAAATTAACATTATAAAATTAGGACTAACATTCATATGTTCTGCTAATAAGACGTATAATCCATTTGATATTAAGGTACTTATAAGTAAGTTAATTACTAAATGTGTTATAAGTCCTATTTTAATTTTAGATAGATTGTTATCTTTATTTTTTGTGTTTTCCTTTGTAGTTTTGCTTTCCATAATAAACCCCCCTTAAATATAATAATTTTACAATACAATATCTATTGTACATTAAATCGACAAAAAATGAAATAATATAAAGCAATAATTGCTAATAAAAAAATTATAATTAGATTTATGATATAATTAAATAGTAAGTGAGGTTTTTAAATTTATAGGTTGAAATTGTATACAAGACATGATAATATATAAAAAAGACTTCTATAGAAGCATTAATAAATCAGAGAAGCCTTTTTGAAACTTATTTCAAATTATATTGAGAAAAATGGAACTTTCCTATAGGCTATAAAATTAAGGAAGGGTGAGAGAATGAATAATAAGATTAAAAATATAGTGGGTATACTGATTTTGGCAATAGTAATAGTTGTTTTTTATATTTTTCAATCCTCCAATAATATTAATAGTAATACTTTTATTACTTCGGGACTTCTTTTAAGCAAAGATGAGGAGGGTGATAGTCATTCAATTATCCTTCAAATATTGGGAGAAGATAAAGAAAGTGAGTTAAAAGAAATTACGATCTATGTAAAAAATAAAAAGCTATGGGATGGTTTGAAGAAGGATAAATATTATTATATGACTTATTCTCAAGATGATTCAAAGAATAAGACTTTAATTAAAGCTCAATTAAATGAATCTCTGAGAGAAACGATATATGATAAAGCATTGAAAGAGGAAAATGAAAAGACTGAACAGGAAGAAAAATTAGAATATGTACATCTTTCCGGAGACAAACTTGATACTTCCGATTTGACTCTCTTAGACAGTAAAAAAGTTGATCTGGATAGAGACGGAGAAGATGAAAGTATAGAGATGTATACTACAGCTCAAAGGTATGATAATGGAGAAATAGCATGGGATGATGGTCAGAAATGGTTTCTCATTATAAAAGATGAAGATGGAGAATTTGTTTTATTTGATGATTATATACAATTGGGAGCATTGGAATTTTGGGTGTTTACATCTAAAGATGATTATCATATAGCTACCCTTCAGACGGGCTCTGCTACATTTAAGTTGTCTGATTTTAAATATGACAATAAAGAAAAGGGATTTGTAAAAAAGGATATATTTAATCCCGATTATTTAAATGTAATCTATAATTCTTCTATAAAGTAAGGTGAATTAAAGCATTCATTTCAATTGAGGTGAATGCTTTTTTAAAAGGAGATAGTTTAATGGGAAAAATAAAAAAGATTTTGATTCTTAACAATGAAGTTGAAGCCATGTTACTGGATGAAATATTGTCAGAAAAAAATATTCCTCATGTTTTAAGGAGTTATCATGATCAGGTTTATGATGGCATATTTCAGAATCAATTAGGATGGGGTTCTATAGATGCAGATGAGATATATAGGGAAGAGATAATCAATATTTATCATGATATTTTACAGAACACTCAAGATTAATATTAAATTGTTTTGTATTTTATTGTATAGTGTGTTATTATGAAGGCGAGCAAAAAAATTTCTAAAATATGGGTGATAGCTATGTTGGAAAAGAACAAAGTTAGTTATTTTGAAGACCAAATAAAAAATTTCAATATGCTTAATTATCACGTTCTTGAGGGAATGGCGGACTGGGTCAGAGTTATAGACAGAAATGGGACAATTATATATGCAAATAAGACCATGAAAGGTGCTCTGGGAACAGAAATTGTAGGGAAAAAATGTTATGAAGCTCTTGGTAAAATTAGGCCCTGTAGTTTTTGCATTACTGAAAGAAGTATCGCAACAGGGGAAATTATACAAAAAGAAGAAAATGTCGGAGATCGTATTTTTTCTGTTAAGAGTTCACCTGTATCAGATTCCGATGGTAACATATATGCCGCGGTGGAAGTGTTTAGGGATGTCACAAGAGAAAGAAAATTAGAGAAGGAGTTGAGGGAAAAGACTAAAAAACTCAACAAAGATATTACATTTGCAAAGATTCTTCAAGAAAAAATTCTTCCCAGAAAGGGCTCCTATAATAATATTAAAATCAACTATTTATACAAGCCATGTGAAATGCTCAGCGGAGATATGTTTGATGTTTTTTATATAGACAAGGACAATATAGGCATATATATAAGTGATGTGGCTGGCCACGGGATTACCGCGTCAATGATGACCATGTTTATAAGACAGACCATGAGAGCAATAAAAGATGATATACTCAGTCCTTCTAAAACCTTAACGGAACTTCATAAAAGATTTATAGATTTAAACTTAGATGATGAAAAATATCTTACAATATTCTATGGCATCTTTAATTGTTCTACCGATACATTTAAATACGCAAATGGCGGACATAATTGTATTCCCATATTATTTGATGATAATAATGTGGAATTGCTGAAGATGAAAGGATATCCAATTTCTTACTTATTTGATGAAATACATTATAATGAGAATATGGTTCAACTGAAAAATGGAGATAGAATACTTTTTTATACAGATGGAATATTAGAAGTAAGAAATAAAAATAAAGAAGAATTCGGAGAGAAAAGAATAATAGAAGCAGTTAAAGAGGCTCCCGAAAGCCCTATAAAAAACATAGAAAACAAAGCTAATTCGTATATGTATGGAGATCAAAAAGATGATTTTGCATTGGTGTTAATGAAGGTAGAAAAGTGATCATTAATAGGAGGATATATTATGAAAGATATTATTTTAGATTATGCCAATGGATTTGTTTCTGATGAGGAAATATTAAGATTAGAACCTCAGTTGAAAACAGTTCATCGTATATTATATGAAGGCAAGGATCAAAATGTAGGATGGTTGAATTATCCTAACGAGTATGACAGAAAAGAATTTGAGATGATTAAGGAGTCAGCGGAAAAGGTGAGAAGCAATTCGGAAGCCTTTATAGTTATCGGAATAGGGGGATCATATTTAGGCTCAAGAGCAGTGGTAGAGAGTATAAGCCATTCCTTTTATGATAATATGGTAGTAAAGAAAAATAATATTGAGATATATTTTGTAGGCAATAACATTAGTGGCACTTATTTAAAGGAATTAATGGATGTATTGGAAGGAAAAGATATATCTATCAACGTTATATCCAAGTCAGGAACTACTTTAGAACCGGCTATTGCTTTCAGAATATTTAAGGAATATATGGAAAGAAAATACGGAAGGAAGAATTCTAAGGAGAGAATATATATAACTACGGACAAAGAAAAAGGTGTTCTTAGCCAAATAGCTGAGGAGGAAGGGTATAACAGATTTACTATTCCTAACGATATCGGAGGCAGATATTCGGTATTTACTCCTGTAGGAATTTTTCCTATAGCGGTAGCCGGAATAGATATTGATAAGTTAATGGAAGGAGCTCAATCAGGAGTAATGGAATATTCCTCGGATATAATAAAAGAAAATATTTCCTATATATATGGAGCTATCAGAAATATTTTATATAGGAAGGGAAAAGAAATAGAGATATTGGTTTCTTATGAACCAAGGCTGTTTTATCTTCAAGAGTGGTGGAAACAATTATTTGGAGAAAGCGAAGGAAAAGACGGAAGAGGTATATATCCTTCTTCTTTGAGCCTGACAACTGATCTACATTCAATGGGCCAATTGGTTCAGGATGGGAGAAGAAATATGTTTGAAACTGTTTTGAATGTAATTAGCCCGAGAGAGGATATAGTTATCCGGAAGGATGAGAAAGACTTAGATAACTTAAACTTTTTGGCTGGGAAAAGTATGGATTTTGTAAATAAAAAAGCTTTTGAAGGAACTCTTAAGGCCCATGTAGACGGCGGAGTACCAAATTTAATCATTAATATGCCCAAAATTGACGAGTATTTTTTAGGAAAACTTATGTATTTTTTTCAAAAATCCTGTGCGGTAAGCGGATACCTTTTAGGAGTTAATCCTTTTGACCAGCCCGGCGTTGAAAAATATAAAAAGAATATGTTTGAATTGTTGAGAAAATAGACTAATCAATTGATTAGTCTATTATTGTTAATATTTCTTCTATTGGTTTTCTTGTAGAACTTATTATTTCATTTTCTGAAGGAACTCCTAAAGGAGCCATACATACCAAGCTATAGCCGTCTTTATGAAACCCAATATATTCTTCTATTTCCTTTTTAGCCAACATAGGTCCTGTCATCCAACATCCTCCATATCCCAGATTAGCTGCTGCAAGAAGTAAATTTTCCATAGCTGCACCTATATTTTGAATTCTGGGCTCTACATTTATGTATTCCTCAATTTCTTCTTTTGCCACTTTAGCATTTTTAAGGATTTTTTTCCTGTTGTCAGGGTAAGGGCCGGCATATACAAATACTGTTATCGGCGCATCTTTAAAGAATATATGATTATCTATAGACGATATAAATTTATTTTTTTCGATTCCGTCTTTAATGTATTGCGATAATTTTAATTCTTTATTTTTAACTATATCTGCTATTTCATTTAGTTTATTTCTATTTTTAATCACAATGAAATGCCAATTTTGAGAATTCTTGCCTGAAGGAGCCAAAGTTGCGGCTTTAATTATCTCAATTAAATCTTTATCGGGAATATTTTCATCTTTGAACTTTCTTATACTATGTCTTCTTATAATAAAATCCAGCATTGAACCACCCCTTTAGTATTAATTATTAGATGTATTACCCAAAAAAATTTTTTTAACGCTACATTATAAAATAAAGTTTGTGTTGCTATAAATTGATAATTTTTTGATAAAAAATTGCCAAATTTAGTAAATAAAATAATTACAATTTTTATAATTAATGCTAAATCAATTTATAATTTTAATTATAATATAAACTTCAAGGTAATTTCCGCAAGAATAGTAATATAGTTATAAAAAAGGGTAATGGGGAAACATAATATATAATAATATTTTATGAATTTGAATATAAATTAACAATTTAATTTGAGTTTTTTATCAGAATAATATTGATTTATTATTTGTTATTTGATAAAATATAAACAAACAGAATGTTTATATTGTGTTGGGGGGGATTATATGAATTTTAATAATTTATTATTTAAAAAATCGGATAATATTGGGATATTGTCTATTAATAGGCCGAAAGCTCTGAATGCTTTGAACACAGAGTTATTAAAAGAATTGGATAGAGCCATAGATTTAATTGAAGAAGATAATGAAGTACATATTATTATTATAACAGGTGAGGGAAGAGCTTTTGTGGCAGGAGCAGATATTGCCGAAATGAAGGACATGGATACGGCAAGAGCCAGAGAATTTGCCAAAACTGGATCCAAAGTATTTAGAAAAATAGAATTGCTGGAAAAGCCTGTTATCGCGGCAGTAAATGGGTTTGCTTTAGGAGGAGGCTGTGAGTTATCTATGTCTTGTGATATAAGGATTGCTTCCGATAAAGCTAAATTTGGGCAGCCTGAAGTAGGATTGGGAATTATACCGGGATTTTCTGGGACTCAAAGACTTGCAAGATTAGTAGGGTTAGGAAAAGCTAAAGAGATTATATACACGGCAAATATGATTAATGCTCAGGAAGCATATGAAATCGGATTGGTAAATAAAGTCGTTCCTCTTGAATCATTAATGGATGAAGTTATTTCCTTGGCAAAAAAAATTGATTCCAATGGACAGATAGCAGTCAGATTAGCAAAAACTTCCATCAACAGAGGAATAGAAACGGATATTGAAACTGGAATAGCTATAGAAAAAGACCTATTTGGGATTTGTTTTTCTACAGAAGATCAAAAAGAAGGAATGGAAGCGTTTTTAGAAAAACGTAAGCCAAACTATAAATTAAGATAAATTTTGGAGGTGTTTTTATGAAAAGAGTAGGAGTTTTAGGAAGAGGTACTATGGCTTCCGGAATTATTCAAGTATTAGCTGAAAATGATTATGATGTGATGGTGTGGGTAAGAAATATTGATACCAACTCACCAAGAGGAAGTTTAAAAATAGTTGATAAAAATTTGAATAGGAAAGTTCAAAAAGGAAAATTATCAGAAGAAGATAAAAATAAAATATTGGGGAAAATAGATATTATAACGAAGTATGAAGATTTAAAGGATTGCGATCTTGTAATCGAAGCACTCTCTGAAGATATGTCTCTTAAAAAAGATACTTTTAAGGTACTCGATGAAGTATGTAAGAAAGAAGCAATACTTGCTACAAACACTTCATCTTTGTCTATAACCGACATTGCAAGTGCTACAAAAAGACCTGATAAAGTTATAGGAATGCATTTCTTTAATCCTGTACCGGTTATGAAACTTGTTGAAGTAATAAAAGGAATTTCAACCTCGTCAGCAACAAGAGATGAAGTATTTGAATTCGCAGGAAAGCTTGGGAAAACTCCCGTAGAAGTAGAAGAAGCCCCGGGATTTGTTGTTAATAGGATACTTATTCCTATGATAAATGAAGCCATAGGAATATTGGCCGACGGAGTTGCCAGTGCCGAAGATATAGATGAAGCTATGAAACTCGGTGCAAATCATCCTATAGGACCTTTGGCATTAGGAGATTTAATAGGATTGGATGTTTGTTTGGCGATCATGGATGTGCTGTATAATGAGTTTGAAGACAGCAAGTACAGGGCTCATCCTCTTTTGAGAAAGATGGTAAGAGGTGGATTGTTGGGAAGAAAAACCGGTAAAGGTTTCTTTGACTACACAAAATAATTAATATAAACAATAAATGCAAAAAATTCCTCAGCTTTTAAAGCTAAGGAATTTTTTGCATTTATACAAATAAAAAGGTTTGATTAAAACAATTGAACTGAGTGCAGACTATTATTATAAAAAAGGCTTTAATAAAAATATTAATAAATTTAGGAAACCTTTTTGAAACCCATTACAAAAAACCTAAATTAATAAAAATGGAATTTTCCTATGGGTTATAAAAAATTTGCTTTTTCCATGTAAAGTTAAGTTTAAATGGGTCTTTCATATAAGTTTTTTATGTTGGGTGAGGTAAATTATTGGGATAGGGTGACATATATGAAAGATTTTTTAAAAATTTTTTTTCTTTCTCTGAGTTGTTTTTTGTTGGCGTTTCTTTTTGGATCATATGTTAGTATTCAGGAAAAGGGGATTAATACAAAAATTGGAGAGAAAAATATTATTGATCGTAAGCAAGATGAAAATGATAATAAAAAAAACCGGGAAGCAGAAAATGAAAATGAAGAAAATGTTCAGAAAGAGAATATCAACTCTTTAGAAATAGGAGTTAAAAACAGTGATAGAATAAATATAATATTATTGGGGATGGAGGATGTAAGATCAGATACTATAGTATTTATTTCAATTGATCCGGAACAAAATAATGTGGACTTAATTTCTATACCGAGAGATACTTATCTTCATAGAAAAGGATATGATAAAGCGGAGGAAAGAAAAATCAATTGCGTATATGGACAGCACGGTACTGACGGAGTTAAAAAGGCAGTGGAATACGTTCTTGCCGGAATACCGGTCGATTATTATATAATGGTTGATTATGCCGGAGTGGAAAAGATAGTAGATTCTGTAGGTGGCGTAGAAGTAACAGTTCCATTTCCGATGAAGTATAAGGACCCGACTGCAGAGCCACCTCTAAACATAAATATATCACAAGGAAAACAAATTTTAGATGGGAAAAAGGCGATTCAATTTTTAAGATACAGAAAGGGAAACGGAGGAAAATCAGGCTATAAAAATGGAGATATAGGCAGAATAAAAGCTCAACAAGAATTTATGAAATCATTTATAAATAAATCCTTAAGTTATAAACTTCCATTTGTAATCAAAGCATGTTTTGATTATGTAAAAACTGATATTCCTTTAAAGGAAGCTGTTACAATAGGCAAAATCGTTTTTAAAATGAAAACGGAAGATTTTACTTTTAATACCTTGGCTGGAACGGGAGATTATAAAGAAGTAAACGGTAAAACTCTTTCATATTTTATTCAAGATGAAGAAGCTACAAAAGAAATGTTGGAAAAAATATATGGTGTAACAAAAGAAGCTTTTAGTAAATAAAAGCTTCTTTTGTTACACAAAATTTTTAAATTGCTTTTTTCCTGTTTTCCTCTAATAGCATATCCCCTATTTGATATATGTTTCCTGCTCCCATTGTCACTATTAAATCTTCCGGAACTGCATTTTCAAGAAGATAATTTTTAATTGATTCGAAAGAACTCATATAAATAGCATCGACTCCTTTTTTTTGCAATAAAGCCACAAGATCTTTTGCGTGAATGATTCCCGTATCCTTTTCTCTTGCAGCATATATATCTGTTATTATAATTTTATCAGCATCATAGAAAGATTCAGAGAACTCATTTAAAAGAAGCTTTGTTCTTGAATATGTATGAGGTTGAAATATACACCATAAGTTTTTAGGTTTAGTTCTTTTTAATGCAGCTAAAGATGCTTTAATCTCTGTAGGATGATGAGCATAGTCATCTACAATTTTAATATTATTAGAATACCCCTTTGTTTCCAACCTTCTATGGGTTCCTCTGTATTCTTTAATGGAATGAATTATATCTTCCATAGGTACATTGCAGATGGAAGCAGCGGCGATACTTGCTAAAGCATTGTATATATTGTGTACTCCCATAACGTTTAATTCCACAGTATAATGTTTTTTACCTTTAACATTTAAGATAAACTTAGGATATCCGTCCTGAGCATAGGAAATATTTTCGGCAACATAATCACTCTGGTTATTAATACCGAAGGTTATTATATTACAATGAGAAGTATTTATTACCTTTTTTGAATGTTTGTCATCTAAGTTTATAATTAAATAGCCGTCTTTTTTGATATTTGCCGCATATTCCGAAAATGTGTTTACGATATGATCAATATTTCTGAAATAATCCAAATGATCTTCTTCCATATTTAATATAATTGCCATGGTGGGTCGATATTTAAGAATATTTCCCTTATATTCACAGGCTTCAGTAAGCAAAAGATCTTTACCGCCCATCAAAACATTTCCTCCGATATCATCTAACTCACCACCTAAAAGTATGGTGGGATCTAAAGTAGAATTTTTAAATATGGTGGACAGCATGCTGGTAGTAGTAGTCTTTCCGTGAGTTCCCGAAACGGCAATGGAATGTTTATAGTTTTTCATAATCATTCCTAAAAAGTTACCTCTGTCTATAGTTGGTATAGCTCTTTTTTTTGATTCTAAAAGTTCTGGATTATCCTTTGATATGGCATCCGTATATATCACCAAATTGGCATTGTTGATATTTTCAGCCCTGTGTCCGAGAAAGATATCTGCTCCCTGAGTTTTTAACTTATTAAGTATTAAAGAATTTTTCATATCAGAACCCGAAACTTTATAACCTTCCATAAGAAGAATTTCGGCTAATCCGCTCATGCTTATGCCTCCGATTCCTATAAAATGTACATGATTGAATCTGTGTTCTTTTATATCAAAAGAAAACATAAATCTACCTCCTAATACAATGTTTTTTTCATTATATATCTATTATTACCAAAGAACGTATTATTATCATTCTATTCAAAAATTTTTCCTTTGCAACTCATATCATTGATAGATTATATCATATTTTTAAAAATATAAAAAGGAATACTATTTAATGTGTTGAATTTTTGTATGAAAAAGGATAAAATTAATTAAATACAAAAGTTTAAAATTAAGGTGATTATATGAAAAAATTAAAGAGAAACGAAAGAGTTGCAGGAATAATGTACATATTGACTACTAAACCTAATTATGTATTTTCTTATAGATATTTTTGTGAACTATTTGATGTAAAAAAATCAAGTATCAGCGGAGACATATCAATAATAAAAGAATTGGTAGAGAAGATTGAGATAGGAACAATCGAAACTATTACCGGTTCAGGTGGAGGAGTCAAATTTGCACCGAAAGTTCAGAAGGAGAAGACCAAGTATTTTTTGGAACAGTTATGTAAGGATTTGTCCGAACCTAACAGAATTATTTCCGGTGGATTTATATATATGCTGGATATTTTGTATTCACCTCATATTGTGAAAGAGCTGGGGATTATATTTGCCAATGAATTTATGGATAAGGGAATTGATTATGTGGTGACTATAGAAACTAAAGGTATACCTATAGCATTGATGACGGCCGAGATACTGAATGTTCCATTGGTTATAATCAGAAAAAATATTAAAGTGACTGAAGGTTCCACAGTTAACATAAATTATATATCCGGTTCTACCAAAATAATCCAGACAATGTCTCTTTCCAGAAAAGCTTTAAGGGAAATGTCAAAAGTTTTAATCATTGATGATTTTATGAAAGGGGGAGGTACGGTTAGGGGAATATATGAGATGATGGAGGAATTTAATGTAGAAGTAGCGGGTACTGGAGTTCTGATTTCGACCATGAGTCCTGAAAAGAAACTTGTAAATAATTATACTTCATTGATGATTTTGAAGGATGTAGATGAGGAGAACAGGAAGATTGATTTAATTTCCAATTTTGAATATTTAAATCATATTAAGAAAAATTAATATTATTTAAAAAAGAAGAAGGATTTTTGCAAAATTTAGAGAATATAAAAAATATTTAATAAACATTGCATCTCCGGGAAGGTGGTGAAAGGTATTGAAGGTAACTGACGTAAGGGTTAGAAAAGTTGCTGATGAAGGTAAGATGAAGGCCATAGTTTCCGTTACATTTGATAATGAATTTGTTGTTCATGATATAAAAATAATCGAAGGACAAAATGGATTATTTATTGCGATGCCCAGCAGAAAAATGGCCGATGGGGAGTTCAGAGATATAGCACATCCGATTAATCCGGAAACCAGAGCAAAGATTCAAGAAGCTATATTTGAAGAGTATGAGAAAAGTATATCAGAGGAGTAGTTAAAGGACCAAAAGTGGTCCTTTTTACTTTTCCAAAATTTACAATAGCAAAGAAATAAAAAATAAGTATGGACTTATAATTGAAATTGTATAAAATATTATTGAGTGGGAAAATACGAAAGGTAGAGGTGTGTATAATGATAATCTCAATAATACTTGCGGCAGGCGAAGGAAAAAGGATGAAATCTAAGATACCAAAGGTACTTCACAAAATGTGCGGGAAGCCCTTATTATCATATGTAATTAAGGCTTCGGAGGCTGCAGGAATTAATAAAAATGTTATAATTATAAGTAATGGAAGCAAGGACTTAGTAGAAAGTGTTAAAGATGAGACGGTAATATTTAAAGAGCAACCTGTGGGGGAAAACGTACCATATGGGACAGGGTTTGCAGTGATGCAAGGAAAGGACTATATAAAAGATGATGATTATGTTGTCATATTATACGGAGATACTCCTCTAATCAAAGGGGACACCTTAAAGGATTTGGTTAAATATCATATTGAAAAAGAAAATCAAGGAACGGTTCTTACGGCATTTTTCGAAAATCCTACAGGATATGGAAGAATATTATATGATGAAAAAGGTGAGCTGTTAAAGATAGTAGAGGAAAAAGATGCAGATGAAGAAGAGAAAAAAATTAAAGAAATAAATTCGGGAATGTATTGTTTCAATGGAAAGGCCTTAAGGGAGAGTTTAGATAAAATCCATAGAGATAATGCTCAAGGTGAATACTATATTACTGATGTAATAGAGATCCTTAAAAGAGAAAATTTGAGAGTGGGAGTTTATAGAGCTCAGGATAATACGGAGATATTTGGAGTTAATTCTAAGGTGCAATTGGCACAGGCAGATATGATAATGAGAAAAAGAGTAAATGAAAAATTAATGGAGCAGGGAGTAATAATAATAAATCCAGGCAATACTTACATAGAAAGTGGGGTTAAAATTGGAGAAGATACAATGATTTATCCGGGAACATTTCTTGAAGGGAATACCGAAATCGGTGAAAATTGTATAATTGGTCATGATTCCAGAATAGTGGACAGCAAGATAGAAGACGAAGTTGAAATTCAAAGTTCTACTATTATAGAAAGTACTGTTGGTAATAATTCTACAATTGGGCCCTATGCTTACTTAAGACCTAATAGTCATATAGGCAAAAATGTGAAGATAGGAGATTTTGTGGAAGTGAAGAATTCCACAATAGGAGATTATTCTAAAGCCAGCCATTTATCATATATAGGCGATGCAACAGTGGGCAAAAAAGTAAATGTGGGATGTGGAGTAGTATTTGTGAATTATAACGGGAAAATAAAGCAGAGAACTTTAGTAGGGGACAATGCTTTTATAGGAAGTAATTCTAATTTAGTAGCTCCTGTTAAAGTCGAGAAGTGGGGATATATTGCGGCAGGGTCAACTATTACCGATGCTGTGAATGAGTATGATTTATCTATAGCAAGAGCAAGACAGGTTAATAAAAAGGATTGGGTTATTAAAAAAGGATTTGTAAAAGATAATAAATAATTGGGGGGAAAATTAAAATGAACTTAAGTGGAAAGGAAATGAAGATTTTTTCCGGAAATGCAAACAAAGAACTGGCGGAAAAGATTTGTGCGGAATTGGAGGTTCCGTTGTCTGATTGTGAAGTGGGAAGATTTAGCGATGGTGAGATTTCGGTTAGCATTAACGAAACAGTAAGAGGCTATGACGTATTTTTAATACAACCTACTTGTCCTCCCGTAAATGATAATTTGATGGAAGCTTTGATTTTGCTCGATGGTTTCAAAAGGGCTTCTGCAGGAAGAATAAATGCGGTTATACCTTATTACGGATATGCAAGACAGGATAGAAAGACTAAAGCAAGAGAGCCAATAACAGCAAAATTAATCGCGGATATTTTAACAAAGGCCGGAGCAGATCGAATATTGACTATGGATCTTCATGCCGGGCAAATTCAAGGATATTTTGATATTCCCGTAGATCATCTTGTTGGGGTACCGATACTTGCCGATTATTTTAAAAATATAGTGACAAGAGAAACTGTCGTTGTTTCTCCAGATTTGGGAGGAGTTACGAGAGCAAGAAACTTCGCCAATCTTTTGGATCTGCCTATAGCTATAATAGAAAAGAGGAGACCTAAAGCTAATGTGTCAGAAGTAATGAACGTTATAGGAGATATTGAAGGAAAAGACGTAATAATAATAGATGATATAATAGATACAGCAGGTACTATTTCAAAAGCAGCTAAAGTACTTAAAAATTTTGGGGCTTTGAAGATATATGCCTGTGGCACTCATCCTATTCTTTCCGGTCCTGCCGTAGAAAGAATTGCTGAATCTGAAATAGAAAAATTTGTCATTACAGATACCGTACCTCTTACGCCTGAGAAAAAAATAGATAAAATTGAGGTAGTGTCGGTTGCGTCCTTATTTGCGAAGGCGATAAGACGGATATATACAAATGAATCTGTAAGTGAGCTTTTTAAGTAGTTAGGAGCTGGTCTATTTGTATGCGATAATAGGTCTCGGCAATCCCGGAAGAGAATATATGAATACAAGACATAATATAGGATTTGATACTGTAGAACTTATATCATCTAAATATAATATAAAATTAAATAAAGGAAAATTTAAATCCATATATGGTGAAGGAAATATTGATGATAAAAAAATTTTATTGGTTAAACCTCAAACATATATGAATAATAGTGGCATGGCAGTATTGGATTTGTACAACTTCTACAAGATGCCTATAGAAAATATAATAGTAATAGTAGACGATGTGGATATAGATTTTGGAGCAGTAAGAGTTAGGGCAAAAGGAAGCGGAGGAACTCATAATGGGCTGAAGTCCATAGTTTACCAGCTTCAAAGAGATGATTTTCCAAGAATAAAAGTAGGGATAGGGAAAGCTAAGGAAGACATGGATTTGGCAGACTTTGTATTAAGCAGGTTTTCACAAGAAGACAGGACAATTATTGAAGAAGCTATAAAAAAGGCTGCACGAGCAGCAGAGTTGATTGTTAAATATGATGTGAATAAAGCAATGAATGAAATTAATATGAAAAAAGATATAAAAGCTCAGGATTAAACCTGGGCTTAGGACTTTTGCAAGGAGTTGATTTGATGAGTGGAGACATGTTCATAGATTCATTAAAAAACATGCCGTCTTACAAAAAGCTTTTGGAAGAAATAAAAATGGGAAGTAGTCCCATTTCTATACATGGGTTAAATGATGATAACCTGGGGCATTTTTTTTATGGAATAAACAAACATAGCAAAAAACAAATATTAATTGTTACTAAAGACGAGTTAAAGGCGAAAAGTATATTTGAAGATTTAAAAAATTTTGCAAATAGTCATGTGGAAATTTTTCCGTCAAAAGAAATATTTTTCTATGATGTAGATGCCTTGAGCCTTGAAACTGTTCATGAAAGATTAAAAGTTATGACAAGGTTAATAAAGGGTGAGAAGATAGTAGTTGTGACTTGTATAGAAGCGATTCTTTCAAAAGTCATGAATGCGGAAATATTTAAAAAACTTTCTACTAAAATAAGATATGATGAGAAGCTAAATTTAAAAAAATTTGTGGAAGATTTAACTATTAAAGGTTATGAACGAGTAAATATGGTAGAGGGAAAAGGTCAATTCAGCGTTAGAGGAGGAATAATAGATTTCTTTTCTCCAGGAGAACAATTTCCAATAAGGATAGAATTATTTGATGATGAGATCGATTCTATAAGAAATTTTAATATTTCCGATCAAAGGTCTATGAACAAATTAGACTCTGCTTTTATACCTCCTGCAAAGGAAATACTTATTCTTGACGAATATAAAAGTAAAATTATAGAAGGAATAGAAAGAGATTTATCTAAGGTAAGTAAAAACAAAAGGATAAAAGATAAATCGGAAAAGCTTAATAAAAAATTTTTAAAATATATTGATGCTGTTGAAGGAAACTTGTCTATTGCCAATTCAGATTTAATAATTCCATATATTCCGGGAGAATATGTATCAAGTTTAGTTGACTATTTTTCTCAAGATAGTTTAATAGTTCTTCATGAATTTCAGAGAATTGAAGAAAAAGCAAATGAGTTGAAGGAACAATTTGTGTTTAAATTCTCAAACATATATGAGAGTGGAGAATTACTTCCAAACCATGAAAAAATACTATATAGGTATGATGAAATAATTAAGAAAGTCGAAGAGAAAATAACCATTATCACTATGTCATTGTTAAATGATGATTCAAAGTTTAATCCTAAAGTATCTATTAATTTTACTACAAAAGGAATGCAGTCATTTCATAATAATATGAATTTTTTGATAGAAGAATTAAATCATTATAAATACAGGGGATATAAGGTTATAATATTTTCAGGAACTGAGGAAAGAGGTATAAAATTAGAAAAAATTCTTCGTGAAAAGGGATTGGAGTGTTCCTTTGTTAAAGATAAAAACAGAGATATTAAATCCGGACAGGTTTTTATATTGGCAGGTACTGTAAACGGAGGATTTGAATATCCATTTATTAAACAAGTATTTATTAGCGATAATGAAATTTTTAAAGTTAAAAAGAAAAAAAGCAGAAAAATTGTAAAAAAAGATAAACAGGAAATTGTATCATTTTTAAACCTTAATGTTGGAGATTATGTAGTTCATGAAAATCATGGAATAGGTCAATATATAGGCATCGAACAACTTAATGTTCAGGGAATAAAGAAGGATTATTTTACCATTAAATATGCAGGTAATGACAAGCTTTATGTACCTGTTGATCAGATGAATTTAATTCAAAAATATATTGGTTCCGATGAAGCAAAACCCAAAATTAGTAGGCTCAGCAATTCAGATTGGACGAAAACAAAGAATAAAGCAAAGAAATCAATAGAGGACATGGCTAAAGATCTTCTTGAATTATACGCAAAGAGAGAGACATCAAAAGGGTTTGAATTTAGTAAGGATAATGTTTGGCAAGGCCAGTTCGAAGAGATGTTTCCTTATGAAGAAACAGAAGCTCAGCTAAGAAGCATAAATGAAATAAAAAAGGATATGGAAAAGCCCAAACCTATGGATAGACTTTTATGCGGAGATGTAGGATATGGGAAAACAGAGGTAGCCATAAGGGCAGCGTTTAAGGCAATTATGGACGGAAAACAGGTGGCTTTTCTTGTTCCAACAACTATATTGGCTCAGCAACATTATAATACTATTCAGGAAAGATTCGCTGGTTTTCCTATTAGGGTAGAAATGCTCAGCAGGTTTAAAACTCTTGGGGCACAGCATAAGGTAATTGTTGATTTAAAAAAGGGAATTGTAGATATGGTAATAGGTACCCACAGGCTTCTTTCACAGGATGTAAAATTCTATGATTTAGGGCTTATAATTATAGATGAGGAACAAAGATTTGGAGTCAAACATAAGGAAAAACTTAAGAGATTGAAAGAAAATGCGGATGTTTTGACTCTTACCGCTACGCCCATTCCAAGGACTCTTCATATGTCATTAATAGGAATAAGAGATATGAGTGTTTTGGATGAACCTCCGGAAGAAAGATATCCTGTTCAAACTTATGTGGTGGAATTTAATGAACAAATTATAAGAGATGCTATCATAAAGGAAATAAATAGAAATGGACAGGTTTATTACGTTTATAACAGGGTTGAAACAATCCATAAGGTGGCCAAAAAGCTTAAGGAACTTGTTCCAGAAGCAAGAATAATAGTAGGACATGGTCAAATGTCAGAAAGAGAACTGGAGAAGGTAATGCTAAGTTTTATTGATGGAGAATATGATGTACTTTTGTGTACTACTATTATTGAAACAGGTCTTGATATCCCTAATGTAAATACTATAATTGTTCAAGACTCTGACAAAATGGGACTTTCTCAACTTTATCAGTTAAGAGGCAGAGTTGGAAGAACAAATAGAGTTGCTTTTGCTTACTTTACCTATGAAAAAGACAAGGTTTTAAGCGAAGTGGCGGAGAAAAGACTGAGGGCCATAAAGGAATTCACTGAATTTGGTTCTGGTTTTAAAATTGCAATGAGAGATTTGGAAATAAGAGGAGCGGGAAATCTTTTAGGGGTAGAACAACATGGACATATTGAAGCCATAGGATATGATTTGTATGTGAAGTTTTTAAATGGAGCTATTAAAAAATTAAAAGGAGAAAAAGTAGAAGATGCTGTCGAAACCACTATTGAATTAAATATAAACGGATATATTTCAAAAGAGTATATTCCGGATGAAGAACAGAAAATAGAAATCTATAAAAAGATTGCAAGGACTGTTTCCAATGAGGATTATAATGACTTGGTTGATGAATTGATAGACAGGTTTGGAGATATTCCCCAAGAGGTAAAAAATTTAATAGATATTTCTTATATAAAGAATATTGCCAGCAAATGTTTGGTATCCGTTATTTTTCAAAAGAATGATATTATTAGTTTGGAATTTGATTCAATTAAGTATATAACTCCGGAACTCATACACTATCTTTCAGTAGAATATGGAATGAAGATTTCATTTGATCTGTCTGATAAACCTATATTTAAATTTAGGATAAAAAAAGATGTTATTAAAGAACTTAAAGAACTTATTGAAAAAATTAGTTGTTTTATATTTAAGGTAAATGATATATAATAATGTTAGCCACTCTAATAAGAAAGGATGTTTTCATTGGTAAATATGAAAAGAAGAATATTGATAATTTTTTTGGCAGTGATTATGATTTTGGCAAGCTTTGCAGGTTGTGAGAAGCTAAATAAAAATTCCGTTGCAACAGTAGATGGAGATAATATTTCTAAAGAAGAGTTTAACAAAAATTTTAATATGTATAAAAAAGCCTATGAATCACAATACGGTTCAGATATTATGTCTACAGTAGTGAGTGGAGACAAGACTTTTGAAGAAGTATTAAAAGAGAAAACTTTAGACTTATTAATTTCAGAAAAGCTAATAGTCGGAAGGGCAAATGAAAAGAAAATAGCTGTTTCTGAGAAGGACATAACAGATCAGATTAATAGCTATAAGGAAGAACTGGGAGGAGAGGAAAAATATACTCAATTCTTAAAGGATAATGATATGACTGAAGAGTATTTTAAGGACAATATAAAAAAAGAACTTCTTATTCAAAAATATAAAGATGATTATATAAATAATCTTAAAATTAGTAATGAAGATGCAAAGAAATACTTTGAAGAAAATAAGGATTCTTTTATAAAGATAAGAGCAAGTCATATATTACTCAAAACCGAAGATGAAGCTAAAAAAGTTGAGGAAAGATTGAAAAAGGGAGAAAAATTTAATGATTTAGCTTATGAATTGTCCATCGATAAAGTATCAGCTGCTAAGGGCGGAGATTTAGGTTACTTTACAAAAGGTCAGATGGTTGAAGAATTTGATAATGCAGCATTTGCTCTTAAAGTCGGGGAAGTAAGCGGAATTGTCAAAACGGATTATGGATTTCATATTATAAAAGTTGATGATAAAGTTGATCAATATGATAAATTAAAAGAAGACGTCATTGCCAGCTTAAAAGAGAAGAAATATAATGAATACTTGACTAAACTAAGAGATGAAGCGGATGTAAAAATATATTTAGATACCGCTACGAGTACTAAGACTAATAATAATGAAGAAAAGAAATAATTTCATAAGAGAGCAAAAAAGGCTTCCGTCAGAGAATTAATACGCTGGGAAGCCTTTTTTGAACCTATTTAAGTGAAGTTACATTTACTATATATAACCATTTTTTATCCAATTTAAAGTAATACTTTAACTTAACTTTACTATACATGTATAAAATACCTCTGATAGTAAAATAATAAGCATACATAAGTTTATATTATACTTCAAAGGAGGGAAAAAATGAAAGCTACTGGAATAGTAAGAAGAATCGACGATCTGGGTAGGGTTGTTATTCCTAAAGAAATCAGAAGAACTCTAAGAATAAGAGAAGGAGATCCCTTAGAGATATTTACTGATAGAGAAGGAGAGGTAATACTTAAAAAATATTCTCCTATTGGAGAGTTGAATGAATTTGCTACAGAATATTGTGAATCTTTGTATGAAGTTAATAATAATGTATGTGTGATTACAGACAGAGATACTATAATAGCAATTTCCGGAGGTTCAAAAAAGGAATTCTTGGATAAAAGAGTAAGTCCTGATCTCGAGAAAATAATGGAAGGAAGAAAAACTTATACGACAGATGAAGGCAATAGACCTGTTAAACTTTTCTATGAAGATGAAAATGCAGATAGATATACTGCTCAAGTAATAGCTCCCATTGTTATGCAGGGAGATCCTATAGGTACTGTAATTTTCTTTTCTAAAGAACCGAATGCTAATATGGGAGAAGTAGAAATAAAATTGGCAGAAACCGCTGCTGGGTTTCTTTCCAAACAAATGGAGAATTAATATAGCCTGCTTATAAAATGCAGGCTATATTAATTTGTCATAAATTTGTTTGATATAAAGTATATTTCTGATATAATAGAATTTATTAAAACGTTTAAATAAGCATTTAGCAGGAGGATTAATGAATATGAGTAAAGAAAAATTTTTAAAAGGAGCAGCGATTTTAGGAGTTGCCGGAATGATTGTTAAACTCTTAGGTGCTGTTTATAGACTTCCTATAAGTAATATAATTAAGACAGAAGGTATGGGTTACTATCAAACAGCTTATCCCCTGTATGTTTTGATACTTACTGTTTCTACATCAGGATTTCCTGTAGCGATTGCGAAATTAGTATCTGAAAAAAGAGCTTTAAGAGATTTTAAGGGAGCATATAAAATATTTAAAATTGCTTTGTTAGGATTATTTATATGCGGAATACTTTCAAGCATGCTTGTTTTGTTAAATGCGGAGTCAATAGTAGAGCATCTTGGAAATAAAAATGCATATTACGCATTAATCGCTCTTGTGCCGGCACTTTTTTTTGTTCCTATAATGTCTGCCTTCAGGGGATATTTTCAAGGGACTCAAAACATGAAACCCACAGCTTTATCTCAAATATCAGAGCAGCTTTTTAGGGTAATTGTCGGACTTTTTCTTACATATTACCTCTTGGATAAAGGGATACCTATAGCAGCAGGAGGAGCCTCTTTTGGTGGCTCTATAGGAGCTATAGCGGGAACCCTTTCCATAGTATGGATTTATTTTCTAAATAGAAAAAAGATGAATAAGGAGATAAGAAGTTCTTTAAATGCTAAGGAAGAATCGGTAAGCAGAATCATAAAAAATTTACTTATTATAGCCATACCTATAACAATAGGGGCTTCCATTGCCCCAATAATGGATACTATAGATGCGGCAATAGTTTTAAGACGTCTTCAAAGTATAGGATTTTCTGAATTTGAATCAAATAATCTTTACGGACAACTTAAAGGTCTTGCTCAAACATTGATTAATTTACCTCAAGTGTTTTCTATGGCTTTAGCTATAAGCCTTGTGCCATCTATATCGGAAGCTTATACAAAGAGAAACTACAGCGAAGTTAAAAGTATTACATCCTCGGGATTAAGAATTACTTTGCTTATAGGACTTCCCTGTGCTTTTGGCTTATTTGTCCTTGGGAAACCGATTATTAAACTTTTATATTTTAAGAATGATATTGAATCATTGAATAATACCGGAGAGATACTTCAACTTCTTTCATTTGGAGTAATATTTTTAACCATGGTACAGTCCTTAACGGCAATGCTTCAAGGTATGGGAAGGCCCTTTGTTCCCGTAAAAAATCTTTTTTTAGGTGCTGTTGTTAAAACTTTTCTCACTTATATATTAACGGGAATTTCTTGGATAAATGTGAAGGGTGCTGCCATTAGTACAGTAGTAGCTTATTTTATTGCCGGAATGTTGGATTTATCTGCAGTAAAAAGATATTCGAAGGTTAAATTTAATATGAAAGAAGTATTTATTAAACCTTTTTTGTCTTCCTTAGGAATGGCAGTAGCGGCTTTCTTAGGATATAGACTTTTTGAGGGAATATTAGGAGGTAAAATTTCTACTTTAATAGGAATATTTATAGGAGTGATTGTTTATTTTATACTTTTAATAATTACAGGAGCCATTACCAATGAGGATTTTAAAATTCTTCCCAAAGGAGACAAAATTGCAGGAATCCTTTATAAATTAAAGTTACTTAAATAATAATATTATGATAAAATAAGGAGAAGATAATATGGGGAAGATATATGTATTAGGGTTAGGACCTGGAGATGTAGGAAGCTTAACTTTAAAAGTTGTTGAAAGGCTTAACAGTGGAGACAAAAATTATTTAAGGACTGAGAAACATCCTATTATAGACTATATTAAGGGGAAAAATATTTCCTATGAGACTTATGATTACGTATATGAAAAAAAGGATAAATTTGAAGATATTTATGAATTCATAGCTAAGGATCTAATAGAAAAATCTAAGGAATTTAATATAATAAATTATTTTGTTCCAGGGAATCCTATTGTGGCGGAAAAAAGTGTCGAGATTCTTTTGGAGATGGAGAAACAAAAAAGAGTGGAGTTGGAAATAATCCCAGGAATGAGTTTCATCGATCCTATACTTATTGCAGTAAATCGTGACCCTATAGATGGATTAAAATTAATAAACGGTATAAACTTAAAGCCTTATTATGTCGATATAAATACGGATATGATTATAACACAAGTATACAATAGCAGAATAGCATCGGAAGTAAAGATTATTTTATCAGAAATATATGGCGATGAATTTGAAATATATGTAATAAATGCTGCAGGAATTGAGGGAAAAGAAAAAATATTTAAAATACCTATTTATGGGCTTGACAGAATAAAGGAAATAAGCTATCTTACAAGTATATATATTCCTAAGGTGGATAAAATAAATAAAAAATTATATGATTTTAATGATCTCCTTAGTTTGGTAGAAAGGTTAAGAGGAGAAGACGGCTGTCCCTGGGATAGAGAGCAGACCCATTTATCGATAAGAGAATGTGCTATTGAAGAGGCTTATGAGGTAGTAGATGCAATAGATCAGGGAGATATTGATAATTTAGTTGAAGAGTTGGGGGATTTGATTCTTCAGGTCATTTTTCACAGTCAGATAGGAAGTGAAGATGGAAATTTTAATATATGGGATGTTACCACAAAAATATGTAATAAACTTATAGATAGACATCCTCACGTTTTTGAAGAAAAAAAAGTAGAAAATTCTGAGGAAGTAGTATATAATTGGAATGATATAAAATTTAAAGCTCAAAATATTGTAAGTTACACAGAGAGACTAAAAAGTATTCCTCCCCTTCCTTCCCTTATGAGAAGTTATAAGGTGCAAGAAAGGGCTAAGGAAGTAGGTTTTGATTGGAATAATGTAGATGGAGCTGTTTCAAAGATTAAGGAGGAATATTTAGAAGTACTTGAAATCTTAAATAATTTTAAAGGTGGTGATATGGATAGATTAGAAGAAGAACTGGGAGATTTATTATTTTCGGTAGTAAACGTTTGTAGATTTTTTAATATCAATCCGGAAGTAATTCTTAACAAAAGTATAAATAAGTTTATTAACAGGTTTGAGGAAATGGAAAATTTAAGTAACCAAAGAAACAAGGATTTAAAAGAAATGACTTTAGAAGAAATGGATGAACTATGGAATCTATCAAAGATACATAAAAATAAACGATTTGATAAAAATTAGTGTTTAAAAGAAGGATTTTCAAGATTAGCATAGAAATAAAGATATAAACTGATTTAAACAATTAGTAAGGAGGAATAAATTTATGAACAAAGCTGAATTAGTTTCCAGCATAGCTGAAAAAAGTAATTTGACAAAGAAGGACACAGAGAATGCTTTAAATGCATTTATGAAGGTAGTGGAGGAAGCTCTGGCAAAAGGAGATAAGGTTCAATTAGTTGGTTTTGGAACTTTTGAAGTAAGAGAAAGAAAAGCCAGAGAAGGAAGGAATCCAAGGAATCCTGAAGAAGTTATTCAAATTCCAGCCTCAAAAGCTCCAGTGTTTAAAGCTGGCAAGGCATTAAAAGAAATAGTGAATAAGTAAGAAAAATCAGGTCTTTGACCTGATTTTTTTATGGAGGGGATTTCATGAGAATCGATAAGTTTTTAAAAAATTCAAGAATAATAAAAAGAAGGACTGTAGCTAAGGAATCATGTGATCAAGGAAGAGTCATTATTAATGGAAAAATAGCAAAACCGGGGGATGAAGTTGAAGTAGGAGACATAGTTGAAATTAAATTTGGTCAGGGTATCATGAAGATAGAAGTATTAAGTGTACAGAATAATGTGAGCAGGGATAATTCTAAGGAAGTATTTAAAGTATTGTAAAGGGCTTTTGTAATAAAAGCCTTTTTTTTTTCATAATATTTAATAGAATATGATAAGGGGGATAGGCCTATGGGTGAAAATAAAACGACTTTTACAACTCAAAACATAATTCTTGAAAATAGAGGTAATCTTACTATTACCGGGATAGAGCAAGTGGAGAGCTTTAATGATAATACCATTATATTGAATTCAATTAAAGGAGGAATAGTTATAAAAGGAAATGAGCTGAATATAAGCAATTTAAACTTAGAAAAGGGGAATTTAAACATAGAAGGGACAATTAATAGTATTACTTATTCTAACAAGGATAACATAGGTAAAAACAGCTTATTTGGGAAGATGTTTAAATGATTTTTGGAGTGGTAAGTATGGATAGTTCTCTTAAAATACAGGGGTATATATTTTTGAGTACTGTTTATGGCGGATTGATGATAGGACTTATATATGATTTATATAAGGTTATTAGATATTTTTTGAAACCGAAGAAATTCGCAACTTATATTGAAGACTTATTCTTTTGGATTATAGCCGCCTTAGTAATATTTAATATATTATTAAAAAGTAATTGGGGAGAATTAAGAGGATATGTATTTTTGGGATTCTTTATAGGAATATTGTTGTATTTAAAAATACTTGAAAAAGTTGTATTTAAAATACTATTTTTTATTTTTGGGTCTTTAATAAAAGGATTTAAAAAAGTTTTTTCAATAATTTTTTATCCCGTTATAATTTTAAAAAGAAAATTGAAACTAAGAACAAAGAAAGTAAAAAATATAAGACATATTTTTAACAGAATGATAAAAGATGTTGGAAAATATAAAGATATAATATCAAAAAAGAAATAGAGGATTTTTAAAATTGGTGTAGAATATTCTATATTAAGGTGGTGATCTTATGAAGAAAAACAAGAGAATTAAAATTAGGCATTTATTTATTTTATTCTTTGCTTTATATATTGGCAGTGCTATTATTAGTCAGCAAAAGATGTTTAAAAACTTATCCCAAGAAAAGGCTCAAAAGGTGCAGGAAGTAAAAGAAATTAAAAAACAAATTAATGAAATAGATAAAGAAATTGATCAAAGTAATACCTTAGAATTTGTAGAAAAAACTGCAAGGGAAGATTTGAATATGGTAAAGCCAAGGGAGATCATGTACGTTGACCTTAATAAGAGTAATAATGCCTTTCTCAAAGGAAGAAAATAAACGGATTAAATTGACATAAACAAATTTTTAATATATACTTAAGAGAGAAAAAATTTTATAAGGAGGAGTATTTTATATATGCCTGTAACTGTAGGAGAGGTAGTTGACGGCACTATTACCGGAATAACAAATTTTGGAGCATTTATACAATTGGCTGAGGGAAAGACTGGGTTAGTTCATATTTCAGAAATCTCAGATCATTATGTTCAAAAGGTTAGCGATTATCTGAAAAAGGATCAAAAGGTGAAGGTGAAGGTTCTTTCTATCTCTAAAGAAGGGAAAATAAGCCTTTCTATCAGACAAGCCAAACCTAAAACTAATATGCCTGTTGAAATAGATTGGGGAAAAACTGATGAAAAACAAAAACTTTTAACTTTCGAAGATAAGCTTTCAAAATTTTTAAAAGAAAGTAATGAAAGGCAAGATCAACTCAAGTCAAGGGAAAATAGAAGGGGACTTGGTCAAAAGAAAAGCAAAAGCACAGTGGATTCATAAGATTCATAAACCGGATTAATCCGGTTTTTTTATAATTCAGAGGAAAATTATGATTTCCTTAATGTGCATTTTCCATTAAATGAGTTTCAAAAAGGGTTTCCTTAAGGTGTTAATACTTTAATGAAAGCCTTTTTTATAATCCATAGGAAAGTCCTAATTTTTCTTACTTTATACTTGACCTTAAATGGGCTTCAAGAAAGGCTTCTTTAGTAGAGGCCTTTTTTTATTTCTGTTAAAGTTGGGTTAATAAACAATATTATACATTACATATAAAAATTTGGTATGTTAACTTTAGAGTTAATAATATACACATACTGCAAGTTAAGAAATAGAACTTTACATTAAAAAAATAAAGGAAAAATATAATAATTACTCCGAATTTATGTCTAAATATTTTATTTTTCAGATTACCAGTATTGACAACTTTTTCCCTTGATACTTGATAAAGTATATACAAAAATAAGTGAAAGGGATGAAAACAATGATAGATATGATTTCTTCAAAGAGGAGAAGAATAGCAGATCAATTTCAATTTAATAAAGAGGCTGTTTTTATTGGTATATTAGGATTCTTTTTATCCAGAGGGGTGATACTTGGAGAACTTACTCCTTTTGGTGTTTCATTTTTTTCCAGTTATCTTTTAAATAATAATTCCATAGGTCTTTTATTGATTATATCATTAGGGTTATTGTCTTTTCATGGGATTAAAGGTTTTGTTTATATTTTTTCAATGATAGGAATTTATTTTTTTTATGAAATATTGAAAAGAAAAAGAAAAATTTCTTATATCAAGATGTCTTTTCTTTCTTCTTTGGTGTTTCTTTTTACAAGAATATTGTTTTTAATAATATTCAGGCATTACTATATATATGATTTTTTAATTGTTTTTTTTGAAGGAATAGTAGTGTTTACGATGACCTATATATTTTTCTTCAGTACCGTAATAGAAAATAACAATTTCGATATTATTACAAACGAGAAAACTATATGTACATTCATTACTCTTGCTTTAGCGTTGTCAGGGGTAAAAAATGCAGGCGTTTTAGGTATCTCAGTTAAAAATATAATAAGCATATTTACTGTAATATCTTTTGGATATATTTATGGCGCTTCTCTCGGTGGAGCAATGGGAATAGCTGTTGGAATGATATCTTATTTGCCAGAAACAAATATGCCATTTTTAATATCTATATTTGGACTTTCAGGCCTTATGTCGGGAGTATTTAAGGACCTGGGAAAGACTGGAGCAATACTGGGGTTTTTAATGGGAAACAGTATCATGAACTTTTATATCAGCGGGTTTAATTCAAGTTTATTGAATTTAAAGGAAATAGGAATAGGGGCAATTTTATTTTTAATCTTCTCATCCAGAATAGAAAAGTTTTTTTCCGATTTTTTAAAGAACCCTAGAGAATTAAAAAAAGATGAAAACATGGGGAAAAGGATACAGGGTATCGTTTCAAACAGAATTGAAAGAATCTCCAACGTTTTTTCCGAGATGGGAGAGGTCTTTGTCCATGCTGCGGAAAAAGAAACAGACGGGAATTCGGAAGATATGTATGATCTTATTGATGGAATAGCCAATACCGTATGTAATAAATGTTCACTAAATAAATTTTGCTGGGGAGAGGATTTTTATACTACTTATTATTCTATGTTTAATCTTATAGAAAAGATTGAAACGGAGGAAGAGATAAGGGAAGAGAACTTACCGGAGCTTTTTAGGAAAAGATGTGTGAAAGTAGAAGACATGATTGAAAACATATATAAATATTATGATATTCATAAGATAAATTATACTTGGAAGAAAAGAGTATCAGAAAACAGAAAGCTTGTGTCGGAACAGTTCAAGGAGATTTCAGAAATAATGAAGGAGTTAGTTGAAGACATTAATGCTCCCATAGTTTTTAATAGGGATTTGGAAGAAATAATATATACCGAATTAAAAAATAATAAGATAAATGTTTCCAATGTAAATGTGTTGGAATCAAGTAAAAGGAAATTAGAAATCTTTGTCGAGGTAAAAAATACTTGTGAAAACGAAAATATGGAGAATTCCATCAAAGAAATTCTTTCAGATATATTGAAAATAGAATTAAGCGGAGAATTTAATTTGAGCGAATCGAAGAAAAAGAATCAAATTTATAAATTCACTCAGGCAAAGAAGATAAGTGCTATGACCAGCTTTTCAACAATTTATAAAGAGGGGAACCATATCTCGGGAGATACTTTTACCTATATGGAAAGTAAAGATAACTATTATATAGCATTAAGTGATGGTATGGGGGCAGGGCAAAAAGCAAATTCAGAAAGCAATACAGCTATATCTATGCTGGAAAAATGTTTAGAAGCAGGATTTAATAAAGAAATGGTTTTAAGCACTATTAATTCCATGTTGTTTCTTAAAGGCAATGAAGAAACATTTGTTACTTTGGATATTTCCGCTATTGATTTATTTAACGGAAAACTTCAGACAATCAAAACAGGAGCAGCTCCCACTTTTATAAAAAAGAAAAATGGAGTAAAAATGATAAATTCTCAGTCTTTACCTGTAGGAATGCTGAAGGACGTAGACTTTCAAGTTTGCGAGGAATATCTTGAAGACGGAGATTTTATCATAATGATGTCGGATGGAGTATTGGATTCAAATGAAGAAGTAATTGACAAGGAAGAATGGATGATGGAGGTGATTAAGAATATTAAAAGTATTAATCCTCAAACCATATCTAAAGAAATTATAGAGGAGGCGAAAAGAAAATATAAAGACTATATAAAAGATGACACAACCGTATTGGTAACTAAAATATGGAAGAATAGGTGAGATAAATTTAGATATAATTCAAAAAACCTTCACTCAGCCATCACATAAAATACAGGAAATATTATATAATGAGAATATGAACCTGATGGAAGGCGAGGTATTGATATATGTATAAAATTCTTGTAGTTGATGATGAAGAGAAGATAAGAGCATTAATAAAAAAATATGCGGTTTTTGAAGGTCATGAAGTCGTGGAAGCGAAGGATGGCATGGAAGCTATAAGTATTTGTAAAAATCAGGATTTTGATATTATTATCCTTGATATTATGATGCCTGAATTAGACGGGTTTTCTACCTGTAGGGAGATACGAAAATATAAGACAATTCCTGTAATCATGCTTTCTGCTCGAGGAGAAGAATATGATAAAATACATGGATTTGAATTGGGTATAGATGATTATGTGGTAAAACCTTTTTCTCCAAAAGAATTGATGATGAGGGTAAATGCTATAATTAAGCGCAGCAGTCCAAGCAATGAAGAAATAAAAAAGGAAATAATAAGTTTTGAAGGGCTTACCGTAGATTTTACAGGCAGAATTGTTTATATAGATAATAAAAGGATTAATATGTCTCCAAAGGAATATGATTTGTTTTTTTATCTTGTTAAAAATAGAGGAATTGCATTGACGAGGAAGAAAATTATTACCGATGTATGGGGGTACGATTTTTTTGGAGATGACAGAACTTTAGATACCCATATAAAACTTCTCCGTAAAAGCCTTGAACGTTATGGCAAATATATTGTTACGCTTAGAGGGGTGGGGTATCGATTTGAAACTTAATTTTAATGGTTTTAGCATTAAATGGAAAATATTTTCTTATTTAGCAGGACTTATTTCTTTCATTATTATACTCTTATGGCTGTTCCAAATTGTATTCTTAGACAGTTTCTATAAACATATAAAAATAAAAAATATTGAGAATTCTGCTGAGATTATCTCGAAAAACATAGACGATGAGGACATAGGAACCATTATCAAGAGTATATCCCAGGAAAATGACATATGTATAAGGGTAATAGACGAGGAAGGAAGAAGTCTATATTCCTCTTATGTAATGTTTGATTGTATAATTCGTAAGATGCCATACAGTGAAATATATCATTTTTTTAAACAAGCTCAGGATAAAGGCGGAACAACATTTGAACTTTTACCACAGAATATTTCGAAGGATAGGGAAGACATAAACAGAAATATTATTGGGAGGTATCCTCCTCCCAATAATATAACTCAAAGCATAATCTATGGCACTATTGTAAAAAGAAATGATGGACTTCCATTGATGGTTATGCTAAATTCTACTATTTCTCCTGTAAATGCCACTGTGGAAACATTAAGAGTTCAACTTATATACATTACTGTAATTTTAATTATATTGTCTGTTTTTCTGGCATTTTTTATTTCAAGGAAAATATCACAACCGATTATTAAAATAAATGACTCGGCCAAAGAACTTGGAAAGGGGAATTATGATATCAAATTTGAAGGGAAAGGATATCTTGAAATTTCAGAATTAAATAGTACGTTAAATTATGCTGCAAAAGAGCTTTCCAAGGTTGAAAGCCTTAGAAGAGAATTGATTGCAAATGTTTCTCATGATCTTAGAACACCTCTTACCATGATTACCGGATATGGAGAAGTAATCCGCGATATCCCCGGAGAAAATACGCCTGAAAATGTTCAGATTATTATTGATGAAGCAAAAAGACTTACGGATCTTGTAAATGATATGTTGGATATTTCAAAACTTCAATCCGGTATTCAGGAATTGGATAAAAGAGATTTTAATATTACTGAAACTATAAGGGAAGTATTAAAAAGGTATACAAAACTTACAGAGCAAGATGGGTATAGGATCGAATTCATCTATGATGACGACGTTTATGTAAATGCAGACGAAATAAAAATTGTACAGGTTATTTATAATTTAATTAATAATGCTATTACTTATACTGGCAAAGATAAGTTTGTGGAAGTCCGTCAGAAATTAATGAAGGGCCATGTGAGAATTGAGGTTATAGATACAGGAGAGGGTATATCGGAAGAGAATCTGCCGCTTATTTGGGATAGATACTATAAAGTAGATAAGACTCATAAACGGGCTTCAATTGGCACAGGTTTGGGGCTTTCCATTGTTAAAATGATTCTTGATATGCACGATCTTGAATATGGAGTAATAAGTAAAGAGGGCCAAGGAAGTACATTTTGGTTTGAACTAAGTACTATAAAAATAGAATAATGTAAATTATCTGCGGATTCTTCGGAATCCGTATTTTTTTATAATCCATGGGAGAGTTAATATATTAATAATTCGTTTACAATTCATATAGAGTTCATGAATTCGTCACACAAGGTATTTATAATAAAGTCATATTAAACAAAACAGGAGGTGATAAGGATGAAGAATCAAATACTGAGACATGAACTTAAATATTATATAAACATGTCAGATTACTTTGCCTTGCATCAGAGGTTAAAAGTAATTGCCGATTCTGATTCACATGCTGGTATGGACGGAAAATACAGAGTTAGAAGTTTATACTTTGATAATATTGATGATAAGGCTCTCAGAGAAAAGATATACGGAGTGAATAACAGGGAAAAATTTAGGATCCGTTATTATAACGATGATTTTTCTTTTATTAAAGTTGAGAAAAAGAGTAAAACCAACGGTCTTTGTAATAAGATATCGGTAAGTGTCACTAAAGAACAATGCGAAGAAATTATTGACGGAAATATTGAATGGCTTAAAAGCTCAAACAAACCGTTGCTTACTGAACTTTATGCAAAAATGTACTATCAGCAGCTTAAACCTAAAACATTGGTGGACTATATCAGAGAACCATTTGTTTATAAACCAGGAAACGTAAGGATAACTATTGATAGTAATGTGAAAACCGGCCTCAATTCTAAGGACTTGTTTAATCAAAATGTTCCTACAATGATTACGAATTCTGAAGGAACAGTAATATTGGAAGTGAAATTTGATGAATTTTTACCTGAGATTATCAGGAATATTATTCAGATAAAAAATAAACAGTGTTCATCATTTTCAAAATATGCTGTCTGTAGAATTTACGGCTAAAAATATTTGGAGGGAGAATTATGACATTTAATGATATTTTTAAATCAAGCTTTCTTGAAAAGGTATCGTCCTTTTCTGCGCTGGATATGGTAATTGCTTTAGGACTTGCATTTGTCTTAGGTCTTTTTATATTTTAT
The DNA here is from genome assembly GCF_004103715.1 of Acidilutibacter cellobiosedens. Taxonomy (NCBI): domain Bacteria; kingdom Bacillati; phylum Bacillota; class Tissierellia; order Tissierellales; family Acidilutibacteraceae; genus Acidilutibacter; species Acidilutibacter cellobiosedens. Next base: position 3,086,882 of record NZ_CP035282.1, on the reverse strand, counting down.
GTTTATAAAAAAACCTTTATAGGCGTAATGTATTCTGCAAGCTTCGGGGTTTCCCTAATAGCAATGACTCTTATAACCACATTTATTATATTGGCAGTAACTTCAAATGTAGTACTTTCTCTTGGTATGGTTGGAGCACTGTCTATCGTTCGTTTTAGAGCAGCAATCAAAGAACCTCTCGACATAACATTTTTGTTCTGGTCAATATCCGTTGGAATAGTTATTGGCGCAGGGTTAATTCCACTTGCTGTGTTTGGCTCAATCTTTATTGGTATAGTTATGGTAATATTTATAAACAGAAAGAGTACAGATGACCCATACATACTTCTTATAAATTGTGCTGATGATAATGGAGAACAACTTGTTAAAAATGCTGTGGAATTAAGTGTCAAAAAGTATATGATTAGATCAAAAACTGTTTCACCAAAAGGAATTGAACTTACAATTGAAGTCAGATTAAAAAACATGACTACGGATTTTGTAAATAATATTGCTAAAATTGAAGGAGTGGAAAATGCGGTATTGGTAAGTTACAATGGAGAATATATGTCTTAAGGTAGGTGTTTTAGCATATGATAAAAAGTAAACATATAAATTTAATTATTGCTCTTACATTACTTATAGCAGTTGTATTTACTACTGTATTTATGTTTAATCCTCAATTGTTTGGAATAGTTAAAGAAAGCGCGCAACCTGAATATGCTTCAAAGGTTTTTAATAAAGATAATATCATTTCCATGGATATAAATGTTGATGAAGAAGATTGGAATGAAATGCTTGAAAATGCTACTGACAAGGAATATATTTCCTGCGATATTACCATAAATGGTACTACCTTTTATTCCGTAGGGATTAGGCCTAAAGGAAATTCCAGTTTATCTATGGTAGCCAATGATGACACTACAGACAGATTTAGTTTTAAAATTGAATTTGATCATTATGTAAAACATCAGTCATGTTTTGGCCTTGACAAGATGACCATAAATAATATTTATTCAGACTCTACTTATATGAAAGAATATCTATCCTATGATTTAATGAATAGTATGGGAATATCTACTCCTCTTTATTCTTACGCAGATGTAAAGGTAAACGGTGAAGATTGGGGATTTTACTTAGCGGTAGAAGCTTTAGAGGAGTCCTTTGCTTATAGAAATTTCGGACCTACTTATGGTATGCTTTATAAGCCGGAAAGTATGGAAATGGGGCGTAATGATAAAGATGATAATCAGGAGAGAAGAAATGTTCAGCCGAATAATGAAGATCAGGGAAACGCTCAACAGAATAATGAGGACCAAGAAAATATTCAACGTGAGAATGGCCAACAGCCATTTAACCCACAACAAGGAAATTTTGGAGAGAAAATGGGAGCAGAAGGCTCTGGAGGAGGTTCTGACTTAAAATATATCGATGACGATGTTGACAGCTATCCAAATATTTTTGATAATTCCGTGTTTGATTCCAAAAAATCGGATTATAAAAGAGTTATTAAAGCATTAAAAAATTTGAATGATGGCACAGATCTTGAAAAATATATTGATGTTGACGAAGTACTTAGATATTTTGCCGTTAACACAGTACTTGTTAACCTTGACAGTTATGTAAGCAATATGAAACATAATTATTATTTATATGAAAAAGATGGTCAACTGTCCATTCTTCCATGGGATTATAATCTTTCCTTTGCAGGGTTTCAATCGGGAAATGCGTCTTCAGCCGTAAATTTTCCTATAGATACACCAGTATCGGGAGTTGAGTTATCGGAACGACCGTTGATTGCAAAACTTTTAGAAGTAGGCGAATACAAGGATAAATATCATCAATACATTCAGGATATATTGGATGACTATTTTAACAATGGAAAATTTGAAGATACTATTGACAAACTTGATAGTCAAATAAGTGAATATGTGGAAAATGATGCATCAGCTTTTTACACATATGAAGAATATTTAAAAGGTCTGTCTGCATTGAAAGAGTTCGGAAAACTCAGAGCTCAAAGTATAGAAGGGCAGCTTAACGGGACTATACCTTCAACAACGGATGAACAGTCTGAAAATCAGGACAAACTTATAGATTCTTCCGGCATAAATCTTTCCGATCTTGGATCTCAAGGAGGAATGAAAGGAGAAAATCGGCAACCGGGAAATATGCCTGATATGAATGTTATGAAAAAAGCTCAGGATATTATTGGGTCTGTAGATGATAGTGAATTAACGGAAGAGCAAATACAACAATTAAAAGATTTAGGATTAACGGAAGAGCAGATAGAAATGATGAAAAATATGAAAAATTCAAATAGAGAGGGAGGAGATACCGACAGAAATCAACGACCTCCCGATGATAGAGCAGAATTAAAGACAAATTCCGATACTACTGCTCAAAATACGGAAATAATAGATGAAAACCTATGGATTATCGGAATAAGTGCAGTATCCTTAGTAATTAGCCTTATCTTTGTAATGACATTTAAAAGAAAAAGAGTGGAACAGTGAAAACTGTTCCATTTTTTTCTGTCGTATTATTAGTAATAATTAGGACAAGTAACTAATATACTGAATACAAAAAGAAGAACTGTCAATAATTATTTATAAAAAGAAGGAGGAATGAACATGGTTATAAATCAGATGATATTAGTTACAGATGGAGAGTCAAATACAGGAATTAGTCCTGTTGAAGCGGCGAAAATATCCTGTGAAAAAGGGATAAAGGTGAGTACTATAGGTATAGTTGATAATATGAGAAAGGAAAAATCTTTGGTAGAATTGGAAATGACGGCTCAGGCAGGAGGCGGCATAGGAGAAATTACAGATATTGAGAGTTTATACCAAACTTTAAGTAAGGTTACTGTGAATTCCGTTTATAAAACCATAGAAGAAGCTGTGAATAAAGAATTAAAAAATATTATTAATAAAGATATGACGGAAATTCAACCTAAGGAAAGAAAAAGGATTGTACAACTTATAGATAAACTGGAAGAAGAAGCTTCATTGAAATGTATGATATTGTTAGATACAAGCGGAAGTATGAATAATAAAATAGAAATTGCCAAAAAGAGCATATTGGAACTGTTAAACTTTTTAAATGAAAGAAAAGGAGAAACATATATAGGGGTATGTGCTTTTTCTAAAAGAGGAGAATCCTTTTTTCAGGTCCTATGTGATTTTACTCATGATATTGATATTTTGGAAGGAAGCTTAAAACAAATAAAAACAGGGGGAACTACACCAACAGGACCAGCCATAATTGAAGGGATAAATTTTTTCCATAAAGAAAAAGATGAAGATGTTCTTACTGAATATACGGTGTAGATGAAACTTTATGAGAAATATAATTGGCAGATGGGGAAAAAATGAGTATACTATTATTAAGGAATTGGGAAGAGGGGGTTTCGGAAGGGTATATAAAGTAGCGGATAAAAATGGTCGGGAATTTGCGTTAAAAGTATCAAGAGATGTTCAATCCATAACAAGAGAATATAATTCTATGGATAATCTTAAGGAACTGAAATTTATTCCAAGGGTATATGAATATGATGATTTTGTTTATAAAGGAGAAATATATCATTTTATCTTAATGGAATGGATTAAAGGAAGGAATTTAAAAGAATTATGTTTAAAAAACCAATTAAATGTTAGACATATTATTAAAATTGGGTATAATATAATCGGTAAAATGGAAAGGCTAAAGTCATTAGGATATAAATATACTGATTTTAAACCCGAAAATATTATTGTTGATGAAAATGGGAAAATTTACATTATAGATTTCGGAGGAGCTGTAGGTGTGGAATATTCTACAAAAGAATATTCCCCCGCCTATAATATTATTTCATGGAACAAATTATCTGAAAGCTATGACCATACCATGATTTTCGGAATATCCATGATTATGATTTCTCTTATAGCAAAGAAGGAATTTAACCCTTTGATTTCAAATATAGATGAGATTATTGGACTTTTAAGGAAAACCAATGGAGATGAAAATATAATTTATGTATTATCTAAAGGAATCAGCGGGAAATATAATTCTTCTTTTAAATTTAAAGAAGATCTTAGAAAATTGTACTACAATCAATCCACTTCGTTTAGATTAACTTTCGACAGAGTAGAGTTTGTTTTTGTTTCAAGTATTATTTTTTTTGTGTTAAGTATATTTTTGGGTTTTAAATATAAATTATTTTAGCATTTACAGGGAAAATTTTCTCCATTTTAGCTGATGATACGAGTTGTGTAAGTCAAGTCCAAATTAAATACATAGGTGTGAGGTTTATGAAAGAAAGAGTATTAAAGACTATAAGAGAGTATAAATTAATTGAAAAAAATGATAATATTCTGGTAGGAGTTTCGGGAGGACCGGATTCCATGTGTCTTCTTCATGTATTGGTGGAAATACAAGATGTAATTCCTTTTAACATTTTTGTTGCCCATGTAAATCATGGGGTCAGAGGAAAAGATGCAGATGAAGATGAAGAATTTGTAAGGCTTACATGTGAAAAAATGAATATACCCTTTTATTCTGAAAAAGTAGACATGAATGGATATGCAAGAAAACATAAAATGTCTTCTGAAGAAGCGGGAAGAAAGTTAAGGTATGATTTTTTTAATGAAGTTCTTTTTGAAATAGGCGGAGGTAAAATTGCTGTTGCTCATAATAAGAATGATCAAGCCGAAACGCTTATTATGCGAATAATAAGAGGGACTGGAATTGATGGATTGAAAGGAATGAAATTTTTAAATGGAAATATTATCAGGCCTTTGTTAAATGTTACAAGAAAAGAAATAGAAGAATATATCAGCAAAAATAATATAGAAGTAAGAATCGACAAAACTAATTTAGAGCCTAAGTATTTGAGAAATAGAATACGATTGGAAATAATACCTTATATTGAAAGAGAATATAACCCTAATTTTTTGGATGGATTGAGCAGATTAAGCAGAACTGCTAATTTGGATTGTAATTTTTTAGATAAATATTCATCAAATATTTATAAAAAGATAGTGAAGACCGAAAGTAAAAATAGTATAATTTTAAATAGAAATGATTTTCTGAAGGAGCATAAGAGTATAAAGCAAAGAATAATTAAGCTGTGTTTGATGAAAGTTGCTGACGATATTAACGGAATCACGGAAAAGAATATAAGTGATATTATGGTGCTATTTGATAAAGGAGATACAGGGAAAAGTATAGATTTAAGTAATGGATTGATTGCTAAGACAAGCTATGGGGAAATTATTATTCAAAAAAGAGAAAACAAAGAATTTAGATCTTTTTCATATAAAATGAGAGAAAATGGAGTAAATTACGTGCCTGAATGTAAATGCTATTTTGAAATGAAAGCAGTTCCTATTGAAAAAGTAAAATTAAATTTTAAAAATATGTATATTAAATCATTTGATTATGATAAAATATATGGCGAACTAATTATTAGAAACAGAATTTCGGGAGATAAGTTTAAACCCTATGGAATGAATGGTACAAAGAAGTTAAAGGATTATTTTATAGATGAAAAAATTCCGAAAAATTTAAGAGAGTCGATTCCTATAATTGCAGATGAAAAAAATATTCTCTGGATTGTGGGATATAGAACTAATGAAGAATATAAAATTACTTCCAATACCAAAAAGGTACTAGTCATAAAATGTATTAAAAAATAATAGCAAATTGAGGGGGATCAGAATGGAAGATTTTATAAAAGAAGTACTTGTTACAGAGGATCAAATAAAAAAAAGAGTTGGAGAATTAGGAAAAGAAATAACTGGAGAATATAAAGGGAAAAATCTTGTATTGATTGGAATACTTAAAGGAGCAGTAATTTTTATGTCAGATTTGGTAAGAAGTATAGATCTTCCTATATCTATGGATTTTATGGCGGTTTCCAGTTATGGAAATTCTTCTAAATCTTCAGGAGTGGTAAAAATTAACAAGGATTTGGATTGCAGCGTAGAGGGAAAAGATATTATTATTGTTGAAGATATAATAGATACAGGACTTACTCTTAAATATCTATATGAAAATTTAAAGAAAAGGGGAGCTGAAAGTGTAGAGATATGTACTCTTTTGGATAAACCAGAAAGAAGAAAGGTTGATGTTCCTGTAAAGTATAGAGGATTTGTTATTCCTGATGAATTTGTAGTAGGATATGGGCTTGATTATTCAGAGAATTATAGGAATTTATCATTTGTAGGAGCTTTAAAAAAAGAAGTATATAGTTAATATGTTCAAAGAATGCTTTTATAACGAATAGGAAAGTTCTCACTTATAAAAAACAGATAAAAAGAACTTTCCGTAAATGAGTTTCAAGAAAAGCTACCTTATAATGATAAATTTATTTGTATAATTAAAATAAACATGCTATAATTTGATAATGTAATCTGGCTTAAAGTTAGAAGGAGGGACTCAGTTTGAGAAAATTTTTCAGGAGTATAAGTGTTTATTTGCTTATACTTGTCATGATTATTATTGCTGTACAGATGTTAGGAAAGGGAGTAGAGCAAGTAAAGAAGATGGATGTAACTGAACTTCAGGAGCAATTGGAAGCAGGGAATGTAAAAAGCATTACATCCGTTGGAAATGTTTTAAATGGAAAATTAAAGGATGATACGCAATTTACAACAACATTACCGTCAAATGAGGTAAGCTACCAATTTTATTTGGATTATATAGAAGGTAATAAGAATGTCAGATATAATGTCGAGGAAGAACAAGGAACACCTTGGTTTGTTGATATGCTTCCGGCAATATTTACTGTTTTGGTATTTGGAATAATCTGGTTTGTGTTTATGCAACAGTCCCAAGGGGGAGGAAATAAGGTAATGTCCTTTGGGAAAAGCAAAGCGAGAATGGTAAAGGACGATCCCAATACCAAAATTACTTTTGCCGATGTAGCTGGTCTGGAAGAAGAAAAGGAAGAATTGATGGAGATAGTGGATTTCTTAAAAAGCCCGAGAAAATATATTGAACTTGGAGCAAGAATACCGAAAGGCGTTCTTCTTGTGGGACCTCCGGGAACAGGGAAGACTTACTTGAGCAGAGCTGTGGCAGGAGAGGCTGGAGTACCTTTCTTTAGTATAAGCGGTTCGGATTTTGTAGAAATGTTTGTTGGTGTAGGTGCAAGCCGTGTAAGAGATCTATTCGAACAGGCAAAGAAAAACTCTCCATGTATAGTTTTTATAGATGAAATAGACGCCGTAGGAAGAAGAAGAGGTGCAGGATTAGGAGGCGGCCATGATGAGCGTGAACAAACTTTGAATCAACTTCTTGTTGAGATGGATGGGTTTGGAACGAACGAAGGGATTATTGTCATGGCAGCTACTAACAGACCGGATATCTTAGACTCAGCATTATTGAGACCCGGTAGATTTGACAGGCGAGTGTATGTGGGAGTCCCTGATGTTAAAGGAAGAGAAGCAGTGTTGAAAATTCATACTAAAAATAAGCCATTGGCTCCTGATGTGGACTTAAAAGTTATAGCTAAAAGAACTGTGGGTTTTACCCCGGCAGATTTGGAGAATTTGGTCAATGAAGCAGCTCTTTTGACTGCCAGACATGGACTTAAAGCTATTCCAGCAAATATAATCGAGGAAGCGTCCATTAAAGTTGTGGCAGGACCCGAAAAGAAAAGCAAGGTGATAAGTGAAAAGGAAAAGAAGATAACAGCTTATCATGAAGCAGGTCATGCAGTAACAGCGAGGCTTTTACCGGATGCTGACCCTGTTCATATGATAACTATCATACCGAGAGGAATGGCAGGAGGATTTACAGCATATCTTCCGGAAGATGAAAGAAATTATATGACTAAACGTCAAATGGAGAGTGAACTTGTTCAACTCTTGGGAGGAAGAGTAGCCGAAGCGTTAGTATTAAAAGACATCAGTACAGGAGCCCAAAATGATATAGAAAGAGCAACTAAAGTGGCAAGAAGAATGGTCACTCATTATGGAATGAGTGATAATCTTGGGCCGATGACTTACGGAACTGATGATGAAGAAATATTTGTAGGAAGGGATCTTGGAAGAACAAGGAATTATAGTGAACAAGTAGCTGCTCAGATTGACAAAGAGATGAGAAGCTTAATTGATAAAGCATATCAGACGGCAGAAAAACTTTTATCAGACAATATAAATAAATTGCATTCCGTAGCTCAGGCTTTATTGGAAAAAGAAACTCTTGATGAAAAAGAATTTACAGCGGCTTTTGAAGCAGCATAAAGTAAAAAACATTGAATGAAATTTCTGTGATATAAAACAAGCACTATCGATATTATTAGATTTTAATAATTGCTGATAGTGCTTTTATTTATAAGTAGATTTTTAAAATATGCAATTTTTGTTTCATTTTTAATATAATTTGAAATAATAGTTGCAAATTTTCCCCAAGGATGTAGTATAATATAATAAAGATACTAAAAAACCTGTTTGTTTAATATGAGGAGGATTTGATAATGTTTGACAAGGACACCATTGAAAACGTTAAAGATTCAAAGAAAAAGTGGGAAGAAGATAAGGTTATGAAAACTTTATCAAAATTTCCGGAAAGAAAAGAAGAATTTAGTACAGGTTCAAATATTGAAGTTAATAGGTTATATACTCCTGAGGATAATGAAAATTTAGATTATGAAGGGGATTTGGGATACCCGGGACAATATCCTTTTACAAGAGGAGTTCAGCCTACGATGTATAGAGGAAAACTTTGGACTATGAGACAGTATGCAGGATTTGCAACTGCCGAAGAGTCTAATAAGAGATATAAATATTTGCTTGAACAAGGACAAACGGGCTTAAGTGTAGCCTTTGATCTTCCTACTCAAATTGGATATGATTCAGATGCACCTTTAAGTGAAGGAGAGGTAGGAAAAGTAGGAGTTGCTATTGATTCGTTGAAAGACATGGAAATACTGTTTGAAGGGATTCCGTTGGATAAGGTAAGCACATCTATGACTATAAATGCTCCGGCCAGTATTTTGCTTGCGATGTATATAGCAGTAGCGGAAAAACAGGGAGTACCCAAGAGTAAATTAAGAGGAACAATTCAAAATGATATTTTAAAAGAGTATATTGCAAGGGGAACTTACATATTTCCACCGGAACCGTCCATGAGGCTTATAACGGATATATTTGAATATTGTTCAAAAAATGTCCCTAAATGGAATACCATAAGTATCAGCGGATACCATATAAGAGAAGCAGGGGCTACGGCAATTCAGGAAGTTGCTTTTACTTTAGCTGACGGAATAGCATATGTTGAGGCGGCAATAAAAGCTGGTTTGGATGTAGATGAATTTGCGCCTAGACTTTCATTTTTCTTTAATGCTCATAATGATTTTTTAGAAGAAGTTGCTAAATACAGAGCGGCAAGAAGATTGTGGGCAAGAATAATGAAAGAAAGATTTAAAGCTAAAAAAGAAAAATCCATGATGTTGAAATTTCATACTCAGACGGCAGGTTCTACATTGACGGCTCAGCAACCGGATAATAATATAATCAGAGTTACTATTCAGACCCTTGCTGCAGTTCTTGGAGGGACTCAATCTCTTCATACCAACTCGAGGGACGAAGCTTTAGCTCTTCCTACTGAAGAGTCTGTAAGAATTGCATTAAGGACTCAACAAATTGTAGCCTATGAAAGCGGAGTTACGGAGACTGTTGACCCATTGGCGGGGTCCTATTATATTGAAAACTTAACCGATAAAATAGAAGAAGAAGCAATGAAGTATATACGAAAAATTGATGAGCTGGGAGGAGCACCGAAAGCTATTTCCAAGGGATTTATTCAGAAAGAAATTCAGAATAGTGCGTATAAATATCAAATGGAAATAGAGGCTAATACAAGAGTAGTTGTGGGAGTAAATAAATTCCAAATCGAAGAAAAACATCATAAAGATATATTGAGAGTCGATCCTGAGGTAGAAAAATTGCAGAAGAAGAAATTACAGGAATTAAAAAATTCAAGGAATAATGAAGAAGTCGAAAGGGTATTGAAGAGATTAAAAGATGAAGCAAAGGGCAAGGAAAACTTAATGCCTTGTATATTGGATGCGGTTAAAGCTTATGCGACTCTTGGAGAAATATGTAATGTATTGAGGGAAGTATTTGGAGAATATCAGCAAAGTGTTATATTATAAAAGGAGGAAACAGAATGAATAGACCAATAAGGGTTTTGGTAGCAAAGCCTGGACTTGATGGGCATGATAGAGGAGCAAAGGTTATTGCAAGAGCTTTGAGAGATGCAGGAATGGAAGTAATATATACGGGCTTAAGACAAACCCCCGAACAGATTGTTGCTACAGCAATACAGGAAGATGTAGATGTTGTGGCAATGAGTATTCTTTCAGGAGCACATAATTATTTATTTCCCAAGGTAGTTAATCTTCTAAAAGAAGAAGGAGTGACAGATGTTCTTATAATGGGAGGAGGGGTAATTCCCGAAGATGACATTCCGGGACTTAAGGAAAAAGGAATAGAGGAGATATTTACTCCGGGAACCTCCACAAAAGATGTAGTAGAATATATTAGGACTCATATAAAGAGGAATAAATAGGTGGTGCATAAGTTGGACTTGGAAGATAAATTAATAATGGGAGATAAAAGGGCTTGTGCAAGAGCTATAACTATGGTTGAAAATGGGGACAAAGAAATTTTTGACATGATTAAAAAGTTATATAAATATACTGGCAGGGCTTATATTGTAGGTATTACAGGCCCTCCCGGAAGCGGTAAGAGTACTGTCACCGATAAGCTTACAAAAGAATTGAGAAAAAGGAAGAAAAAAGTGGGGATAATAGCAATAGATCCTACAAGTCCCTTTACAGGAGGAGCAATTTTAGGTGATAGAATTCGAATGAATGATTTAGCCCTTGACAAAGAAGTTTTTATCAGAAGTATGGGTACCAGAGGTTCTTTAGGAGGATTATCTAAGGCCACCCAAGGAGCTGTAAAGATACTTGATATATTTGGGACAGATTATATATTCATTGAAACTGTAGGAGTTGGCCAGTCTGAAATAGATATAGTTAAGCTTGCGGATACGGTGCTTATGGTAATGGCTCCTAATATGGGAGATGATATACAGGCTATTAAGGCGGGAATCGTTGAAATAGCAGATATTTTTGCAATAAACAAATCGGATCTGGATGGAGCCGATAAAACTGAGTTAGAAATTCAAATGATGCTTGATTTAAACGATAAGAAGGATTATAGGCCATTTGTATTAAAAGTATCGGGGGTCAGGAACGAAGGCATGGATATTCTTCTTGACAAGATAATAGAACATAGAAAATATTTGGAGAGTACCAATAAATTAAAGGACATAAGGGTTAGAAATGCAAAACTCGAAATATTAAAGTTAGTGGAAGATGAGCTAATGAGCTCAGTTATGAAGACAATTAAAAATAATTCTATTTTAGAGGAATTGGCGGAGAAAGTGGTCTTAAGAAATTTAGATCCTTATACTGGAAGGGATAAGATTATAGAATTACTTAAATAAGAAGGGAGGAAATAAAGTGATTAAAAAGGTAGATCATATAGGAATAGCGGTTAAAGATTTAGATGAGACTTTAAAGTTTTATGAAAATGTGTTGGGTATAAAGGCTCAAGGCAATGAAGTTATAGAAGAACAGAAAGTGAGAGTTGCTTTTTTGCCCATTGGAGATACAGAGATTGAACTTTTAGAGTCTACAGAGGAAAATGGCCCTATATCGAAGTTTATCGAAAAGAAAGGCGAGGGAATACAGCACATAGCTTATAAAGTAGATGATATCGATAAAGCTATTGAAGAGATGAAATCGAAAGGTATAAGGATGATTGATGAAAAGCCTCGTTATGGTGCAGGAGGAGCAAAAATTGCTTTTTTGCATCCCAAAAGCACCTTTGGAGTTTTGATAGAACTTTGTGAAAGAAATTAGTATTATGTAGAGAAGAAGGAGGGTAAAAATGAAAAACAAAATCGAGGAACTAATCGAATCCAAGAATAAAATATCTCTTGGAGGAGGTGAAAAACGTATTGAAAAACAGCATAAATCCAGTAAATTTACTGCGAGAGAAAGAATAAATCTTTTATTGGATGAAGGCAGCTTTGTTGAAATAGATGCTTTTGTAAAGCACAGATGTACTAATTTTGAAATGGAAAAAGTTGAAGCAGAGGCAGACGGAGTTGTGACAGGATACGGCACTGTAGATGGAAGACTGATTTTTGTATATGCTCAGGATTTTACAGTTCTGGGAGGTTCTCTTGGAGAGATGCACGCAGCAAAAATATGCAAGGTTCAAGATATGGCAATTAAAATGGGTGCACCTATAGTAGGATTTAATGATTCCGGAGGAGCAAGGATACAGGAAGGAGTAGATGCTCTATCGGGATATGGAAATATTTTTTATAGAAACACATTGGCTTCAGGTGTAGTTCCCCAAATTTCTGTAATTGTGGGGCCATGTGCGGGAGGTGCTGTTTATTCACCGGCACTGACGGATTTTATATTTATGGTTGAAAATACGGGAATGATGTTTATTACCGGACCTCAGGTGATAAAATCGGTTACCGGAGAAGAAGTATCTCAGGAAGAGTTGGGAGGAGCTGTGACTCATAATAAAATCAGTGGAGTTGCTCATTTTATAGATTCAAATGAGGAAGACTGCATTCAAAGGATAAAAAGATTGCTGAGTTATCTTCCATCAAATAATCTTGAAGAGCCTCCTATTATTGAAGCTGATGATAATATAAATAGGGTTGAAGAGAGACTTAACGAAATAATACCTGAAAATCCAAATAAATCCTATGATATGAAGGAAATAATAAATATATTAGCAGATAAAGGAGAATTTTTTGAAGTTCAGCCCTATTATGCTCAGAATATGATTACAGGATATATAAGACTCAACGGGATGACCGTAGGAGTGATTGGAAACCAGCCTAAAGTTTTGGCGGGATGTATTGACGTTAATGCTTCTGATAAAGCCGGCAGATTTATTAGGACATGCGATGCTTTTAACATACCGCTGCTTAATCTCGTAGATGTACCGGGATTTTTACCTGGAACGGAACAGGAATATGGAGGGATTATAAGACATGGAGCCAAAATGCTTTATGCTTATAGTGAAGCGACAGTACCTAAGGTCACTCTTATAATAAGAAAGGCCTATGGCGGAGCTTACCTTGCGATGTGTTCTAAGGACTTGGGAGCAGATCAAGTATTTGCATGGCCTAATGCTGAAATAGCAGTTATGGGACCCGAAGGTGCAGCAAATATTATATTCAAAAAGGAAATTGAAGGCTCTGAAGATCCTGTAGAGTTCAGGAAGGAAAAAATAGCAGAATATAAAGACACTGTAAATAATCCTTATATTGCAGCGTCAAGAGGGTATGTAGACGATGTAATAGTGCCCAGTACTACCAGACCAAGACTTATAAGTGCCTTTGATATGCTTCGAAGTAAGAGAGAAGAGAGACCGGCTAAAAAACATGGAAATATTCCTCTGTAGGAAGGTGAGATAGTGGGAGATAAGATAACAATGTCTGATAGCTTAATAATAACTATATTTAGCATGGCTATTGTGTTTATATCTTTATTAATAATATCATACCTAATAAAGGGCTCTAAGGTTATAACAAATAAAGGCACTAAGATGAAGAAAACAAGTCAGAAATTAGTAGCTAAGGAGGCCAATATGGAAAATATTAAGGATGATGAAAACGAAGAATTGATAGCAATTATATCTGCAGCAGTAGCTGCAAGTTTGGGAGTATCGATACCCGAAATGAATATAAAAAGTATAAAAAGAATATCCACAAATGAATGTATATGGTCAAGAGTAGGAAGAGAACAGCAAATGTTTAAGAGATTATAAATAAAACAATTTTAGGAGGTAAAAAATGAGAAAATTTCTTATAAACGTAAATGGAAAAAAATATGAAGTAGAAGTAGAAGAGGTATCTAATGAAGTTCAATATCAAAGTCAGCCGATCCAGCAGAAAGTAGTTGAAAGCTCGGTTCAAAAACAAAACCCAACAGAAAAAGAAGTTTCTTCAGAAGAAGATAAGAAAAATATATCGATAGCTAAGGGCACGGAAGTAGTTTATGCACCAATGCCAGGTACTATTTTAAATATAAATGTTAAGGAAGGCGATATTGTTAAATCCGGTCAGACACTAATTATATTAGAGGCAATGAAAATGGAAAATGAAATAGTGGCTCCCAAAGACGGAAAAGTTACGGGAATTTATGTTAGCAAAGGAGCAACCGTCAAAACGGAAGATAAATTGGTGGGCATAGAATAAAATATGAGAAGGTGGTGGATTGAATGCTATTTAGTATATTGAAAGATTTTTTACAAAGTACAGGCTTTGCAGCTCTTACATATAAAGAAGTAATAATGCTTATTATTTCATTTATACTTCTTTATTTAGCTATAAAAAAAGGATATGAACCACTCCTTTTGATACCAATAGCTTTTGGAATGCTGCTTGCTAATCTTCCCATTAGTGGCCTTATGGATCCACCGGTAATTGAAGTAGTAAAGGATTCTGCGACGGGAACTTTAATTCCCCAAACAAAGAAAATAGGCGGACTTTTATATTATTTGTATCAAGGAGTTAAGTTAGGCATATATCCTCCCTTAATATTTCTCGGTATAGGGGCTATGACAGATTTTGGGCCGTTAATCGCAGCTCCGAGCAGTATACTTCTTGGAGCTGCGGCTCAGCTCGGAATATTTATTACGTTTATGGGAGCTGTAACTTTAGGATTTACAGGGCCTGAGGCAGCAAGTATAGGAATAATAGGAGGTGCAGACGGGCCTACGGCACTTTTCTTAACAAGCAGATTGGCTCCCCATTTATTAGGCCCTATAGCAGTGGCTGCTTATTCGTATATGGCATTAGTGCCAATTATCCAGCCACCGATTATGAAAGCGTTAACAACAAAAAAAGAACGTGAAGTTGTAATGGAGCAGTTAAGACCTGTATCTAAAAAAGAAAAGATAATATTTCCTATATTGGTTACAGTAGTTGTAACATTACTCCTTCCCTCAGCAGCATCGTTGATTGGTATGCTGATGATGGGCAACTTGCTTAGAGAGTCAGGTGTGGTAGACAGACTTTCTAAGACAGTACAAAATGAATTAATTAATATAATTACAATATTTTTAGGAACAACGGTAGGTGCAACAGCTAATGCAGAAACGTTTCTTTCTCCTTCAACACTTAAGATAATAATGCTTGGTCTAATTGCATTTTCCATAGGAACAGCAGGTGGAGTGTTATTTGGGAAAATAATGTATAAAATGAGTGGAGGAAAAGTAAACCCGCTGATTGGTTCTGCAGGAGTATCGGCAGTGCCTATGGCTGCAAGGGTTTCTCAGAAAGTGGGACAAGAAGCAAATCCAAGAAATTTTTTACTTATGCATGCAATGGGTCCGAATGTTGCCGGAGTTATTGGTTCTGCAGTGGCTGCAGGGCTGCTTCTGATGTTTTTTAAAAGTTAAAATTAGTATAAGAATTTCATTGATTTTACTTATTTATAACCTATAGGAAAGTCATATTTTCCTTAATTCATACTTTTCATATAATGAGTTTCAAAAAAGGCTTCTTTAAATATATTAATATCATGATAGAAGCCTTTTCAATATTTTATTTTAGAAAATAATAAAGAGGGTGATTTTATGTATAAAGGATATATAACGGATATTCCCGGAATAGAAGTGGGACACTTTAGTTCTGATAAAGGAATGACAGGGTGCACCGTTGTATTATGCAAGAGGGGTGCTACCGGGGGAGTAGACGTGAGAGGCTCTGCGCCTGGAACAAGGGAAACGGATTTGCTTAAAGCTGAAAAATTAGTTGACAAAATTCATGGAGTTGTCCTTTCGGGGGGAAGTGCTTTTGGCTTGGATGCAGCAGGAGGAGTGATGAAATATCTGGAAGAAATGGGTTCGGGTTTTGATGTAGGAGTTACCAAAGTCCCTATAGTTTGTGGTGCAGTAATATTTGATTTGAATTTAGGAGATTATAAAATAAGACCTGATTTTCATATGGGTTACGAAGCAGCAAAAAATTCCAGTAGTGAAGAAAGAAGGCAAGGAAATATAGGCTGTGGAACCGGTGCTACTGTGGGAAAGATATTGGGGCCTGAAAATTCTATGAAATCTGGATTGGGCAGTGCCAGTATGAATGTAGGAAATTTATGGGTAGGAGCGTTGGTAGTGGTGAACAGCTATGGGGATGTATACGATTATAACAATAATCATATACTAGCAGGAATATTTGACAGAAAAAATAAAAAGTTGATGAATTCCTATGAATTGATGAAAGAAAAAGAAAAAACAACAGGTTTTCCCATGGGCAATACGACTATAGGGGTCGTAGCCACTAATGGAAAAATTACGAAAGCGGAAGGTAATAAAATAGCTCAGATGGCTCAAAACGGTCTTGCCAGATCGATAAATCCCATTAATACTACATATGACGGAGATACCGTATTTGTTATGGGAACAGGAGAAGTTAAAGGAGATATAAATTTAATGGGTACTTTGGCAAGCGAAACAGTTTCAAGAGCGATAACTAACGGAGTATTATCTGCTGAAGGATATGAAGACATTCCGTCCTATAAAGACATAAATGGTGAGGGCAATATAGATTTTATGAAATAGTCATTGAATTTTTTCGAAATTGGTATTAAAATATCTTTAAAAGAATGCTATAGCTGGCATCCATTGTGAGCTGGACTGTTTTCGATTTATATGGAATATCGTCTGGTATCTAAATAATGAACTAGAACGGAGGATGATTTATGTCAAAAATTAAGGGCTTTACTGCGAGAAAGATAGTAATTACAGGAGTATTGGGGGCGATTTCTGCGGTTCTTGGTCTTACCCCCCTGGGATTTATACCTATAGGTGTTACAAGAGCTACAATTATGCACATACCTGTTATAATAGGGGCTATAACCGAAGGACCTATAGTTGGAGGATTAGTAGGGTTGATATTTGGCTTATTCAGTATATTTCAAGCTATAGCAAATCCTACGCCTGTTTCTTTTGTATTTTTGAATCCAATTATATCGGTTCTGCCAAGAATTCTTATAGGAATCACTTCTTATTATACTTATATCGGATTTAAGAAATTAGGAGAAAAGGCTTCACGGAGAGTATTGTATTTCTTATGGAGTATAATTCTGATATATCTTATAGTATCTTTTACTAACGGTATAAAGAATTCAAAGAGTGATTGGATATTAGTATTCAATATAGTACTTATTTTATTAACTTTGTTTATGGGTTACTATTCTCATAAACATTTAAAAAGAAATGGAATAGAGTTAGTTATGGCTGCTGCAGTAGGAACATTAACCAATACCGTTGGAGTTATGTCAGGGATATATTGGATTTATGGAGAGGAATTCGTGCAAAAAGCAGGAATTAGCTCAACGGCTATAGGAAAAGCTATAGTCGGAATTGGAGTGGCTAACGGAATACCGGAAATAATTGTCGCAATAATAATAACTACAAGCGTAATAGCTTCCCTTAATAAAAAGGGTAGTTTATAGGAGGGTAATAACATTGTTATTGGTTATAGATGTAGGAAATACAAATATTGTGTTGGGAGTATATGATGGAGATAGATTACTTTATGATTGGCGAATAGCTACGGATAAGGACAAAACTTCTGACGAATACGGTCTTTTACTAAAACAGATATTTAGTTATCACAATTTATGTTTTAAGGATGTGGAAGATGTTATAATTTCTTCAGTAGTACCTACTTTAATGTATACTTTAGATGCTACTATTAAGAGGTATATTGGACATGATCCTTTGATAATAGGGCCAGGCGTAAAAACCGGAATGAATATAAAATATGACAATCCTAAAGAGGTGGGTGCCGACAGAATAGTTAATGCGGTAGCCGGATATGAAAAGTATGGCGGGCCTTTGATTATAGTTGATTTTGGAACCGCAATAACTTTTTGTGCCATATCCAAAAATGGGGATTATCTGGGAGGAGCTATAGCTCCCGGTATTAAAATCTCCAGTGAAGCATTATTTATGAGAACGGCAAAACTACCTAAAGTTGAGTTGGTGGAACCTGAAAGAGTAATATGTAAAAATACTGTAAGCAGTATACAGGCCGGATTGGTATATGGGTACAGAGGGCTGGTTGATTATATTATAGAAAAAATGATAAATGAGTTGAAACCTGAAGGGAAAGTTAAAAATATAGTAGCGACTGGAGGATTTGCTTCTCTTTTGGCGAGTGAAAGCAAGTATATTAACAGGATAGATAAACTCCTGACTTTGGAGGGGTTAAAGATAATATACAAAAGAAATAAAAATTCAAGTAGCCTTTAAGGCTACTTATTTTTAAATTCTAAGGAGTGGAAAGATGAGAATTGGCAGTGTTGATGTTAAAAATAATATATTTCTTGCTCCTATGGCAGGAGTAACTGATAGTTCATTTAGGATTATATGCAGAGAAATGGGTGCCGGCCTTGTATATACTGAAATGGTAAGTTCAAAAGGCCTTTATTATAAAGATAAAAAGACTTACGATATTATGAGTATAGAAAATGGAGAAAGACCTGTTGGAGTTCAAATATTTGGGTCTGATCCGGATATTATGGCTGAAGTAGTATCAGACCATATAAATAAGAGAAACGACATAGATGTAATAGATATAAATATGGGTTGCCCCGCCCCTAAGGTGGTGAAAAATGGAGATGGAAGTGCATTACTTAAGGATATTGATTTAATAGGAAAGATAGTAAGCAATGTAGTTAAAGTTGCGGAAAAGCCTGTTACGGTTAAAATAAGAAAAGGATGGGACAAAGAAAATATAAATGCATTGAAAGTAGCTAAAATAATAGAAGAGTCAGGTGCTCAAGGGATAACTATTCATGGAAGAACCAGAGATATGTTTTATTCTGGAGAAGCCGATTGGGATATTATTAGGGAAGTTAAAAAAACGGTTAAAATACCGGTTATAGGAAACGGAGATATTTACGAACCGAAAGATGCTGTTGAAATGTTTCGCTATACCGGCTGTGACGGAGTTATGATAGGAAGAAGTGCCAGAGGAAATCCCTGGATATTTAAACGAGTTCTAAGGCTAATTCAAGGTAAAGAAGATTTTTTGCCTACAGAAGAAGAGATAATTCATACTGCCATAAGACATATGGAACTCATTTGTTCTATTAAAGGAGAAAAAAGAGGAATTAAAGAAATGAGGAAACATCTAAGCTGGTATATAAAAGGTATGAGAAATTCGGCGGTGATTAAAAATCATATCAATCAAATGAATGATAAAAATGAGATAGAAGAATTATTATTAGAATATTTAAGAGAACTTCGGCATAATTTGAGAAGTGGGTAATATATATGTTCATATAATAAAAATTTGGGGGGATATATATGTTTTGACTTTTTATATGTTATAGGGGAGGAAGATTATAGAAGATACTTAAAAAAAGGAATATTTAAATATTGTCCTGACAAAATAATGAAAGTTTTCGGCTCTAAAATAATAATGGATATTGTTGACATTAAGGAAAATATTATAGGAAAGAGCTTTGGAATATCACCTCTTATGCCGAAGGAAAAAGATAAATTTATTGATGAAATAATTCACAGCATAAATAATATCGAAGAAAGGGATTTTAAGAATATTGTATTTGATAGTTCCTATATTTTTGACAATGAAGATATACTGAAAATTGAAAGAGAAACAAGTTTTTCTGTAGCAGATGGAAAGATGGTAATGGCAGAATTTCTTCCTCACGTGTTAAATGAGATTTTTCAAGAAATGAAAGAGGATCTGAGAAGAAAAGAAATATTGATTATTGGAGAAGATGATCCGTCATTTTATTTATTAGTAGAAAATCTTTCCAAAGGAATAGGATTTTTAACTGTTACAGATGAAAAAAGGGGTTATATTGATGAATTGACTTCTAATACGTTAGAAAAAACTGGTTTATCGATATTTTATTCTCAGAATGTTGATAAAATATTGTCCAATTATTCGATAATAATTAATTTTAAAGAAAAAAATATCATTGACCCAAATAAATTAAGAAAAAAGTCTGTGGTATTTGATTTAAGCAGAAATAAAATATTGTTGACTCAAATTAAAGAGAAAACAATAGTGCCCATTGAAGATTTTTTATTTTCGACGAAAGGTAAAATAAAAATAAATGAGTACTTTGCTCCCGAGGAGAAAATATTTTCTAATAAATATGAATTACTTGAACAACATGATTATAAAGATTTTCTGGGGATATTGGCAAATGGAAGGGAATATACAATAGAAGAGTTTGTTATTATTCATAGGAGCAATAAAATAAAATTGTAAGTACTTGACAATAAAGAAAAGCTAAATTATAATGTCACCATATAATGAAATCAATATTCTAACAAATAGATAAATGAGATGTGTTATTATAAGAAAAGGAGAGGTACAGATGGCTGATAAAAATGTTTTTATTACGGTTGATGGTTTAAAAAAGTTGGAGGAGGAACTGGAAACTTTAAAAACAGTCAGAAGAAAAGAAGTTGCTGAGAGAATAAAACAAGCCTTGGCATTTGGAGATATAAGTGAAAATTCCGAGTATGACGAAGCAAAGAATGAACAGGCTCAATTGGAAGAAAGAATAGTAAAATTGGAGAATATGCTTAGGAATGCTAAAGTAATTGATGATGATGATATTAAAACAGATGTGGTAACGATTGGCTCTAAAGTGCTTCTTAAAGATTTGGAGTATGATGAAGAAATAGAGTATACTATAGTTGGTTCAGCAGAGGTAGATCCTTATGTAGGCAAAATTTCAAATGAATCTCCCGTGGGGAAATCGTTAATAGGAGGTAAAATAGGGGATATTGTTGAAGTACATGTACCAGATGGAATTATAAAATATGAAATTCTGAAAATTAACAAGTAGAGGAGGAACGGAAATGCCAGGAACTGAAGAAAAAATTAATGAAATACTTAAACTAAGGAGAGAGAAACTAAAACAGTTAGTAGAAGCAGGAAGGAATCCCTTTATTATTGAAAAATTCGACTATACTCATCATAGCACAGAAATAAAAGAGAATTTTGATGAATTGGAAGAAAAAGAAGTATCTGTGGCAGGGAGGATTATGTCCAAAAGAGGCCATGGGAAAATAATATTTTTTGACTTACAGGATAGTGAAGATAAAATTCAAATATTAGCGAAGATGAATTCTATAGGAGAAGAAGAATATGGTTGGATAAAGCAGTATGACATTGGAGATATAATAGGGGTCGTAGGAAAGGTGTTTAAAACGAATACAGAGGAAATATCAATTAGAGCCGAAAAAATTGTTCTTCTTTCAAAATCCATTCAGATACTTCCGGAAAAGTTTCATGGGCTTAAAGATATGGATTTGAGATACAGACAAAGATATGTGGACTTAATAGTAAATCCTGAAGTAAGAGATACATTTATTCTTAGAACTAAAATTTTAAAGAATATAAGAAAGTATCTTGATGAAAGAGGTTTTTTAGAAGTTGAAACTCCCATACTTGGTACAATAGCTGGGGGAGCAAATGCAAAACCTTTTATTACTCACCATAATACTTTGGACATAGACATGTATTTAAGGATTGCCAATGAATTATATTTGAAAAGGCTTATAGTCGGCGGTTTTGAGAAAGTATATGAAATGGGAAGAATGTTTAGAAATGAAGGTATGGACTATAAACATAATCCTGAGTTTACAAACATTGAGCTTTATCAAGCCTATGTGGATTATGAAGAAATGATGAGGATAACGGAAGGAATAGTAGCCTATGTGGCAGAGGAATCATTAGGAACTACTAAGATTAATTATCAAGGTATAGATATAGATTTAACTCCTCCTTGGAAGAGAATGGATATGGAAGAAGCTATAAAAGAATTTTCTGGTGTAGATTTTAGTAAAATAAATACTGACAAAGAGGCTATAGAAATAGCTAAAGAAAAAGGATTAGAAATAAAATCCGGAATGACGAGAGGACATGTAATCAATGAATTTTTTGAAGCTTTCTGTGAGAAGAATTTGGTTCAACCAATTTTTATCACGGGTCATCCCGTTGAAGTTTCTCCTCTTGCTAAAAAGAATCCTAATGATCCAAGAAAAACTGAGAGGTTTGAAGCATTTATCAATACTTGGGAAATCGCCAATGCTTTTAGTGAGCTTAATGATCCCATAGATCAAAAACAAAGATTTGTTGATCAATTAAAACAAAGAGAACTGGGAGATGAGGAAGCTCATATGATGGATACGGATTTTGTTAATGCCATAGAAGTAGGACTTCCACCTACAGGAGGCCTTGGGATAGGAGTAGATCGACTGGTAATATTGCTTACAAATCAGCCAAGTATCAGAGATGTTTTATTATTCCCGACAATGAAACCTTTGGAGGAATAACGATATATTTTTAGTATTCGATTAAGAGTACCGCAAATATTTTAGTCTTTAAAATATTTGCAGTGCTCTTTTATTTAGAATTTCAAAGCCGCTGTTTATATTTACAGTAGAAAATTAAATATATCAATCACAGTAAGGACATGATTTTAAATTGTAACGGAACAGAAGAACTAAATTTAAATTTACTCGGATAATTCAGAAAAGATTTCATAAACTTAAAGGTGTAAATTTGAGATGTAGATAAAATTATGAATTTAATAATAAATTCTAAAGCAAATATAATTTTATTTTACAAACCAAATTGTGATAAAATATATGTAGTTTAAGATATAGTTCGGGGGAATTAAAATGTATACTTTAGAGGAACTTGAATATATAGTTTCTAAATGTCACAGATGTGATTTAAGCCAGGGAAGGACTAATGTAGTATTTGGAGAAGGGAATAAAAAAGCAAGATTGATGTTTATTGGAGAAGGACCCGGATATAATGAAGATCAGCAGGGAAGGCCCTTTGTAGGGAAAGCAGGGCAACTTTTAGATAAGATGATAGAAGCAATCGGTTTGAAGAGAGAAGATGTTTATATAGCAAATATAGTTAAATGCAGACCTCCGAATAACAGAAATCCTTATGAAGAGGAAAGTGTCATATGCATTGAATATTTAAGATGGCAAGTTAAAATAATAAATCCTGATATAATAGTTTGCCTTGGAGCTATAGCCGCAAGAAATATTATCAGTCCGGATTTTAAGATTACTGCTGATAGAGGAAAATGGATTCAGAGAGGAAGCTTTTATATTATGCCTACTTATCATCCGGCAGCTCTTTTAAGAGACGAAAATAAGAAAAAAGATTCTTGGGAAGATTTTAAGAAAATAAGAGATAAATATAAGGAAGTGATTTTAACTCCGAGAAAGGATGAAGTTATTGAAGAATGAAGAATTGTTGAAACTAAATAATAAAATACTTAATGCTTATAAGGATAAAGACATAGTGTTAGGAAATGGGAACGTAGATAGTCCTATAATTCTTATAGGAGAAGCTCCAGGAGCAAAAGAGGTTGAGCAAAGAAAACCGTTTGTGGGGCAAGCAGGAAAATATTTAAATGAATTTCTAACGACATTGGAAATAAAAAGAGAAAAAGTATATATAACTAATATCGTTAAATACAGACCAACGAAAGAAAGTGCTAAAACCGGGAAATTAATAAATAGACCTCCTACAGAAAAAGAAATCGAAAAATTTGTGGATTTTTTGTTTGCGGAGATATGTATTATTGATCCAGAGGTATTGGTTACTCTCGGGAATACCCCTTTGAAAGGAATATTTCAAAATGATGTAAAAATTGGAGATGTACATGGCGAAATGTTACAAGCCGAAATCGATAGAAAGCCTTATAAAGTTTTTCCTCTGTATCATCCTGCTGCGATTTTATATAAAAGGGATTTAAAAGATACATATCTAAAAGATCTACATATATTGAAGGGAATATTATCTGAAATGGGAGTGAATATTTAGAGTAAAATTTGTAGAAAAAAATATAAAAAATCACAAAAAAGATATTGACATATCAAAAGAAAGCTGTTATAGTATTAAGAGTTGACGGTAAGTCAACGCTGAACCAAGAAAATTAAACAGTGGGAATAAATTTGAGTAAAAAATAAGTTATAAAAAAGAAGTTAGTGTTTGATAAGAGCAAAGGCAAACTTTAAATTGAGAGTTTGATCCTGGCTCAGGACGAACGCTGGCGGCGTGCTTAACACATGCAAGTCGAGCGAAGGAATACTTAGGAAGCCTTCGGGAAGAATACGTATTCCTTAGCGGCGGACGGGTGAGTAACGCGTGAGGAATCTGCCTCGCACAAGGGGATAGCCTCGGGAAACCGGGATTAATACCCTATGATACTTACACTGCGCATGCAGAGTAAGTTAAAGAATATCGGTGTGAGATGACCTCGCGTCCCATTAGCTGG